>JAFRAB010000039.1 GCA_017405675.1 Erysipelotrichaceae bacterium
AATCGGTAAGAAGCGCGGACATTACATTAAAAAATAGTTTTCTCCATGTTAAAAGGACCTCGATTTTCGCATCTTGGTCCTTTCATTTTCTTATCGCTAGTCCACCAACTTGCCCACCAACTTCAGTGGAGTTCCCACCAATTATTTTAGAGAGCCAATTAATGCCTTTTCTTAATTTAATACTTTAATCGAGATCCTCACCGTTGCTGGCGATTACTTTCTTATACCAGTAGAATGAATCCTTACGGTAACGGTTATATGTACCGTTGCCTTCATCATCAGCGTCTACATAGACAAAACCGTAACGCTTGCTCATTGATACCAGTGAGCATGATACCAGGTCAATGCATCCCCAAGGCGTATATCCTATGACATTTACACCGTCTTCAATGGCTTCAGCGATGGCATTGATGTGCTTACGCAGATAATTTATGCGGTAATTGTCGTGAACAGTCTTGTCTTCTCCCAGTTCTTCAAACGCGCCTAAGCCGTTTTCAACAATGTAAATCGGAAGATTGAATCTGTCTCTTAATTCATTAAGTGAGATCCTTAAGGCTGTTGGGTCGATCTGCCAGCCAAAATCACTGGTCTCCAGATATGGATTATGCAGCGTTCTGATGAAAGATCCGATTCTTTCCTGTCTCTTTGGATCGGCAGTTACGATCGAAGAAAGATAATAACTCAGTGAAATGAAGTCTACCTTTCCTTCTGAAAGTATCTGTTCGTAATTGTCATACCACTTAATGTTGATGTTATTCTTCTTATAGTATGACTTTATCCAGGCCGGATAATACCCCTTGGCCATGACATCGCAGAAGAACATGTTGTATTCCGTTTCTTCATGCGCTCTGTAGGCATCTGCAGGAGAAGGTGTCTCCGGATACAGATGATGCAGATTGAACATATTGCCAATCAGACAGTTCGGTGCCGTTTCATGAGCGTACTTTACCACCATGGCGCTTGCAATGAACTGATGGTGAAGAGCCTGGTGTGAGGCATTCTCCCATCTTTCTGCCATCTGAGGCGGTAACGGTGCAAATGGACGGAAGCCCTTAGGCATTTCAATTTCATCGTATCTGTCGAGAATGATTCCGCCGCCTAACCAAGGTACGGCTGTAACCATGTTGATTTCATTGAATGTCAGCCAGTATTTTACCTCATCCTTATATTCATCAATGAGGAACTTCAGATACTTGACGCAATACGGTATTACTTCCGGCGATACCCAGCCATCATACTTCTCCACAAATACTATTGGGAGCTCATAATGGATCATGGTTACCAGAGGTTCGATACCATACTTATGCAGTTCTGCGAATACGTTGTGATAGAACTCGACTCCTTTTGGATCCGGTTTTTCTTCCAGACCCGTCGGGAACAGCCTTGTCCAGGAAATGGACATTCTGAAAGATCTGAAGCCCATTTCAGCCAGCAAAGCTATGTCTTTTTTATAGTGATGATAAAAATCAATACCCCTTCTGTTAGGGAAGTTCATGGTTGCTTCTTCCGCTTTAGCCCTTTCGTAATCCTTTTTCAGCATGAAATTGCATGGAATCTTAGGACCGCGATAGAAAACATAGTCAAGATGGCAAAGACCTTTTCCGTCTTCGCATCTTCCGCCTTCTATCTGAGCGGCAGAAGTAGCGCCTCCCCATAAGAAGTTTTCAGGAAATTTTGCCATATTATGGATTAATTCTTGGCATCGATTGCGTCAGCTTCTTCGTCCTTGTAGAAAATCATGGTCAGAACGAAGGTGACAACTGCGCCAACGACTATGGCAATGATCATGTTGGTCAGATCCTTAGTTCCGCCGCCAGCAGGGTTGATAAACATACCGAATGTGAACAGTCCTGGAGGACCGCCGGCATATGAACCAACATTCAGGATGGCGCAGATGATACCGCCTACTGCTGAACCGATCATGGCAGCATATAATGACTTTCTGTACTTGAAGGTAATACCATACATACCTGGTTCAGAAATGCCAGGAACGGCATCAGAGAATGCGCATGACAGAGCAAGTGATCTGCGATCCGGATCCTTAGCCTTAAGGCCAACAGCCAGACATGCGGCAGCCTGTGTATACTGGAACAGGAAGCCTGCAGGTGCAGTGATAACGTTCTTGCCATATTTTGAACCGGTAGCCATGGCTACAGCCATCAGGTTGAAGTGCATACCGGTGATGACAACGAATGGATATAATGCGCACAGTAAGCAGATTACTACCGGACCAGCAGGACTCATGACTGCTCCAATCAGAATTCCGGCGAACCATTCAGAGAGCCTGTGTCCGATAGGAGCCAGTACGAGCAATCCTAATGGAACCATGATCAGGACTTCCAGTAATGGTACTAATACGAATCTGATCTGCTTTGGAATGATCTTGTTGAGGAATTTCTCAATATAGCTCATTACAAATACGCACATGATTACCGGAAGGATCGTGCTCTTGTAATCAGCTGGATAAATTGGTAAGCCGAAGATGAATCCGGCGTTGCCTGTACCTGGAATGACCTGAGGAGGTCCGCCTGGCTGAGGAATTGTAGCACCCTTGCCTGTAGCTACAAGTTCTGCGAAAGCAGGGTCAATCAGGATAGCACCCATTAAGATGCCCATGGCGGCCTTAACGCCAAATCTCCTTGATGCAGCATAACCTACCAGAACAGGCAGGAAGTTGAATGCTACGCTGTATACCCATGTGAAGGTAGCTACCGTAGGTGAATCAGGTGAAAGAATCTTGAAATTGATCAGCAGCATTACGAATGCCTGCAGCATACCGCAAGCCAGCAGAGCCGGTAAGATCGGGAATACGCAGGATACAATTGCCGGGAAGATTGAGCCTAAGATATCCTTGATGGTCTTTTTAGGCTTAACCAGATCAGGGTCAAGGTTTTCGTCAATGGCTGCTGCTCTTTCAACGCCTGAAGCATTAACGAATGAATTGTATACGTCACCGACATCGGTGCCGATAATGACCTGCACCTGGTCGCCGATCATCTGTGCGCCAATGACGCCGAGCTTCTTGAGTTCATCCAATTTAACGAGGCTGGTGTCTTTTGGCGTGATGCGCAGTCTGGTCAGACAGTGTGCAGCATGAGAGATGTTAGCTTTTCCGCCGACATATTCAATGATCTTCGAAGCTAATTCATCATAGTTTTTCATACTCATTAAACTCCTTTCTTTTTCTTATTATGATAATGAATATTATTTATACCTGAATGGTATTAAAAACCTTATCTGAGAAAACCGAAATTCATGCCGTATTTCAGCAGGTCAAGCAGGAACATCTCCTCTTCGGCAATTCTTCCTGCATAGTTATAATGACCTGCATTCTTTATTCTTTTCATGGCAATGTGAACTTCGCCTTTATAACGGGTCCCTTTATCATTGATGATGACGACATCACCAGGTTCAAGGTATTCCTTATTGCATTCTCTTGGAGGAATGGATATTGGTCTGAAATCCATTCTTCCCCATCTTGATCTGATGATCACATGTGTGTATTCGCTGACATTGTGCTTGTTGAAGACAAATAACAGTTCCTTTTCAACATCTGACACATCATCAGCCAGTTTTATTCTTAAAGGTATTCTTTCAATGTCACCGATAGGTATCTGTGTCCTTAACCCCGGGAAGTAGAACGGTCTGTCTTCAGCGAAAACGTAAATTTCCTTCATGGTCTCGGCAATTTCTCTGAATTCGTCTTCTGATACAAAGGCATTGCCGAAAATCACTTCATCACATCCTAAAGCCAGGACGTGTCTTAACTGTAATCCTACCGGAAGATCTCTGTCTTCTTCAATCGTTGGCAGCCCGTCACTGACAGGCCAAGGCCCATGGGCTCCCTTTACGTTTGATGAAATAAAGATCTGTGTCTTAATTCCTTCCTTTCTGAAGAACTGATTTGCTTCGTAAACAGCTTCGCTGCCTGCGCCTGAGTATCTCAGCGGATAGAAGTTGTATGAACCGATGATCCTTTTCTTATCGCCGCCCTGATCAATGATCCTCTTTACGGAATCAACCAGGCTGGCATTGAGCTGAATACCCAATCCCTGATCGTTGTTGACGATTTTAACATCTCGTTCGTCATTGAACATCAGGTCAAGTCTCAGAACATCTATGCCTATTTCCTTAAATACTGACAGATCCTCCGGTGTACAGCCCATCTGCATGAAGAATCGGGCATTACAGTCACCATAAACCTTCATCCCGTGTCTGTGTGCTGCTTCACAGAGATCACCGAAATATCTGATTATGTCTTCTCTGGTTCCTTCAACGGAAAACAGACTGGTAAACACCTTGGTAAACCCATATTTTTCTGCCATTAAAAGGTATTCTTCAATCTCCTGTTTGGTTTCCTGTTCCGGATATAGTGAAACACCTAACTCGATCATGTTTTTGTTCTCCTGAAATATAGATTATTGTTATAAAGAAATAAAACTCCCAAGCAGCCTCAAAACAAAAATGAACAGATTTCTTTTTTGTTCTAAGGATAAGCCTCGGAGTTAGCGAGTTACAAACCTTAACTTCTAATTTTATATTATATCCTTGAATCGTAACAGTCAATATCCATTTATATCGGCGATTTCAGGTACTTTTAACACAAAACCATAACAAAACCCTGCTCAGAGAGTGGACCCCATTTAGTTCGCAAAAAATAAAAACCTAAGGAAGTGATTTCTCAATCACTTCTTTTTAAGTCTGATTCTCTCAGTGTTGTAAAACTCAATCCAGTCTTCAACTAATGTGATATATTCCTGTAAAGATG
>JAFRAB010000040.1 GCA_017405675.1 Erysipelotrichaceae bacterium
AGAGAATTCTGGTGTCGAGGGTATTATGTAGATACAGTAGGAAAGAATACGAAAGCCATCAAGGAGTACATTGCCAATCAGCTGAAAGCTGACAAAGAGGCTGACCAGTTGGCTTTGTTTGATCCGAGAGACCCTTTTAACGGGAAATGCAAAGATTTTCAGCCTGAAAATACGCGATTATGGCACTTAATTCGCGTAAAATCCACGTTTTGTGCGAATTGAAGCTTCATAATGTTACATAACAAGTATATAGTTTAAATACCCATATAAAGCTATTAAATATGCAAGACCCTACTACCTGATTATGGGGAATGGGGTCTTGCTGCACTTTGCTGATTACGGTTTGTACACTTCCATCACAGTTCCTTTGAATCCGAAGTTACTCAAAAAGATAACTCCGTCCTTAAGCCCAACGTATGACTTTCTGAAGCCAGAGCTTACTCGCATAGCACCTTCAATTCCGGATTCTTCCATTGCCTTTGCTACTTCTCCTTCGGGATCATTGTCCCAACCTCCGAAGCTGAAAGCAAATTCTCCAAACGATTCCTCTTCCGGGATGACATTCTTCTTGTCAAAGAGAATTGCTGCTACAACTCGGTCGTCTTCGATTAACTGGTTAATAGCTCTGATGCAAGACCCAAGGTATGCGTTGTAGAAGTTGATAATTTGCTCTCCGGAAATTGGTATTGCGTCCGGATTGGGTTCGTCATACCCGCGATCTGATTTGTGAAATTTGCTGGTACGGTACCAAACTTTTCCTTGGTGCATGAAATCTTCGCTCACAAGGGCGCCTGCCCAATAGTTCGCACTCTCATGCGCCAGGATCGTAAGGCAGTTTTTTGCTGTGATTACTTCTGACTCTGTGAACCGTCTCATTTTAGACATATTATGTACCTCCTCCAGTAATTCTGGTTTTTGGGGAGCCTTTCGGTTCAAACAATTGCATATGTTTTTTTTATTATATCATTTTTGGGTATATTAACGATTTAATGAATTGCCGTAATTCCCATAACTAGTAATTATGATGCAGGCTGGCAGGCGTTCACAATGCGCACTTGTGCGCTGCCTGTATACAAGGGCTTTGCCCGAAAATGAAATACCACCAGCTAAGCTGGTGGATATTTATTTCTGTTCATACTTACAGTCATTGAATCGGGCAAAGTTCTTCATGCGCTTTTCAATGGCATTTTTAATTCTCCTGGTCCTCTTGATGTCCGGCTCCAGCCAGATGTTTCCAATGACCATTTCACTGCCGTTCTTCTTAGGCTCGATCCTGCCCACCAGTCTGTCACCATACACTACCGGTAAGACATAGTAGCCGTATTTTCTCTTTTCCTTAGGCACATATATTTCCCAGGTATAGGTGAAGCTGAATATCTTCATGATCAAGTCTCTGTCCCATAACATCGGATCCAGTGGTGCCAGGAATTCACACCTGGTGCTTTTATATGACGGATCTTCAGCTTTGTTGAGGTATTCGATGTCTTCAGTCAGGATGTAGAACGGTTCCTTAATGCCCTCAACGGTTATCTCAGTTATCTCTTTCGAACTTAAAAGGTCAGAGAAGACTTTATTTCTTATCTCATTGTTCAGACCTCTTATGCCCAGAAGAGCTGAGGAGTTCTTATTCCATAACATGCCTATGGCACCTATTCTTCTTCTGACTCTCCATCTGATGTGATCGTATTCATCAGGCAATGGATCCGGACTGTCTAACAGTTCCTTTGGTACGTAGCGTTCACTTAAATCATAGTACTTACGGGAACCTTCTTTATGGTGAATGATCAGATCACCGGTCGTATAAAGCTGTTCCAGTACACTTCTGGCGGCCTTGGTGTCCTTGCCATCCCAACTGCCGCTCCAGTGAATGGAGGAGTACCATTTGATGTTTCCTTTAAGAGGCAATGATGATGAGGATACCGGTCCGTGCTTTCTGATGTAGTCAATGGCCTGCTGTTCAAGTTCCTCAAGGTTTTCAAATCTGTGTTTGTTATTACGGCTGATGTCGCGATATCTCTGAAAATAGGGCCAGTCTTCCATTGGTATGATCGATATCTCCTTGTCAGGATAGTCAAACAGTTTTCTGTCCTTATAAAGAAGCTCATTAAGATGTTTCTTCCGGAAGCCTCTGACTCTTGACTGCAGGGTCAGTTCGGCATTTCGGCCGATGACATCTACAGGGTCAAACTGCAGACAGCTGGCCTGCCGGACGTATTCATAAGCTCCCTGTTTGCCTCTGAACCTGTAGTCACCAAAAAGACCATGCTTGATCAACAGGTATCTTCTGGCTGTCTGTATTGTTACGTGTCTTGTTTCTGTGCCCATGTCTTTTCTCTTATGCATATATGGTAATACCAGAGACATGCTCATATCAAGGCAGCTGCCATTAAGTGTCTTTCTGCCTGCATACGTGGTAAAATATGAGGGTAAATAAAATGAGGAAATCATGATGAAAAAAGAAAATTCAAAGGGAATACTGGGAATGTGCATTGGCATGGCAATAGGAGTGGCCATTGGAGCAGCAACCAGTAACATTGGCTTATGGATGCCGGTAGGCATGAGCGTCGGTCTGGTTTTAGGGATGAGCTTTGGCAGTTCAGATGAGGAGTAACATCTGAGGTTCGATCAATGACCGGCAGGAATAGAAGAGTGGTCATGCTGGTACTGGCAGTGATGCTGGTCGCTGTGCTTTCAGTCATGGTCTATAAACGCAGTAACAGGAATTCACCGCCGTCACTTAAGGTCACTAACGGCAGGGATACCATTACTGCGACTCAGGGTTCCTGCATCTGGAGCAATGGTCATTCTTCTGCTCTGATCGTTGATACCGGCGGTCCATTGGAAATGTATCTGAATGAAGAACTGGCAGGCATAATGCCAGATAAGGACGGTTACATAACACTCAGGTTTTCCAGGCTGCCAGACTCCTACAGTGTCATCGTCTATACCGAAGATGATGTCCTTAAGGCTGAGCATGCATTTGGAACATTACTGCATGCCTCAGGCAATCAGTTATCCATACCTGATGATGTTACCTGGATCGTAAGTGTTCAGGCCAGCTGGAAACAGGGAGAATGTTACTACTGTTTTTACGTAAAGTCATGAATGAGGTGAATCATGAAGAAGACGGCACTTGTTACCGGAGGAACATCCGGAATAGGATTGGCTACGGCCTTATCTCTGCATAACGATCACGGTTATGACGTGTGGGTCCTCTCCCGCCGGGATTTTCAGATGGACGGGCTGAGACATGTCAGATGTGATGTTTCAAAGGAAAATGAAGTTACGAAGGCTGTTGAGCAGATAATGCTGGAAGCGGGAAGACTTGATCTGGTCGTTAACTGTGCCGGAATGGGAATATCCGGAGCATTGGAATTCACGGATGAGGAAGATGCCAGGTATCTTTTCAATGTCAATTTCTTTGGAACTGTTAACGTAAACAAGGCCTGCGTCAGGTATCTGCGTGAGACTAAGGGCAGGATAATAAATATATCATCAGTTGCCGGGGTGGTGCCGATTCCGTTTCAGGCCTTCTACAGTGCCTCCAAGGCTGCCATCAATTCCTACAGCCTGGCATTGGCCAATGAGTTAAAGCCGTTTGGCATTTCGGTATGTGCCGTAATGCCGGGAGATACCGCTACGGGATTTACCGCTGCCCGTAAGAAGAGTGAAGAGGGGGATGACCTGTATTCAGGACGCATATCCCGTTCCGTATCCAGAATGGAAAAGGATGAACAGCAGGGAACTGACAGTACTGTTTCCGGTAAGACGATCGCGTCACTGGCAACCGGCACTAAGCTTCCTGCATTATATACGATAGGCTTCAGCTACAAGCTGGTAAATGTCTTAATGAAGATATTACCGGTAGGTTTAAGCCAGAAACTGATATACATGCTCTACGCTAAGTAAGGAGAACTTATGATCAAAAGACTGAAAGAAAGATTTGAAAAGAACATGAACCGTCACCCTGATATCGCATGGGATCAGGTTGAAGCCAGATTAAGGGAGAATCCGGAGGTACTGGAAAAGCTCAGAAAAATGGAAGAAACCGGCGGTCAGCCCGATGTCATCGGAACTGATGAAAACGGAAAATTCATTTTCTGTGACTGCTCACCTGAAACCCCTGCAGGAAGAAGGAGCCTCTGCTATGACGATGAGGCCTTAAGAAAGCGGACCAAGAATCCGCCTGCCTCCAGTGCAATGCATCAGGCAAATGAGATGGGCATTGAATTACTGGATGAGGAATTATATAAAAGATTACAGCAGTTGGGTCAGTTTGATCTGAAGACTTCCAGCTGGATCGCAACACCGGAGGAATTCCGCAAGTTGGGAGGAGCACTGTTTGCCGAAAGAAGATACGGAAGGGTATTTTTCTTCCATAACGGAGCTGATTCGTATTATTCAGTACGCGGCTGGAGAGGCTTCGTATGTCTTTGATCAGGCATTGAAAGGGTAATGTAATGGCGAGAAGATCCGTATTTGACATGAAGTTTTCTGACGTATATCCTCTGCTGATACAGAAGGCGGAAAGAAAGGGAAACGCGTTTAATCGATTCTGTACTTTGACCAAAATGACATGCACTTTGAGGTGAACACCAATTAATTGAGTCTATTTGAGTTCTGATTTTTATGGTAGTTGAATTATTTTTAGCTGAGTTTATCTTTTGTTGAAATTTATTTACCCGTAGCGTATCACAAACGTATCACAAACATTTTTCAGATATCTTATCGAGCAGAGATATCTTTTTTATGTAACAGAAGTCTTGTTCTCCAGAATAAGACTTTTGTTTTCAAAAGAATAATCTGAAATCGTGTAAGAATTCGAACAAAATTCATCTTGTCAAAGTTTCCATCTCATAATAACAAGGGTACCGGTTGAACATGACAGATCATGGTGC
>JAFRAB010000041.1 GCA_017405675.1 Erysipelotrichaceae bacterium
GCGTTAAGAAAAATGGTGGCATCAGGAGAACTTGTCAGAGAAGGAACAGGAAATAAAATTGAGTATTATCGAACAGAATAAAGGAATTCTCGCAGAAGCCGACATCAGAACATAATAGTAGTTTCAAATCACCCCCGCCGAGCTGGAACTTGCCAGTTTTCTTTTCCATCCACACTGTCAGAAATAACAATGGTACTGTAATTAGAAGAGCATATCCAATGTTGGTAAGCATAGTAACAAAGCTTTGATTGATGATCAGATCATAGCCTAGTTTGAATACGACCAGACTCAGGACAGCCTGATCAGGAATGATGTGCTGCTTGTAATCAATTATGGCTATCACCAGCAAATGTATCAGTAAAACGATAATGTCTACCCTCATAATATCCCGCCTTTCGAAGACGCATTATTATAGAGTTGAGCATGGATAAATGTTAAAATCAATTTATAGGAAAATCTGAGATTGAGAGGTAAAAATGATAAATCACAGAGTTCAGAAATATATAGAGGATCACGAGTATAAACTGTCTGATGATGCAACTGTCGTATTTGACTCCCACGACAGAATAGTAAGCGAAGCCTCAGATGGCAAAGTACATCTATCACCTTTTGAGGGACTGCTATTAGAATTAAGCAATGGCGGAAATATGCCGTGGTCCGAAGGTTTTTTCTGTTTATAAGCAGGTTTATCTTGCATTTGCTTGATGAAGGTGTCATAATGCCTATGGATAGTAATCACTTTGTGAGCTAAACCTGCAGAAAGAGTTATTCTTTTTAGCGGGTTTTTATTTTAACAGGAGGGCCGCTGATGATAATCAAAAGAAGTCTGAATAACAATGTTGTCATTACCGAAAACAAGGATGGAATTGAGCAGGTCGTCTGTGGAAGAGGCATTGCGTTCAAGAAAAAACCCGGCGATGAGATAGATGAGTCTTTGATCAATCAGATATTCGTGCTTAAGAATGAGCAGTATAATCACAGGTTTCAGGAAATCGTTACCAGCATTCCTCTGGAATACCTTGATCTTGCGGATGACATCATCAGTCTGATCCGTTCTTACCTGGGAAAGAAAATGTCAGATTCAATCTACATTACATTAAGTGACCATGTATTTACCGCCATTGAGAGAGCTAAAGAAGGCATTCACATGCCTAACACCATGCTCTGGGAGATCAGAAACTATTATGACAGTGAATATGAAATCGCCCTGAAAGTGCTGGACATGATAGAGGAGAAGACTGGGGTACGTTTAAAGGACGATGAAGCGGGATTTATCGCCTTGCATATCGTAAATGCTGAAACAGATGAGAGTTCTTTGGAAAAGACGATGGCGCAGACAAAGATCATTCAGGAGATTGCAAGAATAGTACGTTATTATTTCGGGAAGGAATTTGATACCGAATCTGTTCATTATTACCGATTTATCACTCACTTGAAGTTCTTCTCACAAAGGCTTGTAAGAGGAACAACTTATGAGGGAAGTGAAGATGATGAATTGCTGAATGTTGTGAAGAAGAAATACAGGGAAGCATTTGAATGCACTGAAAGAGTCGCAGAAATGATTCAAAGAAATTATAAGTACAGATTATCTGATGAAGAGAAGCTGTACCTGACGATCCACATTCACAGGATCGTCAATCAGAATGATAATCACTGAGAATTCAGTAATTATATTGGATGGTAACATTAAGTTGGCCAAACCTCTGAATGTACTTAAGGAGGTAAAAAGAAAATGAAAAAGTACGAAAAACTGGCAAGTGACATTATTGAAAATGTCGGCGGAAAAGACAATGTAAAAGAACTGACACATTGTATCACAAGACTGCGTTTCCGTTTAAAGGACGAGAACAAGGCCAAAACCGAAGTTATGGAAAACATGGATGGTGTTGCTTCTGTTGTCAAGGCCATGGGGCAGTACATGGTAGTCATCGGTGAACATGTCGCTGATGTCTATGACGAAGTCATGGAACAGCTGGGCTTTGTTCAGGGTGAAAAACAGGTCGAAACAGAGAAGAAGAGTTTCTTTGACAAGGCACTGGCAATGATCTCTTCAGCCATGGGCCCCACGCTTAATCTGTTAAGCGCATCAGGTATTCTGAAGGGGTTATCTTTCCTTCTGGTGGTTGCCGGTCTTTCTCAGGAAAGCGGTATCTATGTGTTAATGAATGCTGCTGGTGATGCACTGTTCTATGCAATGCCGATCTTCATGGGATTCAACCTGGCAAAATACATGGGAATTGATCCATATTTCGGATTCCTGTTCGGCGCAGCACTGACTTATCCGGCTATCCAGGGAGTTGACATCAGTCTCTTTGGTCAGACGATCAATGTAACTTATACTTCAACTTTCTTCCCGATCATTCTGGGTATTCTGGTTGTTACACCAATCTATAAATTCTTCAGAGCAAGACTGCCAAGAGTCATCAATGGCGTTCTTACACCAATGCTGTCACTGCTGATTGCTTTCCCGATCGTATTTGCGGTAGTTGGTCCGGTTGCCAATCTGATCTCGACAGGGCTGGCTTACGCTTTTGACTTCCTGTTCGTCAAGGCACCGTTCTTTGCGCCGATCATTCTGGGTGGCATCTGGCAGATCTTAGTCATGTTCGGTGTTCACATGATCCCGTCAATGTTCGCCTTCTATGCGCTGTTATCCGGTACACCGAGTTCCTTACTGGCATCAAGCGGCGGAGCTTCTTTCGGTATTGTTGGCATGATGATCGCCCTGATCCTGAAGACAAAGGACGAAAAGCTGAAAACAGCAAGTGGCCCGGCTGCCGTTTCAGCTCTCATGGGTGTTACTGAACCGGCCATGTACGGTATCATCGCTTCGAGAAAACTGTTACTGGCAATCGCCTGCATTGGCGGTGCTGTCGGCGGTCTGTTTGTCGGTGCATTCGGCTTGAAGTTATATACATATGCCGGCTTGGGTATCATCGGTCTGCTTGGTTTCATCAATCCGGAAAACCCGCAGTTACTTGGAATTGCCTTAATGGTTATTGTTCCTATGATCGTAGGATTTGTACTGACATATATGTTCTACAAGGATGATGAAGAGAAGACAAGTGTATCTGTAAAAGATGCCAAGGACGTTACTGATGTATCTGTTTCTTCACCAGTCAAGGGAGAAGTAAAGGCACTTAAGGAATCATCTGATCAGGCTTTCTCTTCAGAAGCACTTGGCAAGGGTGTCGTAATCATTCCCGAGAACGGTGAAATCGTTGCTCCTGTATCAGGAACAGTAAAAGTGCTTTTCCCAACAAAACATGCAGTTGGTCTGGAAACTGAAAACGGATGTGAAGTACTGCTTCATCTCGGTGTTAATACGGTAAATCTGCAGGGAAAGTATTTTGATTCCTTTGTAAAACAGGGAGATCACGTTGAAGCAGGACAGAAGCTTATCAGCTTTGATAAGGACAGTATCGAGAAGGAAGGTTACAGTACTGAAGTGTTAATGGTCATAACTAACACAAATAATTATCTTGATGTTGTTCAGATGAAGGATGGCAAGACAGTAAGTGGTGAAGAGGTATTAAGACTTATCCCAAGAAAGGATGTTTAAGACTATGAGTGTATTTCCTGTTGATTTCTTATGGGGCGGCGCAACGGCAGCGAACCAGTATGAAGGCGGATGGAACGAAGGCGGAAGGGGTCCTGCCATGACTGACTATACCCTTGGCGCAACTGCCAGTACGTCACGCAAGGTTACTTACAGAACACCGGACGGAACAGTAATAACAGGTATCAGTATGGATCCGTCAATGCGCCTGAAGGGTGTTCCCTGTGCTGATGATTCGTATTACTATCCGAATCATATCGGTGCGGATTTCTATCACAGATATAAGGAAGACATTGCTTTACTTGCGGAAATGGGCTTTAAGGTATTCCGCATGTCCATCTCCTGGAGCAGAATTTATCCCAATGGCAATGATGAGAAGCCTAATCAGGAAGGTATCGACTTTTATCACAATGTATTCAGCGAACTGAAGAAGAATAACATTGAACCGCTGGTTACGATCTCTCATTATGATGATCCGGCAAATATAGAACTTAATCTTGGAGGCTGGCAGAATCCTGATACGATCAGTTTATATGAAAAATACTGTCATACGATTTTTGAAGAATATAAGGATGAAGTCAGATACTGGCTTACATTCAATGAAATCAACTCAGCTGTAATGATCCTGTTCTTCTTCCCTCAGCTTCCTAAAGAAGCCGCAAAGGATTACTTTATCAAACTGCATCATCAGTTTGTAGCGAGTGCAAAGGTCGTAAAGTATGCTCATGAGAAATATCCTGAATTTGTCATGGGATGCATGCTCGCAGGGATGACGGTTTATCCTCTGACATGTGATCCGAAGGACATCATTGCGACCCAGCAGAAGATGCAGAAGGTCTTCTGGTACAGCGGTGATGTTCAGGTTCGTGGTGCATATCCTGCTTTTGCAGAAAGAATCTGGAAAGAATATGAACTGGATCCTGCCTTCTTTGAAAAAGACGCTGATATCCTTAAGGAGGGCAAGGTTGATCTGTTTACTTTCTCATATTATTCTTCAACCTGTGAGACAACTCATAAGGATGTGGCTCTGGATGGAGATGGAAACCTTTCTCTTGGCGCAAGGAATGAATACCTCAAATACAGTGAATGGGGTTGGTCAATGGATCCGGATGGACTCAGATACATTCTTAACGCGATTTATGACCGTTATCAGATTCCAGTCATGATCGTCGAAAATGGTTTGGGGTATAACGATGTTCTGAATGAAGATGGAACAGTCCATGATGATTACCGAATCGAATACATGAGAGAGCATATAAAAGCCATGGCTGAAGCCATCGAGGATGGCGTAGATCTTATAGGTTATACTCCATGGGGTTGTATTGACCTGGTTTCGGCATCAACAGGTGAGATGAGAAAAAGATATGGACTGGTTTATGTTGACCTGGACGATGAAGGAAAGGGAACATTAGATCGTTACAGGAAGGATTCCTTTTACTGGTATAAGAAAGTCATTTCTTCAAACGGAGAAGACTTAC
>JAFRAB010000042.1 GCA_017405675.1 Erysipelotrichaceae bacterium
GGAAATGGAGAGATGAGCGTAAGATCTCTTTTTCTTTTGTTAAGTTCTGCCATATTAGCAGGCTTGACTCAGAAGTGCGAAAAAAGCCACCGTTCCTGAAGCTACGCTTCCAGAAATGTGGCTTTTGTCAACAATCTGAACAGTACTCAGGTTCTGTTTTTTTATTAAACGTAAAAAGGAAGGAAAACTGCTATTCTTCTAATGCAGAGTAATATACATCACACATATTACAAAGTTACTTTAACGATATTGTTGTTTAATGTCATTTACAAATCGTTCAGTCTAACTGGTCATCCTATAGTTTTATATTTTCAATTTCTATTTGTATTATTTTCAGAACAAATCAGCACTGCACGAAAAAAGTGAAGCTCAGCCTCACTCTTTATTTCTTATTAACGGCTCTCTTCATGAAGAGTACGACCAGTATGGCCGCTACCAGACAGCCGACCAGTATTCCTACGTAGATATAGAGGTTGCTCCTGTCACCGGTCAGCGGCATCAGATCAGCCATGGTATCTGCCCTTACGACAGTAAGCCATCCACCTGTAAATACCATCATGCTTAACACAGCAAGTGCCACATTTCTCAATTTCATAAACACACCATCCTTCAATATCATTCAAAGCATAACAAAATCCTGTGATTATTACAACTCAACTAATTATCTAATTTATTGCTAACGGTCTCATGTTCTGCTAAGGTAGATTTATCAATGAGGTACATTTATGATCGATAAGAGTGTGTTCAGAGCCGAAAAACTTACGGATGTCATTACCCGCATACTGATGCCGGGAAACGTGTATGCCTATGTTGCCGCTGGCAGTAAAAGAGCCGCGGTAATTGATACCGGTTTTGGATTAGGACCGTTCAGGGAATTCGTTGAAGACCTGCTCAACGGCAAGGAATATGATCTGATACTCACCCATGGGCATCTGGATCATGCCGGTGGAGCAAGTCAGTTTGAGCGTGTCTGGATGCACCCTGCTGATCTTAAGGTTGCTGAGATGCATACTCAGAAGAAGACCCGCTTTGACTTTCTGAACAGAGATCACAACATTTCAATGGACGATCTTGATGAACCGATGACTGATGGCTATCTGCCGCTTGAATACGGTCAGACCTTTGATCTGGGTGATGAAGTGCTGGAGATCGTCAATCTTGGCGGACATACCCCGGGCAGTGTTGGAATCCTCTTCAGAAATGAAAGGATCCTTCTGGCCGGTGATGCCTGCTGTTCATTCACTCTGATGATGGCTGACGGCATGTCGACAACGGTAAGAGAATACCATGATAACCTTGTCGATACATGGAACAGATATCATGACTGCTTTGATACGATGATATATTCCCATCCGCATAACTATGGCGGACCGGAGGTCATGCCTCAGATGATCGAATTATGCGAGGAAATCCTGTCAGATAAGGATGATAGGATCAGATCTGAAGGCCTGTTTGGCAGAGTATCCTACATTGCCAAGGGAGTAAACGAACACAACGTAAGACCTGACGGCAAAATCGCCAATCTGCAGTATACCGAAGATAACCTGTAAAAGAAAAAGGTGCTGAATTTCAGCACCTTTCAGCCTGTTGACAAAGTAGGAAAAAATGCAACAGTGCCAAGGAAAAGATGTATAATAAAAAAGGAGCAGAAAATCTCATTTCTAACCAAAATAGCCGATAGACTGCTCCTTTTATAATGGGAAAGATGGTAAAATA
>JAFRAB010000043.1 GCA_017405675.1 Erysipelotrichaceae bacterium
ATAAAAACCTCCTATCTATAACTGATTGTATGAGTCAATTATAAATGGAGGTTTTCTTATTCCTTAACAAATCGTGTGGTCATTTTACCCCACACTATTTATTAAGCTCTCCCCACATACACAGAAAATGTAATGTATCTCTTATTTCGCTGCCGGTTTCAGGTTTGCCGAATTCCAGATAGCTGTTATAGCCGAGTACAGCCTGAGAGGCATTGTAAAGACTGTCACAGCGGTCAAAAAAGCCACCCTGTTCAAACGAAAAACTGAAAAGTTCATCCAGACAGCTGTCACAGCTGACGATCTTCAGTTTCCCATATTCACTGCTGCAGAATTCACTGATATTTTTTATACCATACTCCCGGGCAAAATCACTGTCCCAGTTATCAGAAACGAATTCATCATTTATTATTTCCAGCATTGTAACGTTCAGACCCATGCCGTTCATTCGTGAAACAATGTAATAAACAGCAGTATCAGAGAGAATATTAACCGTTAGCAGCAGGAATATGGACATTGAGGTTGCCATGACACTCAGGTAATGCCGTTTACGATGGTAAAAGATCTCTTTCAGCAACCACATGTCCGTTCTCCATTACTGCTATCCTTCTGGCTTGTCTGGCCAGTGAAATGTCATGCGTAACCATGATGACAGTCAGTCCCTGGCTGTTCATTTTTCTAAGGAATCCCACTATCTTGCGACCGTTATGTACGTCAAGTGCTTCGGTTGGTTCATCAGCCAGAACAGTTCTGACATCTCTTAACAGTGTTCTTGCTATGGCTACTCTCTGTTTCTGACCTCCTGAAAGCTGATGAGGATATTTACTGCCGATATCCCCTGTTTCCAGGGACTTAAGCGTATCGTCAATGGTGTTTTTCGTGAGCTGAGCATGACTGTATCGTGATGGCAAAGCTATGTTTTCGTAAACATTGAGAAATGGCAGCAGATGATATTCCTGAAATACCGTTCCGATTTCATGACGGCAGAAAGCCGTCTTTTTCCGACGGTCAAAACTGCCGACATTCTTCCCGTCATACATGTATATTCCCGAATCAAAGTCATCATAACAGGCCAGAACATTTAACAGAGTTGTCTTGCCGCTGCCGCTGTGTCCCACCACTGCCAGAAAATCGCCGTCTCTGATTTCCAGACTGAGATTATCCAGAGCCTTTATATTCTGTGATCCCGCACGGTAGCTCTTGCAGATGTTTGTCAGTTTAATCATGCAGCACCGCCTTAAGATCATCATTCATGATGCATACCTTTCTGTTTTCCAGTCCGGCACCACCTATTACTGCCGTACTGTCATCAGCCATAAGCACATCAATGTTTATGCGGTATTTCTCAGGATGATCCATGTCTTTGATCCAGTCAGCATCAAGCAGATAACATCCGTCAGTATCTTCCATAACAGCTCTGCGGTCTACTTTGAGAACATTAGTGACTGTTTCAAGAGGTATTATCAGATTACCCTGCCGGTTAAGCTTGAGGTTTTCCTGCTTATCCGGTTCAAGCATTACCTGATAAACTGTCTGACCCGCTCTTTTTTCTCCCCTCTCCTTTCTGGAAATTATCTTTGCTGAATAATCATCACTGCCATATTCAAACAGACATTCAGTATCGTCTTTCAAGAGATCGAACTTATCTGCAGGCAGATAACATATCAGCCTGTAATCTAGATCACAGACTGTCACTCTGCTGCCTGACAGTTCTGTGATGTATCCGCTCACTGTACTTTTCAGATCTGTTTTTCTGTTCTCACTGTTAAGATATGTTAACAGCACTTCATCGGAATTGATGAAATCATTGACTTCATGACTGCAGTCCGCAATCAGCCCATTGAAATAGTAATAATGATTTACACCTGTTATTGTGGCGTTGGTTCGGTATTCCTGTCTGAACGATCCTTTTTCAACACTAGTAAAGGAGACATTATCAGCAATCAGAGAACCGCCTATCTTCAGCAGCCGAAACACAGCCATAAGAACGATCAGGAAAAAAAACAGAACAAAAACATACCTTTTCTTCATAATGCCTCCTTCAATACTCCATATTAAATGACACTCATTTTTCCTAAATAAATGGAATATTTCATGAAACAAGATGATAATAGAATTGAAGAGGTCATTACACTAATAGATTAACGGGGTACTCAGCATTATCATACTGATGTTGATGAAATCATTAATGTGAGATGAGAGATGAAACACAAAATATTATATGATCCTGAATGTCAGTGTGACCTGAAGTGCCGCAATATTCTGTAATTGTTTTTTCAGTCACTACGCATACGTCAGTATAATAAAAAAACTGAATGTGAATTCAGGTTTTTGTGATGCAAAGAAAAAATGCCTTTCGGCATTAGAATGGTTTCTGGCGGAAATTACCGACAACCTTATGTGAATCCATGATGTTGACAAAGGCTTTCGGGTCTATTTCCATTATTGTCCTGGTGAGAATGTCTTCCTCATATTTGCCGCAGACAGTATACAGAACGGTCTTGGTCTCATGAGTGTAGCTGCCCTTTCCTTCAAATTTGGTAACGGAATGATGCAGTACATCAAATACGGACTGGATGATCTCCTCAGGTTTTTCCGTAATAATGATAAAGGTTGAACGTCTGTAGCGGTTGTCATAACGGTCTACGACCTGCGTGCATACAAACTGGAAGATGATTGAATACAATGCTGATTCCCAGTTGAAGAACAGACCTGACAGTGACAGTAACAGGGCATTAAGCACCAGTACGGCATTCCACATCGATTTCTGGTATTTTCTTGAGAAATATATTGCCCAGAAATGAGTGCCTCCACCGCATCCCCCTGCTTCCAGAATCAGTGCATCAGAGATGCCTGTTAACAGACCGCCAAACACGGCTATTAACAGCAGGTCATCCGTTATGTCCATCTTCGGGAACACACCGACAAGGGCACTGGTCAGCACGACATCGATCAGTGAAATAAAAGTAAATCTTTTTCCCAGGGTCTTGTAAATGACTATGATACCGGGAATATTGAGCAGCATGTATAACAATCCATATTGAAGTGTGAAAGGAAGATATCTTCCGGAAAGACGTTCAATGAGAATTGCCATACCTGAAATACCGCCAGGTGTAAGATTTCCGGCATTCACAAAAACCTTCAGGTTGAAGGCAGCAACAACACCTGACAATATTGCCAGAACGAAATTTCTTAAAGTTATTTTTTCGCTGTTAACGTTATCCATCTTAATCACAGCCCTGACAGCCGGAACAGTTCTGAGAGCAGCTCTGCTGTTCGTATCTTAAGGTATCGATAACCAGACATTCGATTTCAACTTCAGCGCCTTTTGGCAAAGCACCGACCTGAACACAGCTTCTGGCTGGATATGGATCATCAAAATACTGAGCATATACTTCATTCATAGCTGCAAAATTGCCCATGTCTGTCAGGAAAACAGTTGTCTTGACAACATGTCTGGTCTCCAGACCCATTTCGTCAAGAATCGTAATGATGTTCTGCATTACCTGATGAGTCTGCTTCCCGATGTCACCCTGAACCAGATCATTTGTTACAGGATCTACAGGGATCTGTCCTGACAGATAAACAAAATCTCCCAGCTTAACGGCTGGAGAATAAGGTCCGATAGCCTTAGGACCATTTGCAGGCTTGATTGCTTTTGTAAACATATTTATCACCTATTTTTCTTATCTTTCTTCAAACTGTAATAATCAGCTTCTTCACGCAGATGCTTAGCTGTTGAACGCAGGGAAATCAGATGAAAACAGAAGCCTATCATGGCTGCCACTGCTACCAGAATCGTAAATATGGATATGTAGTCATTGGTATTTTCAAGCATGTTTTTTCACTCCCTGTTTTTGTATTATATCATAACCTTAAATTTCAGGTTAATCAACTTCAGGCCAGTCATTCCTTTCCAGGAAATCACTGCCCTTTATTACTTCATCATTAGACAGTCCCGGATAACCCAGCTGTCTTAAAACTTCATATGTCATTATAGCCACACAGTTTGACAGATTCAGACTTCTCGCATCAGCTTTCATCGGCAGCCTGATACAGGTATCAAGATGATCCTTTAAAATGTATTTGCCGATGCCCGTTGATTCTCTGCCAAAGACAAGATATATGTCTCCCTGGCAGACTGTGAAGTCAAACTGGTCAGGCGCTTTATGTCCGTATCTGGTCAGGAAGAATATGTTTTCCGGATGTTCCGTTTCCATGAAATCGGTCCAGTTCAGATGTTCTCTGATATCTGTCAGTTCAACATAATCCATTCCTGCTCTTTTAAGATGTTTCTCATCCAAAACAAAGCCATATGGTTTGATCAGATGAACGATACTGCCTGTCGCCATGGCCGTTCTGATGACATTACCGGTATTTGGGGGTATTTCAGGCTGATAAAGAACAAGATGTATCATCCTTCCACCTTCTTCAGTCTTTTTTTCTCACTGATTATCAAGGCCAGACACAATCCTACCAGCAGCACTACTATGGCAATGGCACAGTTGCGGAAATACTCTTCCGGCAGAACGTTGATGATCTCATCATCACGCGGCGAGAATATCCAGTTCGTCTTGCCCGGGAAAAACACCTTATGGAACATGACAAAGAAACGGCTGAAATCAATGGCACCCAGAATGCCCAGCATTATGAAGAAGACCAGCGTATAGACACCGGCATAGAATTCAGCCGTGTGCCCTTTTATCGTATACGGTAGCTTTTTTCTTTTCATGATGGAAGTAATGATTACTCCGGCAAGCCCGACTCCGCATACAATGAAGTCAATTCTGAACAGCTTGGCAACATCATCAAAATGCATCCTGCCGTTTTCTGACCATTTCATATCACCTGTTTTGAATTCACCGCCATACAGACAGTAATCCAGCATGTCATCGTATGCTTCCCTGATCTGAGTCTCACTGTATCCGCTGTAAGTTTCCAGCTGATACGGTTTTATATGAGCATAGTAAAACGGACGGCACAGAATGGGAATGGCTATTGAAACAGCTATCACGAATGCCATCCAGCTGACACATGAAGCATAAAACAGCCCTTTTTCCTTATTCATCACCATATTCCTCTTTCAGAAAAGCAATAAGTTTTCTGGTTGCCTGGCCGCGATGAGAAATAGCGTTTTTCTCTTCCGGTTTCAGCTGTGCACTGGTTTTGCCTAATTCAGGAAGCATGAAAATAGGATCATATCCGAATCCGTTTGAACCAGCAGGTTCAAACGCTATTTCACCTTCCATTATTCCCTCAAACACATGAGGATCACCGTTATGGTCAATCAGAGCAATGGCACATGTAAACCAGGCAAAACGGTCATCAGAATCCTTTAGCCTTTCTATCAGATTACGGTTCTTTTCCGGATAATCATGTCCTTCCATGTAACGGGCTGAATAGATACCCGGTTCATTGTTCAGAGCTCTGATCGATAAACCTGAATCGTCAGCTATGGAAATCATGGCAACATGATCATAAACACCCCTGGCTTTGATCAGGGCATTTTCCGCAAAAGTCGTTCCGTCTTCAACCGGTTCAATGTAATCTGTCAGTTCACTGGTATCATGCACGGTAAAACCCAATGGTTCCAGCATTTCCTTATATTCTCTGACTTTATTCTTATTGCCTGTCGCAATCATAATATCCATCTGACTCACCTCAAAATCTGTTAATTCATATAATATTCTACACTTCTTTTTCCCTAATGGATACTTTCATTATCCGGGTAAAGAAAAAACTGGATTTCTCCAGTTGATTTTCTGTTAGGCGTTCTTTTCGATAGCCTTTTTAGCCTTGTCACAGATTGTGGCAAAAGCCTTTGGATCATGAATAGCTAACTCAGAAAGCATCTTTCTGTTAATTTCAATCTTAGCTAATTTCAGACCATGAGTTAACTGTGAATAGTTAATATCATTTGCATGTGCTGCTGCATTGATACGGGCAATCCATAATTTTCTCATTTCGCGCTTTAAGGTTCTTCTGTCTCTGTAAGCATACTTCAGTGAATGCATTACCTGCTCATGAGCTGTACGGTATAAAGCATGTTTTGAGCCGAAATAACCCTTGGCTAATTTTAATGTTCTCTTATGACGGTTACGTTTTACAACACCGCTAACTGATCTTGGCATTTCTTTTTACCTCCTAATTATGAAGCAGCTTCTTAATGCGCTTGTAATCGCTCTTATCAACCAGAGCCTGCTTTCTTAAATGGACCTTCTGTTTGTGGGTCTTTCTTGGAGCTAAGTGAGAAGTATAAGCATGACCTCTCTTAAGTTTGCCTGTGCCTGTTACTTTTACGCGCTTGGCTAATGCACGTTTTGTCTTCATTTTTGGCATAAATTCAATCTCCTCCGTTTATTTCTTTATAGGTGATATAACACATGACAGTGTGTTGCCTTCCATATTAGGCTGTTTTTCAACATTGCCAACTCCGCTTAAGGAAGCAAGGAAACTATCCATGACTTTCTTGCCAACATCCTGTCTGGTCATCATTCTGCCTCTGAAACGCATATCGATCTTAACCTTATTGCCTTCCTGTAACCACTTGGTTACCTGTTTGACCTTCGTGTCAAAATCGCCCACATCAATAACCGGTGACAGACGTAAAGCTTTAACTTCCGTCACTTTCTGATTGCGTTTGGCTTCTTTGGCTTTCTTCTGCTGTTCAAAACGGTATTTGCCGTAATCGAGAATCTTGCAGACAGGTGGCTGAGCCTGTGGTGCTACACAGACCAGGTCCAGATCGTAACTGTACGCTCTTTCCTGAGCATCTCTGCTTGACATGACTCCCAATGATTCACCGGTCGGTGAAATAACCAGTACTTCTCTGAAGCGAATGCTTTCGTTGACTAAGTCGTCATTCTGATTTTTCTTTGCTATGTTACATTACCTCCTACAAAAGAAAAGTGGGTTTGCACCCACTAAACAATCACACAATTGATCGTAGCGTTTACCTATGTCCGTGAGGTCATCAGGTGAGAAGGGGTGCTTCTTCTTTCCACAATTTCTTTTTGCTAGATTATATTATCATACTGTTTCATTCCATGCAATACTTTTTACACTTATTGCATGTAGATTTTATTTATAAAACTTTTTAATTGGCAACAATGTTGAGCAGCTTGTTCTTAACGAAGATCACCTTTCTGATGGTCTTGCCGTTAAGCTGAGCCTTAACTGTTTCCAGAGCCATGGCTTCTTCCTGAACCTCTTCCTGTGTGCAGTCCTTGGCAGCCGTTACTCTTCCCCTTACCTTGCCGTTTACCTGAACAACAATTTCCACGTCATTCTTTACCAGCTTGGCAGGATCATATTCAGGCCATTTTGCATAGGCGATGGTTTCTTCACCGGTATAGTGGTGATAGATCTCCTCGCATACATGCGGCGCATAAGGGCTTAACAGCTTGATGAAATTGATCAGCATGTCTTTGTTGACCTTATCCACTCTGTAGCATTCGTTGATGAAGATCATCATCTGTGAAATAGCGGTATTGAAATTCAGTGTATCGATATCCTCAGAAACCTTCTTGACTGTGTAGTTGTAAATGTAATCCAGTTCAGGTGTAGGTTCATCAGTGATCTTATCATCCATTTCCATAGCTAAGCGCCATACACGCTCGATCCATCTTCTGGCCCCTTCAACACCCTGCTCGCTCCAAGGCTTGCTGGCTTCCAGAGGTCCCATGAACATTTCATATACTCTTAATGTATCGGCACCGTATGACCTGACTATATCATTCGGATCAACGATGTATTCAGGATATCTCTTACCCATCTTGATGCCGTTGGCACCAAGGATCATGCCCTGATGGACCAGCTTATGGAATGGTTCCTTTACAGGGACGATACCCTTGTCATACAGATAGTTGTTCCACATTCTGCTGTATAGCAGATGTCCAACAGCATGCTCAGGTCCGCCAACATACAGATCAACAGGCAGCCAGTGTTCCATCAGCTTTCTGTCAGCGATGGCGTTGTCATTATGCGGATCAATGTATCTTAAGAAGTACCAGCTGCTGCCGGCAGAGCCTGGCATCGTGCTTGTTTCTCTTCTGCCCTTCTTGCCATTAACTTCAACATTGACCCAGTCAGTAGCCTTTTCCAGAGGTGAAGCTCCGCCAGATGGCTTGTAGTCATCGAGTTCAGGCAATACCAGAGGCAGCTGATCCAAAGGCAGTGAGATCATGCTTTCATCTTCCATGTGTACTACCGGAATAGGTTCACCCCAGTATCTCTGTCTGGCAAAGATCCATTCACGGATACGGTAATTGACTTTCTTTTCACCGATTCCTCTTTCGGTCAGCCATTCAATCATCTTATTGATGGCATCTTCCTTGTTCAGGCCGTTCAGGAAATCGCTGTTGATATGCAGACCGTCTTCAACGTAGGCTTCCCTGCTGACATCTCCGCCTTCCAGTACCGGAATGATTTCCAGACCGAACTTGGTAGCAAATTCATAGTCTCTGGTGTCATGAGCCGGAACAGCCATGATAGCGCCTGTTCCATATGTAGCCAGTACATAGTCAGAGATCCAGATCGGAATCTTCTTGTTGTTAACAGGGTTGATGGCATAAGCTCCGGTAAAGACACCGGTCTTATCCTTATTCAGTTCGGTACGCTCCAAATCGCTCTTGGTAGAGCAGGCTTTGACATATGCTTCAACAGCTTCCCTGCATTCGTCAGTGGTGATTTTTTCTACCAGTACGTGTTCAGGAGCAAACACACAGTATGTGGCTCCGAATAATGTATCGCATCTTGTTGTGAAAACAGTAAATGTCTCATCATGACCGTCAATCGCAAATTTAACATGAGCACCATATGATCTTCCGATCCAGTTACGCTGCATTTCCTTAGTGCTCTCCGGCCAGTCTATTTCTTCCAGGCCTTCCAGCAGTCTGTCAGCATACTTGACGATATCGATGACCCACTGCTTCATGTTCTTACGGACAACCGGATATCCTCCTCTTTCACTCTTGCCGTCTATTACTTCGTCATTAGCCAGAACAGTGCCCAGTTCCTCACACCAGTTAACAGGCATGTCAACACATCTTGCCAGTCCATCATCAAACAGCAGTTTGAAGATATACTGGGTCCATTTATAGTATGAAGGATCACATGTTGAAACCTGTCTGTCCCAGTCATATGAGAAACCGATGTTCTTTAACTGGCTGGTAAAGAAAGCGATGTTTTCCTTGGTAAACTTTTCCGGGTGATTACCTGTATTGATGGCATACTGTTCAGCAGGCAGACCAAAAGAGTCAAATCCCATTGGATGCAGTACATTGTAGCCTTCCATCCTTTTCTTGCGGGAAACTACGTCAGTAGCCGTATATCCTTCAGGATGACCTACATGCAGACCGGCACCGCTTGGATACGGGAACATATCCAGGGCATAAAACTTAGGCTTGCTGAAATCCCAGACATCTGTCTTGAATGTCTTGTGTTCATCCCAGTATTTCTGCCATTTCTTTTCTGTAATCTCGTGATTATAACTCATAAATACCCTCCTGCGCCAAAAATAAAAGGCGCTACTCTAAGGACGCCTCAGCGCGGTACCACCTTAGTTCATGCCTACTGCATGCCCTCTTGTCAGCCTTAACGCGGCTGTAACGTTATGCTCCCGGGTGAGTTCGGTTAACAGTGTACCGGTTTCCATCAGCCACCGGCTTTCTATAAAGCGCTGCTTCACTTACTATTCCGTTCATCGCTATTTAAATATTACAGTTTAATCATTTCATAGTCAATTAAATCAGTCAGTTTGTTTTCCATATGTGTTAGAATGATTCTGTGAAAAATCCATATCCATATACAGAAGACAACAAGAGATATCAGACCTGGAATTACTATACCAAGTCACATTACGGAACCAGACTGTACAAAGTCCCTCTGGAAGCCGGTTTTACGTGCCCTAACCGTGATGGTTCAGTAGGTACTGGCGGCTGCCTTTTCTGCCGGGGCGGTTCCAACAGTTTCCCAGAGCTTTCCGGCAGTGACATCTACAGACAATATCAGGAAAGAAGAAAGGTATTTCTGAACAAATGGCCTGAAGGAAAACCGATGGCTTACTTCCAGTCATACTCCAACACATATGACACTCTCGACAAACTGAAGGAACTGTATCAGCCTTTCCTGGATGATCCAGAAATTGTCGTGCTGGTCATCGCTACCAGAAGCGACTGTCTCAGCGATGAAGCAATTGAATATCTGCAGTCACTGACTTCTATAAAGGATATCTGGCTGGAAATCGGTTTGCAGAGTATTCATGACAAAACGCTGAAGGAAATGAACAGAGGACACGATTACCGCAATTTCCTGGAAGCCATTGAAAAGCTGAAAAACACTGACATTAAAATCAGTGTTCACATAATTGACGGCTGGCCGACCGAAACAGAGGAAATGATGATTGAAACAGCCAAAGTCGTTGGTAAGATGCCGGTTCATGCCATAAAGATCCATATGCTTCATGTGCTTAAGGATACCCCGCTTGCCAGAATGTATGAAAAGAATCCTTTCCCTCTTTTAAGCAAGCAGCAGTACACCGATCTGGTTGCCAGACAGCTGACCTATCTCAATCCTGAAATGGTGATTGAAAGAATTACCGGGGACGGTCTGCCTGATCAGCTTATTGAACCGTTATGGACAATAAAAAAAATCAGTGTCATTAACGACATTGACAAAGCCATGGTCAGAGATGACATATGGCAGGGAAAATACTATAAAACAAATGAAGACTGATCAGTCTTCATTTTTTCTTCTCACGAAATACCGGTAGCCTATACCGGCTGTTACAAGTGCCAGTGCACACAGTCTGAACGTCAGCGGCAGGGACCTTTCTGCGCTGAATCCCATCAATACATCAGGAATAATCGAAAACAGATCATTAATCATCATGTAAATGCTGAGCATGGTTGCTCTGTCTGCTACTTTTACGTAATCACTTTCAATGCGGTTCATTAAAGGTCCATACAGCGTATACCGCAGATCGGTAAGACATATCAGCACTACCGACAAATACAGATTGCGGCTGAACGACAGTCCCACGGCAGCGGATGCCATAGTCATAATCAGAATAAGCCCGCCCTTCAGATCACCGAAAACATCGGTTACCTTATGGGAATATACACCCAGGAAATCAAGCAGACCGGTAATGATAAAAGTAAAACCGATGAAGCTTTCCGGCCGTCCCAGCGACAGATAATGATTCTGATTAAGGAAAACAATGATAACCCATGTTGATACGCTTATCAGAGCATTAGCGCCAAGATATAACAGCATCTTGTAATCCTTTAAAGTCATTTTCAGCATATTGCTGAATTCCGGCTTTTCTTCCTGCCGCTGTTCTCCTTTTACTTCAGTCAGCATGAAGCTTAATACTAATCCCAACCGATAAGCCAGCAGAGTAAAGAGTGCTGCCTGCTGATGCGTCATTTTCATTAATGAGAACAGTCCGGCTGATATCAGCATGCCGGCATTGCCGAAAGCCCGGTATCTGCCGAATACCTTCTGACTTTCATCTTTATCACATGACAGATAAAGGACAGACATATCTACTCCTGAAAGACCGGATACAGCTGCCGCAAAGAAAACTCTTTCCAGCAGAAACCCCCAGAAACCCCAGGCTTTCAGAAAAACCAGCTTACTGAGAGCATAAAGACCGTTCGCTATTATCAGCGTTTTCTTATAGCCTATCCTGTCAGCGACTACACCCCATGGGACTTCCAGAACTAAAGTGAACACAAAGGTAATGGAATCGATCAGGGCATACTGACTCAGAGAAAGACCGCGTGCTGTTCTGTACAACGTCGAAACAGAGGCATAGAAGACCATGCCCTGAAACAGCGATATCAGATACATAACGGCAATATTTCTCTTTTTCATACCCAAATTATACAAAAGCTGCAGCTATCTGCAGCATTTTTCAATTAAATATTTGTGAATATCCAGTCTGCGAAGCCGTCGTCCTCACATGGTTTCACGGTCACTTCCTTAGCTATTGCCTTGGTATCATCAGTGCCGTTTTCCAAACAGACTCCATAGCAGCATTCCAGCAGTTCATTATCGTTGGTGGTATCACCGAAGGCGACAACTTCTTCCAGCGGAATGTTGTACATATCGCAGTAGTTTATCAGACCCTTGGCTTTATCAATCAGCGGATGGACAAATTCAATCATGGTCTTCTGAGTTCTTACGGCCTTATAACGGTCATTCGAAATGCTTTTAGCATAAGCGAAAATCTCATCACATTTTTCTTCAGCCACTCTGAACATGATCTTGGCATTTTCTTCCTGCCACATTTCGCTGTCATCATGAGCAATATAGATCTTGAACTCATTACGCTTCGATGATGATGTTGCTCCGGCATCTTCATGTTTCATCATCATTCCGTCTTTGTACAGAATAAACGGATTAAGACCCAACGGTTTCATTTTCATGATTA
This sequence comes from Erysipelotrichaceae bacterium, assembly GCA_017405675.1. The sequence continues at coordinate 12,434 of JAFRAB010000043.1, forward strand.
TGTCCTTCAGATCTTCCGGTGCCAGCTTATAGGAATCGATCCTGACTCCTGTAGCAGTATCATATACTTCCGAACCGTTCATTCCGATATAGAAATCGAAATCGAAGTCCAGCTTCCATCTGCGTGGCAGACGCATGATATCAAAAAGATTTCTGCCGGTCGCAATTCCGAATTTTATACCTTTTGAATGAAGATAATCTATTGCTTTTATGTTGTTTTCTGATATGGGCTGACCGGTAATGACAAGACTTCCATCCAGGTCAGCAACCACTAACTGTACTTTCATAAAAACTAAAAATCCCCTTCTCCCGCATCCTCATTAAAAGTCAGTGCTGGGTCATAAATTAATAACAGTAACAATGCGTGTATTACAGTTGGAGCGTAACAGTAATGCAGGGATTCGAACCCCATGCCTGCTCTTGGGCACAACCAGCTGTAGCATATTCATTCTCAATATGCAGAGATCGCACTCGCCCTTTTAACTACTGTCCTTTATTTTGCTAAATTAAGTCTTGTGTCCAGTTTGTTGACTGAATGGCATTATCTGTTTCACGCAGCTGTCTGCTCATCCTGTCAATTTCCTTCTGGAAAGACTGAACATTTATAGTTGGTAAAACCTTTATTTCCGTATTTCTGGCTCTTGAAGTATTCAGTGAAGCCTGATAGACAGCACTCTTATATACTGCTATCTTTCTGGCCAGAACATCTCTGTCAGCAATCAGCTGTGTCAGAGTCTTTCCTTCTGCCTTTACAACGGCATTAGTCAAGTTTATACGGGCAATAAGATCATTTAATTCTTCCAGCTTACTGTTAAGTTCATTAAACAGATCAGAAGGTTTCTCATTTGGTTTTTCTCCATCCTGTACCAGCATGTTATTGCTTATACGGCTTTCCAGCTGATCAATTTCTCTGTTGAGATCTGCTCTTCTCTGTAAGGCTTCTGCTAATTTCATTAACCTACTGCTCCTTCCATATCTATCTTCAGCAGCTGATTAAGCTCAACTGCATATTCTACAGGCAGTTCCTTGGTAAATGGTTCCAGGAAACCCATAATGATCATCTGCGTGGCCTGCTGCTGATTAAGACCTCTTGACATCAGATAGAACAATTCCTCATCAGAGATCTTGGAAACAGTGGCTTCGTGTTCCAGAACACAGTTATCATTCTGTACGGTATTTGACGGAATGGTATCGGTCTTGCTGATGCCGTCAAGAATCAGAGTATCACACTCGATCTTGGTCTTTGAGTTATCAGCCTTAAGTCCGATATATATCCAGTCACGGAAATTGGCATAGCCGCCATTACGGGCTATGGATTTTGAAATGATTGAACTTGAGGTATTAGGAGCCAGATGTATCATCTTGGCACCGGTATCCTGAATCTGGTTTTTACTGGCAACCGCAATGGTAATTGTCATACCCTTGGCACCTTCTTCAGCCAGAATGCAGGCCGGATACTTCATGGTCACGTGTGATCCGATGTTTCCGTCAACCCATTCCATGATGCCGTTCTTCATTACTTTTGAACGTTTTGTTGTCAGGTTCAGAACGTTGGTTGACCAGTTCTGAACTGTACTGTAACGGCACTTGGCATCCTCATGAACATATATTTCAACTACTGCTGCATGCAGTGAGTCTTTTTTGTAAATAGGAGCTGTACAGCCTTCCACATAGTGCAGATTGGCACCCTTATCAACAATGATGAGGGTTCTTTCAAACTGACCCATCTGCTCTGAATTGATGCGGAAGTATGACTGCAAAGGCTTATCCAGAGTAACTCCAGGAGGTACGTATATGAAGGAACCGCCTGAAAAGACAGCACTGTTAAGTGCGGCAAACTTGTTATCGGTATAAGGTACGATCTTTCCCAGATATTCCTTTACCAGATCAGGATATAACCTGATTGCTGAATCGGTATCCAGGAAGATAACACCTTTTTCCTGTACTTCCTCAAGCATGTTGTGATAAACAGCTTCTGATTCATACTGGGTCGTTACACCGGCAAGAAACTTCTTTTCGCTTTCCGGAATGCCCAGTCTGTCAAAGGTATTCTTTATTGTTTCAGGAACATCTTCCCAGGAAGATGACTTTCTGTCTGCCGGTCTGATGTAGTAAATGTAATCATCAAAATTCAGATCACTGAGATCCGGTCCCCAATCCTGAACAGCCATCTTTTCAAAAGCATCAAAAGCTTTGAGACGATATTCAAGAACCCATTCCGGTTCCCCTTTTATACGTGAAATAGTCTCGACAACTTCACGGCTGATTCCTCGTCCCGTATTGAAAACGCTGGTATCTTCATCAGCGAATCCGGCTGTATATTCATCCTGCGTCCGGAAGATTTCCCGGTTTTTATTTTCCGTCATTTTCTTCCTCGCTTTCCGCAATCAGTTTTTCCAGACCGTGCCAGCCAATGGTAGCGCACTTGATCCTGTTAGCCTGCTTGCTGACGCCCTGTAAGGCAACAGCTTCTTCCAGCATGTTCTCGTCAAATTCCCTGCCATCGATCATGGCAAAGTAATTGTTCATGATTTCCTTGGCCTCGGCAATCGTCTTGCCCTTAACCAGATCGGTCATCATGGATGTGCTCGCAGTTGAAATGGTACAGGCACGGCCGTCAAAACGGACATCTTCAATGATACCGTCAGTGATCTTGGCCTGTACACGGATATCATCTATGCATGATTCTGATGACATATGTGCTTCCTTAAAAGCCGGATTATCGGTCAGTTTATGGTTATGTGGATATTCATAATGATCAAGAAGGATTTCCCTCAGGACCATTGGATCCTTTAATAATTCTGACATTGAAACACCTCCTAGAAGAATATTCCTATACAGTTTTCAATTGTACAGGTCTTAATGGCTTCAGCCAGTCTGTCTGCATCTTCAAAGGTATTGTAGAAATAGAAAGATGCACGGATGGTTTCAGTAACGCCTATAACGTTGTGCAGCAGCTTGGCACAGTGATTTCCGCTTCTGACGGCTATTCCCTGTGAACCGATATAGCTTGCAGCGTCCTGGGCGAATATATTCTTAACATTAAATGCGATGATACCTGTATCGCCGTTTGGATTGTAAACTTCAACATTGTCATAATCGGCAATTTTATTCATGAAATAGTCTCTCAGAGCTTTTTCATGAGCCGAAATGTTCTCCATTCCTGCTCCGGAAATATATCTGAGAGCTGCTCCAAGGCCAATCACTCCTTCCATGTCAGGAGTACCTGATTCAAACTTTTCAGGAGTTTCCTTGAGTATTACCGTACCGTCTTTCTCAAAACGGGCATTGGAACCTCCTCCATAGGTAAATGGTTCCATGGCGTCCAGCAGAGCTTTCTTTCCATAGAGAACACCTACACCTGAAGGACCGCACATTTTATGAGATGAGAATGCCATGAAGTCGCAGTCCCAGTCCTTGACATCCGTATGTATATGAGCTGCTGACTGCGCAGCATCAACTACCGTAATGGCTCCATATTCATGAGCAATACGGCATAATTCCTTTACGTCCGCAATGTATCCCAGAACATTAGTTACAGCTGCAAAGGCAACTATTCTGACCTTATCAGTCATGGCCTTCTTCAAAGCTGCCGGAGTCAGTCTTCCTTCTTCATCAAGATCAATATATCTGATGACAGCACCGGTCTTTTTGGCTACATCAAACCACGGCAGAACATTGGAAGCATGTTCAGCCAGAGTGATCAGTATTTCATCACCGGCTTTAAGATTAGCCAGGCCATAGCTGTAGGCAACAATGTTAAGTCCATTGGTTGCACCGGCGGTAAAAACAACTTCCTTTTCATCGCAGTTTATAAATCCGCCCACTATCTTTCTGACTGAATCATAGGCAGTATCAGCTTTCTGTGAAAGTTCATATTCACCACGGTGAATGTTTGAAGTGTAGTTGTGATAGAAATCATTGATGGCATTGATAACGGCATTCGGCTTGAAAGTAGTAGCAGAATTATCCAGATATACTAACGGATGTCCGCTCATAAGCTTGCCGTCAAGCATTGGGAAATCTTTTCTGATAGTATTTACATCAAGCATTCTGACTCACCTTCTTTTCAATTTCATCAAGCAGCAGTTTGTTGAGACTTTCATCTTCAAGGATCTGAGTGACCGGAAGCAGATAGCCTTTTACGATCAGACCGATCGCCTCATTGAGCGAAAGACCTCTGGACTGCAGATAATAGATCTGTTCTTCATCAGGCTGGCCCAATGAAGCAGCATGAGAAGCCCGTACTTCATCATCATATATGTACAGTACCGGCAGTATTCTGCCTATGGCACTTTTGTCATAGGTCAGCAGCCTGCTGGTCTGATGCGTTGCAGAATTATGAGCTCCCTGAACGATTGTATTTCTGACAACCATGTCTGTAAATCCATGTGCCATTACAACACCGTAATTGTTGATGTGCGCTGTCGTATTTCCGGCATTATGGAATGTATCCTGATTGAAAATCTTGCGGCTGTCTGATACCGAAGCTGTCTGAACAGTCAGTTCAGCACCCTGCTGAAGCAGCTGATGTTCTGAATTGTAAACGGCCTTGTACTCCGACAGTTCCATATGGGCAATCGTAACCTTGCTGTCAGCGTAAATGTCGTATTTTTCATTGAATTCGATTTCCGCCTCATTATGATTTACAGTCAGAAAGACAACCTGGCAGTCGCTGCCAACCTTGACGTTAAGGTCAAGTTTCAGCTGTCCCTTTCCTTCCAGAAAGATTATCACATTAGCCTTTGATCTTTTCTCCACGTCAAGAGAGATCCGGCACGCGGACCCTTTGTCAGAATTAACTGTTATTTTTTTTGAATCGTTTATCGTTATCAGGTTCATTTATAATGCTCCTGACTTATTAACTGCACATGTTCCTAATGAGATGGCTCTTTGAACTTCTTCTTCCTTTTCAATAGTAAGATTCTTTTCTTTAAGCAGCCATTCATAACCTTCAGCGTCTATTCTCTTAGCCAGTTCATGATCTCCGCTTTCAACAATGCGTCCATTGATCAGAACATGGGCATAGGTAGGCTTGATCAGGTCATAAAATCTCTCATAGTGAGAAACGATGATCATTCCCATATCAGTTTCTTCCTTAAGTTTCAGAATATTGTCAGCCACAATTTTTATGGCATCAACATCCAGACCGGAGTCAAGCTCATCAAGCATTGCCAGTTTAGGCTTAAGCAGCTTCATCTGAATGATCTCATTACGCTTTTTCTCACCGCCGGAAAAACCTTCATTAAGGAAACGATGGGCAATTGCCGAATCCATCTGCACATCAGCGATGGTTTTATCCAACAAGCGGATAAACTCAAAAAGTCTGATAGGCTGATCTCTGTGCGCATTGACAGCAGCCTTCAGAAAATCGGAATTGGTGACACCAGGAACTTCCTGTGGATACTGCATGGCAATGAAAAGACCTGCCTTGCTTCTTTCATCCACACTCATTGCCAGAACATCCTGGCCGTCAAAGGTAATACTACCTTCAGTGACTTTATATCTAGGATGGCCCATGATGGTCATTAACAGCGTACTTTTACCGTTGCCGTTAGGTCCCATAAGTGCATGGACTTCTCCAGTATTGACTGTTAAATCAACGCCTTTAAGGATCTCCTTATCTTCAACATTGACATGGAGATTTCTTATTTCCAGTGTTGACATATGTCTCACCCCTTTTCACTCACGTTGTATTATAGCACAACAGTTTTGAATGTGCCCATTATATACCTCTTTTCTTTTTGTTGCATAAAAAAAACAAATAAACTATAATATTTAAGTTCGCGCCAGGAGGTTTTAATTATGGTAGAAAAATTAAAAGAGTACTGGTTCCCTCTGCTTGTAGGCTTATTCTTCGTATGTATTTCCATATTCTTCGCCTACGACCAGAACAAGGGAAAACTACCGGGAAAAACAGTTAACGGCCAGCAGATCGTGTTCTCTGTCGATGACACAAACTACTCAGCTGACCAGTTATATGATGATTTATCAAAGATTTATCACGATGACAGAATAGCCACTATGTTCCAGGTTGCCTTACTTGACAGCGCCATCAAAACAACAGATGAATTTAAAGCTGAATTAGATAAGAATTACCAGAACACGGTAGCTGCATATCAGCAGTATTATGGCTATGATGTTGCTTACCTTGACAATATCGCCAAGACATATTATGGCTATGACACCTTCTATGATTACATGAATTATTCCACAAAAGCTCAGAAGCTTTATACAGAATACTTCAGCAAGAATGGTGACAAGTACTTCACAGATGATTTCCAGAAGGAATACAAGCCACGTATCGTAAGTTACGTCGTCCTGACTCTGGATGATCCTGAAAATCCTACAGCCGAAGAAACCGCCAAGGTCAAGGCTGCACAGGATGCCTGGGCATCAAGTGAATACAGTGCTGAAAACTTCGCTGATTTCGCCAAGAAGTATTCAGAAGACGGTAATGCATCAACAGGCGGTGTCTTCGGTTATCTCGATACCAAGACCTCAGGTATTGATGAAGTATTCCTGAATACTGCATTAGCTCTGGAAGAAGGCCAGGTTTCTGACTGGACTTTCTCTGAAACATTCGGTTATTACCTGATTAAGGTTGATTCAGTTAAGTTTGATGACATTAAGAATGAAACCAATTTTGCCAATACGATCATGTCCTCACAGGAAGGACTGTCAAGCAAGATCCTGTGGGATACCGCAAACGAATTAGGCGTTACCTTCGGCAGTGATGAGATCAAGGACATCATCATGAAGTCCCTGAATGTGGAAAGCGAGGACTAAAGCCATGAAAAGATTATTCAAAGCTATCATAGTTGCTTTATGCTTCTGCACTCTGTTAACCGGCTGCAAGGATGCAACCGCTACAATTTCCAACCCTAACGAACTGATCATTCAGGTTGGTAAGGAAAAAGTTACAAAGAAAGATCTTTACGACAGAATGATGAAAGATGATGCAACAAACTCCATCATCTCCAAAGCAATGGAAATCATTACTGCAGCTGAAATCGAAACAACACCTGCCCTTGAAGCCAAGGCTCAGGAACTGTTTGAGAGTTATAAAGCTCAGCTGGAAACTCAGGGTGATTTTGAAGAAGTTCTTAAGAACCTCGGTTATGAATCAGTTGAAGCATTCAAGCAGTACTGTCTGACAAACGTCAAAGCTGATGAACTGGCTGAAAAGTATATCACTGACGGCTGGGATGATATCTGGAAAGAATTCGCTCCTGTCAAAGCCAAGATGATCTATGTTGACGCAAGTGAAATCGGTAATGAAGAAGGCAGAAAGAAAGCTGAAGATGCAATCGCTGCTCTCAAGGCCGGTAAGACATTTGAAGAAGTCGCCGCAGAATTCAGCAGCAAGGAAGATCTTGCCAAGGAAACTCTGTATACACGTGACAACAAAACTCTTGATTACATTGTCCTGGCATATCTGGCAACTGTTCAGAATCCGACATTATCAGATGTTATCGTCAATAAGGCAGCTAACGGCTATTATGTTGTACAGGTTACTGTTACCAATCAGGAACAGCTGAAAAATGACCTGATCACTTATCTGAAGTCACTGACAACCTTCACTGACAAGGCTTACGGTTACTTCTATAAGAAGCATAACTTCAAGGTATACGACATAGACGTATACAACACAATCAAGAGCAATTATCCTTCCTATCTGGGAATCGATGAGTAAAACGGGATGTGAAAACATCCTTTTTTATGCTTTAATATCATTATGATTTACATATTTATCCTGGCAGCTGCCGTATTGTTAGTATTATTCCTGCATCGTGAGAACACTGTTTTATCAGTAAACCGCTTTACCGTGACTTCTGAAAAACTGAAAAAGGATGTAAATGCTGCTCACGTTTCTGATTTTCACAACACTCACAATGTTGTTCTCCAGGATTCAATCATCAGCAGCCTTAAGGAAAATAAGCCTGACTGTATCTTTGTTACCGGCGACCTGATCGATTCACGCCGTACTGATATTGACTGTGCCGTTGCCTTTGCAGAGAAACTGACGGAAATAGCACCTGTATATTATGTAGTCGGCAATCATGAAATAAGATCAAAACAATACAAAAAAATCATGGAAGCTTTTGAAAAAACTGACATGATAGTAATGCATAACAAAAATATAGAAACTGAAGGCATAAATCTTATTGGCCTTGATGACCTTTATACCATTCCATACAATGAAAGAAGTTCTCTTTTTACCGAAAGATATCAGAAACTCAAAGATGACAGCAGGTTCAATCTGGTGCTGTTCCACAGGCCGGAACTGTTTGATACATACTATGCCAATGAAATCGATCTGATCCTGTGCGGTCATGCTCATGGCGGACAGTTCAGACTGCCGGTGATAGGTGCTGTCCTGTCTCCAAATCAGGGACTTTTCCCTATCTACACTGAAAACTTATATACTCAGGGGAAAACGCAGATGATCGTCTCCCGCGGCATCGGCAATTCACTGTTCCCTTTCCGTCTGAACAATAAACCTGAACTGATTTACATAAAACTGGAAAAGAAACTATAATTTAGTTATGGAGGTAACTCATATGTGTATTTTCTGCGACATCGCTGAAGGAAAGATTCCAAGCTATAAGGTATACGAGGACGATGTGTGTCTGGCTTTCCTGGATTTAGCCCAGGTTACCAGAGGTCATACGCTGGTCATACCTAAAAAACATTTTGCCAACGTACTGGAGTGCGATGATGAGACCATCGCCCATCTGGCCAAGGTAACAAAAATGCTGGCTAAAAGGATCACTGACAGACTGCAGGCTCCAGGCTGCAACATTCTCAACAACACCAATGAAGTGGCAGGACAGTCAGTAATGCATCTTCATTTCCACATCATACCTAGATACGGCAGTGATGACGGTCTGGTAGCTGAATTCAGGCCAAATCACGAGCCTTATGATATGGACCAGATCATAAAAGATATTAACGGTTAAGAAAAAACGTTCAGGTAATCATTCCTGAACGTTTTCATTTATTTCCGGTACGGCTTCTTCGTTGCTGAGAACATCTATGCTGCTACGCAAACTGTTAATGCTGATGCTTCGTGTTACCCCTTCTCGCACCTCTTCAATGTAATTAACAACGGTTTCCTTATCATCAATCACAACTTTAACAGGGCTTTCATTGATGCTGAGCCTGCCGTTGTTGCTGATGATATTCAGATTATACAGAGTCAGAGAATCGTTGATCTCCAGTGTTACATTTCCTGTTACTTCCAGGATGTTTATCAGATCTGCTTCAATTCCTTCCACCTGTACTACTCCCGAGTTACTGTTGATATCCAGTTTTCCGGCCTTGACATTCTTGAAGTTGACTGCCCCGGATATGGAAGACAGGACAAAGGATTCAGCAGTTACATTTTCAGCATTAAATACTCCTTCAATGGTTTTATTGGTAATAGCTATACTTGACGTTGAAGGCAGATAAATCGTTATGGTATCGATCTGTCTGGTTGAACTGATAAAGTTATTAGTTGGAGCTTCAGCCCTTTCAATTATCTTAAGAGATACATCTCTGTTATTAATAACGAAACTGTTGGCGCTGTCTGTTCTCTGGAAATAGCTGATCTTGACTTTTTCGTCATCAGTCGGCACGACATTAACTCTGTGGTTAATGGTATCAATGCTGATCGTTTTTATTTCATTGGCATCGAGGTCCTGATAAACCTCCATATATGTTGAGGACATCTGGGCATTAGGTACTATATAGGTATTGTAAAACCACAGGGATCCCGCTATCCCTGCTGCCAGAAGTACCATCATAATCACCAGAAAACTGTTTCTTTTGAACATAAAATTCACCTGTTTTAATTATATCACGAAGCCTGGATTAATTCTTGACAATATCTGTTCGTATACTATAATAATATGTAGTTAGCACTTGAAACGTTAGAGTGCTAAAGGAGGAACAAAATATGATAAAGCCATTAAATGACAATGTTCTGCTGAAAAAGGAAGTAGCAGAAAACAAGACAGCTAGTGGAATTATTCTTTCAACTAACGAAAATACTGCAGAGAATATCGGCGTTGTCATCGCTGTAGGCGAAGGCAAGCTGGTAGACGGTCAGAGAGTACCGATGACAGTAAAGGTAAAAGACAAAGTAATCTTTGATAAATATGCAGCAAATGAAATCGAATATCAGGGCGAAAAGTTCTTACTGATCCCTGAAGCAAAGATTTACGCTGTAATAGATTAGGAGGTTTTTTATGAGTAAGGAAGTTAAATATTCAAAAGAAGTAAGAGATCTGATGCTGGCCGGTGTTGATACGCTGGCTAACACAGTTAAAATCACTTTAGGTCCGAAAGGACGTAACGTAGTTCTCGAAAAGAGTTACGGCTCACCACTGATCACGAATGACGGTGTTACCATAGCTAAGGAAATCGAACCGGAAGATAAGTTTGAAAACATGGGTGCCAAACTGGTATACGAAGTTGCCAGCAAGACCAATGACGTAGCCGGTGACGGTACTACCACTGCTACCCTTCTCGCTCAGGCTATCATCCATAACGGTATCGCCTGTGTTGAAAAAGGAAGCAATCCGGTTCTGTTAAAGGCCGGTATGGAAAAGGCAGCCAATCTGATAGCTGCTGAACTGCTGAAACAGACAAAACAGATATCTACTTCAAAGGATATTGCTCAGGTTGCCGCCATCTCTTCAAGCAGTGAAGAAATCGGCAAATATATCGCAGAAGCCATGGAAAAAGTCGGCAGAGACGGTGTTATTACCGTAGATGAATCACAGGGCTTCGAAACCACACTGGAAACTGTTGAAGGTCTGGAATATGATAAGGGATACATGTCACCTTACATGGCCAGTGACAGAGAAAAGATGCAGTCCGAACTGGAAAATCCATATATCCTCGTAACTGATCAGAAGATCAATTCAATTCAGGAGATCCTCCCTGTTCTGGAAAAAATCGTTCAGGCTAACAAGCCAATGCTCATCATCTGCGATGACATTGACAATGAAGTACTGACAACTCTAATCGTCAACAAACTGCGTGGCGCCTTCAACGTCGTAGCTACCAAGGCTCCAAGCTTCGGTGATACACAGAAAGCCATGTTACAGGATATCGCTGTTCTTACAGGCGGTGAATTCATCACCAAGGAACTGAACATGGATCTTAAGGAAATCGGTCTGGAAAGCCTAGGTACTGCCAATAAGGTCGTTGTAAAGAAAGACAATACCACGATCGTTCACGGCAACGGTGATCCTGAAATGCTGAAAGACAGAGTTGCTGAAATCAGAAATCAGATTGAAAAATCAACATCTGAATATGATAAGAAGAAACTGAATGAAAGACTTGCCAAGCTGACTTCCGGTGTTGCCATCATCAAGGTCGGTGCAGCTACCGAAAGCGAAATGAAAGAGAAGAAGTTAAGAATCGAAGATGCTCTTAACGCTACCAAGGCAGCCATCGCTGAAGGAATCATCGTCGGCGGCGGTGCAGCTCTTGCCAAGATCTACAAGCAGCATAAGGACACTCTGAAAGGTACTACTGTAGATGAACAGAAAGGTATCAATGCCGTATTTGAAGCTATCCTGCAGCCACTGTATCAGATCGCTGAAAACGCCGGCTATGACGGCAATGACGTTGTCAAGGAACAGTTAAGCAAGAAAGGCAATATCGGATTTGATGCTGTCAAAGGTGAATGGGTTGACATGTTCAAGGAAGGAATCGTTGATCCTACCAAAGTTACAAGATCTGCCGTTCTGAATGCTACCAGCATTGCTGCCCTGTTCATTACAACTGAAGCAGGCGTTGTTGAAAAACCACAGCCTGAAGCCAATAACGGACCAGCAGCTCCTGCCGGAATGTATTAAATCAAAACACACGAAAGCCCTGGAAATTCCAGGGCTTTTTTACAGATAGTTTTCTATTTCATCAAGAGAATCAATAAAGGCATCCGCCTCACTCTGATCCATGCCGAAGTTATGATCAACTCTGGCTATGGTTTTAATTCCCGCATTCCTTCCGGCTTTTATGCCAAAGGTGGAATCTTCGATAATTATGACTTCGTTTTTTGCCAATCCAAGAGCCTCAAGAGCGAGCAGATAAATCTGAGGATCAGGTTTGGCTCTTTCAATATCTCTTCCGGATATGACTACTTCAAAGCAGTCTCTGATGCCCAGCTGCTGTAAGGCACGTTCAATGTACCACGGTTCACTGGCTGAACAGCATGCCATCTTATATCCTCTCTCATTAAGAGATCTAATCTCCTTTACGGCATCAGGAAATGCCAGCGGCGGAAAATATATCTGTCCCCTTTTTTCCCGATGGTATTCTTCAATTGTCTTTTCAAAGAAAACAGGATCATCATCAGGATGCATTTTTGACCTGATCACGCTCCAGGCGTCAAACTGCGGTGAAGCTCCGATCCACACTCTGAATACCCGCGGATCTGTTTTAAATCCATATTCTCTGATACAGTCAGCCGTTATCTGCTGATCATACGTCTCAGAATCTACCAATACGCCATCAAGATCGAAAAATACACCTTTAATCATACATAATACTCCTGGATATATTTAAACAGACAGAAAGAAAAAAAGAAAGATAAAATTATTTCTTATCATATATGTTTTCTTTTTTTTCACTAATGGGTGTTCTTTTTTTACCCAATACAGATTATTAGTTTATAATATAAGGCAGACGGAGGACTACTATTATGAATATAAATGATATCATCCATGGTTTCCGTGTGATCAATGCCAGACACATAGATGAGATCAATGGAGATTTATATGAGATGGTTCATGAAAAAACTTCAGCCAGAACTATCTGGCTCAAAAGAGACGATGAAAACAAAACATTTGCCATCGCTTTCAGAACCACCCCTGTGGATGACACCGGTGTATTCCACATTCTTGAACACTCAGTTCTTAACGGATCACAGCGTTATCCGGTCAGAGAACCTTTCGTTGATTTACTAAAAGGTTCCCTGCAGACATTCCTTAACGCCATGACTTATCCTGATAAAACCGTATATCCGGTTTCAAGCCGTAACGACAAGGACTTTATCAACCTGATGCGTGTTTATCTTGATGCCGTATTCAAACCACTGGCAGTTGAGAATCCAAACATCTTCAGACAGGAAGGATGGCATTATGAAATTCTCGATCCTGAAGCAGATCCTATTTACAAGGGTGTTGTATTCAACGAAATGAAAGGTGCTTTCTCTTCACCAGACGGTGTGAGAAGCCGTTATATCATGCATTCACTGTTCCCTGACACCTGTTATGGCAATGAGTCAGGCGGTGATCCTGAACATATAACCGATCTGACATATCAGCAGTTCTGTGACAGCCACAGGAAATATTACAGCCCGAGAAACTCATTTATTTTCCTTGACGGAGACCTCAATATTGATGAAGCTCTGGGAATCATTGATGATGAATATCTCTCAGGCTACACTTCAGATGGCGATGAAATTTCATTTGAAATGCAGAAACCGGTAGCCGGTGAAGATACCGTAATTGAATATGAAGTATCACCTGAAGACGACCCAGCCGGTAAGGCTCAGGTAGCTTATGGCTATGTTGTAGGTGATTACAGAGACCGCCTTTCAAATACAGCTTTAGCCCTGTTATCACAGGTATTATGCGGATCAAATGAATCACCGTTAAAGAAAGCCATCATTGGTAACGGCTTGGGTGAAGACGTTTACTTCTCAATCGAAGACGGTTTATTACAGTCATTTGTTGAAATTGATGTAATCAATACCGATCTGGAAAAAGAACCGCAGATCACTGAAACGATCAATAACGAACTGAAACGCATTATCAGCGAAGGCATTGACAAACAGGAACTCAATGCTGTTCTGAGCAAGGCTGAATTTAAGGCCAAGGAAAGAGATTTCGGCAATGCTCCTAAAGGACTGGTATTTGCCCTTTCTTCTCTTGATACATGGCTGTATGGCGGCGATCCAATCAACGGCATCATCCGTGATGACATCTATACTCAGTTAAGAGAAAAGATGGATACAGATTACTTTGAACAGCTGCTGCAGTCACTGATTCTTGACAGCAAGCACCATGCCAAGGTCCTGTTAAAACCATCAGGCACTTTAGGTCAGATCAAAGCTGAAAAGGAAAAACGGAAACTGGCTGCTGCCAAGGCTTCATGGAGCAAGGAAGACATCGAAGAGCTTGTTGACATGAATAAAAAGCTGGCTGTATGGCAGGCAACTGAAGATACACCTGAGCAGCAGGCTACCCTGCCTGTACTTCATATCTCAGATCTCAAGAAGACAGCTACCAAGCTGCCTCTGGAAGTCTGCAGACATGGCGGACGCAATGTCGTTCTGAAGCACGAGCTGGATACAAACGGCATCAGCTACGTTACTCTCTACAGTGATGTCTCCGATTTCAATCTGCATCAGCTTTCCCTGCTGTCCCTGTTAAGCAATATCTTAGGACAGATAGCTACGGAAAAATACGATACCGTTCATCTTACCCAGGCAATCAATGCTACTCTTGGTGAATTCGGCGCCGGAGTATCATTCTCTGCCAATAAGATGAATGAACTGACTTCTGCTGCAACTGTAACCTGGAGCACACTTGAAAGAAACGATCTGGAAGGTGTTGAACTGGTAAAAGAGATCATGTACAACACCAGACTTGATGACCTGAAAGCCATCAGAGACATCGTCAGACAGATTAAGACATCCATGGAACAGGCCTTTATCGCCGCCGGTAACCGGATGGGCGTCCTGCGTGTAAGTTCCTACGACAGCGAAGCAGGTGTTTCTGCCGAACACACTAACGGTTATGAATTCTACAGATTCATAAAGAATCTGGAAGAAAACTGGGACAGCGAAGCAGAAAAGGCCATCAATGAGATGAAAGAACTTTATTCTACCCTGTTCATCAGAGACCGTCTGACAATCGGTATCGCATCTGCCACCAAGCCTAGAATCGTCATGGCTGTTCTGGATGATGCACCGGAAGGCACAGTTGGTCCTAAGGCTGAAAGAAAGCCGCTTGGACACAGACGTGAAGGTATTGTCGTCCCTGCCAACATCTCCTATGCCTGCATGGGTTCATGTACAGGCAGACTGCCGGATGATGAGCTCGGTACAATGTACGTGATTTCAAACATTCTGACATATGATTACTTATGGAATAACGTCAGAGTTAAAAACGGTGCCTACGGTACAGGATTCGCTGCCAGAGGCAACGCTGTAAGATATATGTCATACAGAGACCCTAACCCGGCAAATTCACTGCATGTATTCAAGAATTCCGTCAATTACCTGAAGGATTTCTGCAACAGTGATCAGAATGTCGAAAAATACATCATTGGTACCATGGGCGACTTTGATCCGCTGATGACAGTCAAGACCATGGCAAAGCGCAGTGACATTGATTACTTCACCGATTATGATGATGAATCAAAACAGGCTGTTCTTGATGCCATTCTGTCATGTGACAAGGAAAAGATTTCAAAGGCTGTTGCTCTGCTGGAAACAGTCAATAAGAATGACAATGTCTGTGTAGTCGGCAATAAGGATGCCATTGAAAACTGCAAAGACCAGCTGGACGAGATCTTCACATTCTAATTAGTATAAATGAGCCAGTCTGACTACCCGTCAGAAAGGCTCTTTTTTTGTTATGTATTGGATTTAATACCTGAAAAATGCTAAATTAAAAATAGAAATAAAACAACAAAATAATATGGGAGGGAACTTATATGAGTTCAAGAACTTATCAATGTACCAGATGCGGCGAGACCTTCACTTATAACAGCGACCGTGACGCTTTATTCTGCCCTATCTGCGGTTCAACTGCCAGATATGTTACCAAGCCAACGACAACTGTCACAAACAACTTTACAAACGGTCAGTACTACAATGTAACTTTCACTGATCCTGACAGCAAGGTAAAGATTGCTACGGCTACCATTCCTGACGGCTGGCAGTATGGTGCATCCATTAAAGGCTATAATCAGAGTCTGATGGTACAGTATCTCAGTGTATGCCAGGCTCAGAAAGCTGACGGCAGTGCTGTAATGTTTGTTAAGACCGGTGATAATTTCCTGGATGTACGCAATGGCATAAATCCTAATGAAACACATCAGGACGGAGAGATGAATCAGTATTTCAACATTCCAATGCTGAGACTTGATTCAACTGAAAACTACATTAACAGCATTGCACCTGAATATGTAACAAAGGCTAAACTGACTGCCAAGGCTGTCAGCAAGCTGCCTAGCTACTATGCACAGAACGCCAAGGTATTCCAGCAGGAAATGGCTAAGGAAATAACCGAGTTCTCATCATACTTCAAGAACAACAAAAATGTTACTTTTGAAGCCGGAGCACCTGTTACCGAATCAAAACTTGTCCAGTATTCCTACACATTAAACAAGACAAAATATGTCATGCTGCTGGGAACTGATCTGGGTGCCTATGAATTCCGTCTGACTGGCCCTTCTGCCAATAATACTAACGTGGTCAGCCTTCTGACAACCTTAGTTACCGGTCAGAACAATACTGCCAATGTCGGTCAGTACATTCACTGGGGCAGCAAGCTGATATTCGGACTGATCACTACCGAGGATAACTTAAACAATGTTTCAAATCAGTTCCTCAATTTTGTCAGCTCCTTTAAGATGGATCCGTCATACAAGACAAATGTCAAGAAAGTAAATACTACGACCAGCGGCAAGAGAAAGACCACTTCCAGTAATCAGACTACCACCAGCAATAACGGCCTCAGTCTGACTGATATTCTGACTGGATTATTAAGTGCAGCTGGCGGCAGCACTGCCCAGGATGATTCAAGTAATCTGAGTTTTGACTGGACACAGCTGTTCAAGTAATCGCCGAATTCAGAAAAAGACAAAGAACACCCTGACAGGTGTTCTTTATTTGTGTCTGTAATACACGATTTCTGAAAATAAAAACCAGTCAATCGACTGATTAGTTATCTAATGGAGCGGGTGACGGGAATCGAACCCGCGTGGTTAGCTTGGAAGGCTAAAGTTCTACCATTGAACTACACCCGCATTAAGGTGGTGACCCGTGGGCGACTCGAACGCCCGACCCTTTGATTAAAAGTCAAATGCTCTACCGCCTGAGCTAACGGGTCAGTTGGCTGGAACGGGTGGACTCGAACCACCGAAAATGCCAGAGTCAAAGTCTGGTGCCTTACCACTTGGCTACGTCCCAAACTTCTCGCTTTTTTCTAAAAAAATGGTGGGAGGGGGCAGATTCGAACTGCCGAACCCGAAGGAACAGATTTACAGTCTGCCGCGTTTAGCCACTTCGCTACCCTCCCAAGATTTAAAAAATGGTGCCGGATAAGGGACTCGAACCCCCAACCCACTGATTACAAATCAGTTGCGCTGCCAATTACGCCAATCCGGCAAATAAAATGGTGGAGGTTAACGGGCTCGAACCGCTGACCCTCTGCTTGTAAGGCAGATGCTCTCCCAACTGAGCTAAACCTCCACTTACCGTGCTTTAATACTTTATCACACTTTACCCTTTCAAGTCAATAAATTAACAGATATTTATCGGCCTCGGGCCTAATTATTTTTACATTTTCATGCTATAATGTCAATAGTATTTTTTAAGGAGTTTACATGCTGAAAATTTACAACTCATATGCCGTCACCAGAAAACAGCGTTTCATGAATGCTTTAGTCACAGGTATTCCTGCTGCTTTGTTGTGCATTGCGCTTTTCTGGGTGGTTTCAAATATAATCGGTGTTTACATGCCGGTGCTTTTCATACCGGCTGCTTACTTTATTTCCTATGTCATCCGGCGCTTTGGCAAAGGCGTTCAGATCCAGTTCTCAGTTCTGGCCGTTGTTCTGACTGCTGTCGTAATTATTCTTGGCGATCTGACAACTTTCCATAACATCCAGATGATACGGCTGCTTTTTACCAATGGTGTCAGCGGCTTATGGAACATCGGTTATCGTGCTGTTGCTCTGCTGCTGGCTTTTCACAACTCAAGAATAATATAGGAGACCTGTCATGAAAAAATACGGAAATCCGCTAATCGTTCTTATCGCCGGTAACTTTCTGCTGGGAATTCTGAAAACCTACCTCAGCATTCCCATGATAGATGAGATCACGGCTGTTCTGACCTCTCTGATGCTTTTTGGCTTCGGATATTTTCTTAACACCCCTTCCCGTATCATAAGAAAAACTACCTGGATCAGAAAGCTTATTTCCATAGCTCTGTTCATTGTCCTGGTAGTATATTCTCTTGGTTATATTGATATTCCAATTTCAGCAGATATTCTGAACATCTTCGGTTTTGGCCGTGTGTTCATTTACATGCTGTATATCTATTTCGGATTTGCCTTTGCCAATTAGGCAATGCTGCGATAGTAAATTCGAGCAATGTTGTTATCGAAATCCCGGTCACTGTCTGTGACCTTTTTTATTTGCTTAAGAAGTTCTGCTGTCTGAGCTGCCGTTTCATCAGAAAGATCAATGCGGTAGTACGGTACTGAAATCCTGTTTATCAGTGAGAACCGTTTCAGCGGCTCACTGCTTTCAACAGTGCAGACGCAGTCATCGCAGTCTCTGTTCAGCAGGAACCTGTTTCCTCTGTTCTCCAGATAGTAATTTTCCGGAGAATTCTTTTTCCGGCAAAATATTCTTTTCTTATTTCCCACAAAGTTTCCTACCGGACACTGTTCCGTTATCATCAGAGGCAGTTTTCCATAGATCAGTACTTCAGCTGCTGTATTATCAGCCAGCTTTTCAATTTCTTCGACACTGGCTTCAACTGACAGAGATACTCTTTCCATAGTATTCCAGAAGGCCATTGAATAACTGTTTATGACATTTCCCGTAAAATCGAGATACAAAGGCTTCCATACATCTTTCATATGATGGTACTGACCAATATTATGAATCATGAAACCGTCAGCCTCTGTTTCAGCTAAGCCCTTTAGAACGTTGCTGTAAGTGTCCTTGGTATGCTGACGCCATAAGCGCGGCAGCTTTATTACTGCCTTCTTACCTCTGCTGTGCCGTAATTCTATCGCTTCTGCATAGTCAAAGTCCATGCTGCAAGGCAGATAAACCGTTTCAACCAGTTTGTTATTTACAACAGCTTCCAGCTGTTCCATATTCCTGACAAGAACGTTTATCTTATAATCACCATCGGATTTACGATATGACAGTTCCGGAAGCAAAGCACCGGCTGATTTTCTCTTGGAATTCAGAATTATTGCCTCATTAAGTTTTTCCACAGCCTGATTTCTGAGGGAATTCAGATCGGCTCTGTTGACAAATAATCCCTCATCAAGCTCAACTTTTATCTCACTGAAATCAACATTGGTATTGCCGGTTTTTGACAGCTGCTTTGTAACTGATTCGACCGTTAACGGCTGATTCACAGAGGCAGAAGGAACGATTCCCTTAACCATTACTTCTGTGTTTCCATAACTCAGAGCCATCGTCATTTCCCTGTCAGTTTTTATTTCAGCCTGACATTTCACATCTATCTTTCGGCGACTGTTTTTATACTCATGATCTATGGCATCATTAAGCGCTTTATTAAATGTCTGATAAACAGCCTGATCTTTTGTGATCCTGCCCTTTACCTTAAAGACTGCCGTTTCGTTTTTCCTGACGGCCTTGTTGATGTAGAAACCTGTTCCGTTTTCATCATCGCTCCAGATCTCAACACCGTCACCGGTATTCATGTCACGGTTAAATCTGATAGTAACAAGTTCCCTGCCGGCATCATAGCTTATGACTTTTCCGGCATAAACGCCCCAGTTACGCGGATGGACCGGACACATCATGTCAGGACCGGATCTGGCCTTGAGATATCCTTCTGAAAAACCTCCGCGGTTAAAGCTGAACTGCAGAGCCAGCATATCTTCACTGGATATCTTCATGTAATTCCCTTTATAATATTCATCAATGTAATGACGGTAAACAGATGTAACCTGAGCTACATATTCAGGCGTTTTCATTCTGCCTTCAATCTTCAGCGAAGCGACACCGCAGTCGAGCAATTCCTTCAGATGATCAACAGTACAGATGTCCTTAGTGGACAGCAGATGCCCTTCTGCGAGCTTTTTTCCTTCAGACGATAAAGTGTATTCGAGACGGCAGTTCTGCGCGCATTTGCCACGGTTTCCGCTCCTGTTGCCTAATACTGATGAGATATAGCACTGTCCTGAATAACTGACACATAAAGCACCGTGAATGAACACTTCTATGCGTACGGAAGTGTTGCTGCAGATGTATTTTATTTCTTCCAGGGACAGTTCTCGGCTGAGCACTACTGTTGTTAAACCCATGGCTTCAAAAGCTTTTACTTCATCCAGAGAATTGGCTGTCAGCTGTGTTGAAGCATGAACCGGCAGATCAGGATAGCACTTTCTTACCAGCGAAATTGCCCCCAGATCCTGCATGATCAGGCCGTCAACACCAATACGGTAAAGATCATCAATAAAGCTGATAAGCTGCGTGAATTCGCTGTCCTTATACAAAGTGTTGACTGTAACATACACCTTGACACCGTATCCATGACAGTAATCACAGACCTTATCGAGTTCTTCGGTGGAAAAGTTATTGGCATAGGCACGTGCTGAAAAAAGCTGGCCTCCCAGATAAACCGCATTGGCACCTGAAGCCACTGCTGCCTTGACACACTCAAAATTGCCACTTGGGGCTAACAGTTCAACTTTATTCACTCAGAAACACCTCTGTTTCTCTTTTTATATCTCTGATTAACGAATCATTCAGTTCCATGTATGGATCAGTAAGAGATTCCGGAACAAGCAGTTCCATTTTTACAGCCTTGCCGTTTTTTATCACTACGAAGTTAGGCGCCCCTACTCTTTTGGCCCCTGCAAACTCTGTACCGTCAAGAGTCGGAACATCTTCACGCTTATAGTCTGAGAGCACATCAGCAGCCAGTTTTATGAACTGCTGATATCCCTCACTTCCCTTATGGGATAAATATACCTTGCCGTTTTCGTCAACACTGTATACATCCCTTATTTCCTTTTCAGGATCGTTATCAGGTCTGACATCAACATAATAAATGGTATCAATTTTCTTCTCATGGCATACTTCAATGAAATACGGCAGTATGCTGCGGCACCATGGACACCAGTTGGCTCCGAAATAGACTATGAAAGATTCACCTTTCTGCATCTTACTGACGATTTCTTCAGCATCTGAATACACAAAAGGATTATCCTTATCTATTTCTATCTCACGGTACAGATTACCGTTCCCATTGCTCTGACCGTTAAGTGATTCATATTCTTCTTTAAATCTGACGGCATCCTCGCGAACCGCCGGCTTTTCCGCGCAACCGCAAAGTATGATCAGACTGATTAGTAAAACCAATAATTTTTTCATATGTTTATTATATCACAATGACTCTTATGATATAATTGAATATGCGCAGGCGTAGTTCAGTGGCAGAACATTAGCTTCCCAAGCTAAGTATGCGGGTTCGATTCCCGTCGCCTGCTCCATTTTTATAATCAAAGCTCAGTGTTTATGTCACTGAGCTTTTTTCTTTAATGACTACCTCATTCTCTTTCTTTTCCGGGAGAAACTGGACGCTGTCATGATAACGGAAGCGGCTATCATGGATAACCCCAGCCGTCCCACATAGAATACAAGACCGCTCCGATCTCCGGTTTCAGCCGGATGAGAATATTCTACTGTCTGTTTCCGGTTATCCCAGTCCTTATGTACTACAAGCAGATCACCGCTTTCAGCATCTCTGCCCTCTTCAAAGAAAACCAGTTTTCTGCCATCTATTGCCGCTGTATCAACTTCCAGGGAAACATTTACCGTTTCATTTTCTCCGGAAGCAGTTAATGTCATTTTATGCTGATATGGTTCTCCTGCACTGTTTTTCAAAGGTTCTCTGGTCTGGTAATCCATGACAGTAGCTGTTATTTCCAGCTGCGTATCTTTCGTAAAGCCAACCAGTTCAACCTCATCGCTGAGTGTTACAAAAGTGCCGTTTGGTGAGCTGCATGATGCCTTGGTCAGCAGATTAGGCACTGTTACTGTCTGCTGCCGGTCATCACGATCCTTATGAACAGCTATTATATTACCTTCACAGCTGATTTCCTCATAAATAACGATACTGTTGCCCTTGAACTTTCCGGCATCAATTTCCATCAGTACAGTGGTTTCACCATCACTGTTTTCAGCAGTAAAGCTGCTGGTAAAGACAACCTTTTCACCCTTGTCATCTGTAATCGGAATATCGGTATCTGCATAATAGAGCTCTGTTCTGACATCATATTTTCTGCCTGCTATCAGATTTGAGTATCTTATCGTATCCTTAATGGTCTGGATATCCGAATTAAACAGCAGATGATCACCATCGCTGTCGTCAACAGCCTCTGTAGCTATTGAAGGAATGAAAACCTGCTGGTCAGGATCATTAACTCCTTTATGACTGCAGACCAGTTCATAACTGCCGTCGGCAGTAAGACGGTACAGTTCCTCATTAACACACATTTTTCCCTGAGGAATAATACCTTTGAACTGCATCAGAACTGTCTGTTCGGTTTTTTCTGCCTTAAATCCTGTTTCACTTGTGCTGATCGCGTTGTTATCATCCATATTGGCAAGAGAGGCTTTGATCTTATACTGATTGCCGACGGTCAGATTACTGATCATAACCTGGTCAGAAACATCCAGTTTGTCTGTTTTCAGATGAATATTCAGATCGTTATCTGAGAAAAAGGCCTTTGTTCTGATAACTGGAACTGGCAGATTTACTACCCTGACTTCCCTTTCGGCCGTTGTAAAGGCCTGTCTGGTATCAAGTTTCAGATAGCCCTGAGGACTTCTGTCTTCCACAACATAATATGTTTTCCCTTCCGCAAGTCCTTTGATGACAAACGGTTTATCAGTGCTTTCCCACTGCGGCACGACCGTGTTGCCCCGTTCATCTTCGATGTGCAGCAGTGCACCTGATACACTGACAGCTTTAACAGCTGAATCTGCGGTCGTCTTGATTATGCTGACAGTTGTAAGCTCCTCCGGCAGTTCAGCTTCATAAGTCAGGACCGCCTTTCCCGATTTATCGCCATAAGCCTCAACGATTATCTGTTCTTCATTAAGCAGATAACCTTCCGGAGCCTTGAGTTCACGGATGTAATAGATTCCGGAAGGAAGCAGACCTGAAACGGCTTTTCCGTTTTCATCAGTAACAACTTTTTCGGCCAGCGTAAATCCTCTTAATTCAGGTTGCCTTACATAAATACCGTATTCGGCTCCCTTAAAACTGCCATAACCCTGAGGCTTTCTTTCTCCGGTTTCCCTGTCCGTTTTATAAAGAACAAGTTTTACCTTCTGCTGCTGTTCACTTACTTCCTTTATCATTTCGGTCCCATTCATTGTTACCTGGTACACTGTTTCATCCAGCACATATCCTTCCGGTGCTGATGATTCCTTCAGATAGTAAGTTTCACCATAGTACAGATCTATCTCATTGCTGAGACCATCCTCCTGAATAGTAAAGACAGCTTCCCTGCCGTTGATATCTGTTGCCGCTTTTTCAGCTTTCTCATCGGTATACAGCCTGTAAACAGCACCTTCCAGTGAATAGAAGATCTGCTGATCCGGTTCATTAGCGTAGTTTTTGCTGATCCTCAGTTTTGCCGGTACCGTCTCCGCCTTGAAAACAACACTTTTTACATCGTAGTCAGTGGCGGTAAACATCCTGCTGAAAAACATATCCTGGAACGGTCTTTTATTTCCTTCTGTCCAGGCTCCCTCATAGTTTTCCCAGACATACACCTTGAAGTCTGCCGGTGGTAAGGGCTGACTCTGAAGGAAGGTCATGAAATCGGAGAACCCATCCTGCTTTTCAGCCGCTGTAGGACTGACAGCTCCCCACCAGTCTCTTCCTTCATTATGATAGTGGTTCAAGGCTACATGAGTTATGAACTGACCAAGGCCTCTTTCTTCATGAATGTTCAGTTCCTTTATCTGCGGTCCTTCAATATCAATTTTCAGGAAACTGCTGTATGGTAAGGCATATCTTCCGGAAGTAAAGCCTTCCCACTGTTTCGGCCCTTTCCAGCCGTAATACATAACTTTACTTACCCAGTCATAATCACTGCCATCATATAGTTTCATTTCACTGGTATCAACATTACGGGAGGTTCCGATGTTTTCAACACCTCCTACCGCTGCCGGTGCCTTGGCGTCGGAATTGCCGCAATAGAACTGACCGGTACCGAAAGTGGTATCCCAGATGATAGTTGATGCCTGTCCGTCATTACCGACTATTTCACCGTTATGATCAACACCGTAGACATGACCTATAAACCCTACTTCGATCTGTTTCGGCAGAACCGTTTTGTCTTCAATCTTTACTTCCAGGGATTCCTGTTCAAAGCGAATCATCTTTTTATGATTCGTGACTGATATGACATATGTGCCGGCTGTCAGATTGTCTACGTACTGTTTATTGCCAGCATAGCATTTTCCATCCCGGCCAGCGATAAGGTTAACTTTAAATGTTTCGTCTGTAACTGATCTGATTTCAAACTCTGTTCCTTCAAGCAAACTGACATTATTGTCTGAATGCTGTAAGGATACTGTCAGATAATTACCTGATGGGCCGTTTTCCCGGGCTTTTACTCCTTTTGGCAGCAGGCAGACTGCCAGCAGAGTTGAAAAAAGAATGATAATTGGTTTGCGCCGCAAAAGCATATGAATCCTCCTGTCAGGGAAACAAAAAAGTATCAGGTTTCCCCAATACTTCATTGTCTTTTAACAGTTGGTTTCCTTAATCCTTGACGATAAAAATGAATTCTTTCTCTTCCATGGCATCGCTGAATACAGATATGATCTTATCAGCGTATTCATTGAGGCTCTTCTTCATTTTCTGATAATTCATCAGAATGATGACGGTATCCTCATTCACATAGTTATCCATAACCATGTCATACAGAGCATCAAGATTCTTGCCAAAATAATCAGGAAGTCTGAATTCTCTGGCTATATGAGCATATGCCTTTTCTCTTGAGGTCATCACTGACCCATCCAGAATAATGATATTCATTTCTATTCCTCCCCATACAGCAGGGTAAACGATTCATAGTGATCATCCGTATAATATATCAGTCCGTCATTGGAGTATATTATGCGTTTATCTCCTCTTGTCTTTTTACCCAGAGTATCTATGTCACACTCATAGTAATGTCGTCCGCTTTTCTTAGGCAGCAGCCCTTCACGGTTACCGAACGAGTCTCCGCCGATGCAGCAGTTTGGGAAATACCTTTCTACTGATCCGCCGGTCCATCCCGCCTTACGGGCTTCTCCCTTGGTAACATAGTTTGACGGCAGCTTGTTATAAGTATGAATGTATAGCGCTACATCTTCCTTACTGTCATAAACGCCGTCTTCATCTATCTTGCTGACCACCGGAGTCGGATCAGGTTCAATGACCGGATCAGGATCTGCCGGTTTAAGGCCCTTACCCAGCATCAGTCCTATTACAAAGGCTCCAATAATCAGTACGGCACTGATTACCGGCCATAATTTCTTTAGCATGTTATCAACTCCTTGATCTATTTGGTTTCATGTTAACAAACTGGTATACAGCTATGCTGACAGCGTTATCAAGGTTAAGTGAATCAACCGTGTTAAGCTGTTCAATAAACACTGATGTTCCGTAATTATGATATTCTGCCGGTAATCCGGTTGCTTCGTTTCCGAATACCAGTGAATACTTTTTGTCGCTTATCTGGGCATCCTGCAGATTAACTTTGCCATCAAGCATGAAACAGAAAATATCCCTGTCTTCCGCTTTCTTCAGATATTCCTCAAATGAACTGAAATAACTGAATCTGACGGTGAAAAAAGCGCGCATGGAAGCTCTTACCGTCTTCGGATCATAGATGTCGATCCGCGGTGAAATAATAGCTATGTCATTTATTCCGAATCCTGCGCACGTTCTCAGAATCGTTCCCGCATTTCCCATGTTTCCAGGGTTAACCAGTACCACATGGTTCTGTCTGAAATCAATATCATTAGTGAACTTACGGAAAACACCCATTATGTAGCAGTTTTCCTTGGCATTGACAATATTAAAAGCCTTATCGCTGCGGATAACTTCTATTCTGTTTTTCTGACATAGAGACATTATTCTCTGATATATTTCATTATCCTTCTGTCTGGAATGTACATATACACTGACCGTATCTTCGGGATGACTTAAAAGCAGTTCCAGAGTCAGTTCAGTACCCAGAGCATAGGAATGATCAGATTCCTTCTTATACTTCTGCATGATACCCTATTAGTAAAAATAACCCTTGCGGGTTATTTTCTTAACGCTGTTTGAAGAATGACGGAGTGTCAAATGATGGGAGATCTACTTCAGAGAAGACATCTTCTTCATTTGTATCCGTTACGATTTCGTCGTTCTTACCCTTTATAACTGTATTATCAACATTCTCTTCATCGGTCTGCTCGAATCCTGTAGCGATTACCGTTACGATAATTGTGCTGTTGAGATTCTCGTTAAACGCAACACCGAAGATGCAGTCAATGTCGCCGCCGGCAGCTGTACGGATATAGTCCACAGCAGCATTGGCATCATTGATTGTCAGGTCGTTACCGCCTGTAATGTTGATGATGGCATTTCTTGCACCGGCAATGTCGGCTTCCAGCAATGGAGAATTAACGGCTTTTGTTGCTGCTTCAACAGCTCTGTTAGGACCGTCATCCATACCGATACCGATAAGAGCATCGCCCTGGTTGCTCATGACTGCCTTGATATCGTTGAAGTCAAGGTTGATTATTGCCTGGAAGCTTACCAGGTCAGTAATTGTCTGAACAGCCTGACGCAGAATGTTATCTGCTTCCTTGAATGATTCCTTGAATGGAATATCACCGAGGATCTTTTCTACCTTACTGTTAGGAATGATGATAATTGAGTCTACATGTTTGCGTAATTCATCCAGACCGTCAAGAGCCTGCATCATTCTTCTTCTGCCTTCAAATGGGAATGGCTTGGTTACGACACCGATTGTCAGAGCTCCGGCTTCCTGTGCATATCTGGCCAGAATTGGAGCTGCACCTGTACCGGTTCCGCCGCCCATACCAGCTGTAACGAAGACCATGTCAGCTTCCTTGACAGCTTCTCTTAATTCCCGTTCAGCTTCCAGACAGGCCTGCTTTCCAATTTCCGGATTTCCGCCGCATCCTAAGCCGTGAGTGGTATTGACACCTAACAGGATCTTGTTTTCAACTTTTGAAGTTCTGATGACCTGTAAATCTGTGTTACAGACATAGAAATCCACACCGGCAACACCGTCTTCAACCATTCTGTTAACAGCGTTACAGCCGGCGCCGCCGACACCGAACACCTTAATTCTTGTGACATTGTTCAAAGTTAATTCGCTCATATATTCACCTCAATTAATTCTTCTGATTTGTAAATAACATTTTCTTCAGTCGGGCTGTAAAGCCTTCCTCTTTTTCAGCATTGTGAACTCTCTTCCGCATGTTCTGCTGATACTGCAGGATATCAAGACTTGACTTGAAATCCTGATGGATTATCTGCTGGTCGATATAGGCATAGAACATACCCAGATCTACAGCCCACTTGGCACCTCTGGCACCCAGTGTTTCAGGATAATAGCACTTAACCGGGCGGTTGAATTTATTGGCAAATACTTCTTCTATGCCCGTGATCTCAGCCCCGTCACCGCAGATGATTACAGATGTATTTTCCCTGGCCAGGATTGGTCCGCACAGTTTGCTGAAATCCTTAACCAGATACTGCAGTTTTTCCTGAACTGAATCATATAGTTCTCTGTCGGAAATGGTATTTGTAACTCCTCCGGCAGTCCATGAATAGATTGGTCTGTAATTGAATTCCTTCCTGTTGACTATATCGTGTTTCAGCAGTAAGGCTGAGCTGTGTCTTTCAGGAAGTCTGAATCTTTCAGAGATCGCTCTGGACAGTGTGCTGTATCCGATGTTCTCATTTTCACTGATGGCAATCTTTCCGTCATATACCAGTGAGAACTGTGAATGATCCTTTTCCATCTGGATCAGTAATGTATAATTTCTGAGATTCTGTTCAAACAGAGCTGCTTCCTTGCATAAAGCATAGTTATCAAGACATACGTCAACGATCTTAAGACCTGCAAGTTCTACAACTGTAGCATAGTCATATGTTGTCATCTTGTCGCAGCACAGCAGATCAACATCTGCTTCCAGAACATCACACGGTTCGCCAATAGGCATCTTACGGTAAACAATGCCGTTGGTTTTGAACATGTTTGATGTAACATTTACAATTTCATAATCTCTGCCTACATTTACAGCCAGTGCCTTCTGATATATATCCCTGATGTCGTCAGCGGAAATCTTGCCGTCGACATTATCAATAACCTTGGAAAAACTTCTGGTTTCTTTTTTGAAACGATATGCAGGAATAGCCAGTAAAACACTTTCGATTGCTACTCCGAAATGAGACTGTATATTATTGGCGGCTTCCCTCACTGCTTTGGCAACAGTCTTAGGGTCAACGATTCTTAATCCGTCCATTCCCTTGCATGGAACACACTCTCTTTTGAGAGTGTTTAAACGGGTATTAAAAATCTCGCCGACAATCAGACGAACCTCATTGCTCTCTATTTGTAAGGCTGCTAATATTTGTTTATTTGCCATTACAAAGGCCTCCCATAAATTACTTTTATTTTATCATATTTCGCCTTTCTTTTGATATATATTATTTATAATTTTAACGTTTTTTTATTTGACTTTTTTGACCGTTACATGATAATATATCTAAGCGTATGATTGAAAGGAGGTCATGGAATGTCAAGAGTATGTGTAGTAACTGGTAAGGGCCCAGTCACAGGTAATAAGCGTTCTGACTCTCTGAGAGCCACTCGTCGTTCATGGCATGTTAACCTGCAGAAGGTTAAGGTTATGGTCGATGGAAAACCACAGACAGTTAAGATGTCTGCTAGAGCTCTAAAAACTTTGAAAGCACACCAGGGAAAATAATAAAGTTAGGCAACTAACTTTTTTATTACGATGAAGAGTATTACCTTTAAGGAAGCCATCACCTATCTGAAAGACGGTGAAATAGTTCTGGCTGGCAATCGTACGTCCTTCTACCTGGACGGTGATATGATAACCGTCCACACTCCAAATTCCCGCTACAAGCTTTCTCTCAATGAATTCAGAGATCTGTTTGTCAGGGAACAGCTATATCTTTATATTCCGAACAGCGATGGCATTGACACCGAAAAAGACGATGCCTACTACGCCTGGAAAAGAAAAAACGCAAACTGAAGAAAGTCTTTCGGCTTTCTTTTTTTGCGCCTTAATTCTCAGTATTCAAACAGAATTTTCCTAACAGCCGTCTATGCAGGCCGGCTTTTTATTATCAGCCATGGTCTTCAGAGCATCATTTATTGATTTGACATAAGTCTCTTCTGAATCAAAGGAGTATATGTAATCTACAAGCTCACCGTTTCCTATGAAAAACATTACCGGTTTATCAGTATCAAAATACCCTATTGAGATCCATGGAGTAATAAGGCCGTGAATGTCATTTGCCAGTTTATCATCAACGTTCTCAATGTCGTAATAGTAAACTGCCATGCCGCTGTATTCCTTTACTGCTGCCGCCAGTTTCTGCACGATTGGTTTATCATCAGCATCCGGATGCGCAAAAAGGACAACATGGGTTCCGTTTGTCAGTTTTTCCATTATATCCCCGGCATCTTCCAGAAGCCTGCCTATTCCCTGTTCTGTTTCGTAACCCCTGGCAAAAGTATCTGTTTCAGGTTTGTCCGGACCTTTACATCCGGTCAGTAATAACAGGACAGCTAAAACCGCTATCAGCCTTTTCATTTACAGCAGTGACTTGACCCCTTCAACTATTCCTTCAGGATACTTGAAAACATAGCTGCCTGCTACCAGGACATCACAGTGGTGTTCAACAGCCAGTTTTCCGGTCTCCCGGTTAATACCGCCGTCAATTTCCAGCAGATAATTCAGCCCGTGTTCCTTACGGTAATTGTCAAGCCAGTCCAGCTTGTCAAGGGCTGAAGGCATGAAGCTCTGTCCGCCGAACCCAGGTTCAACACTCATTACCAGAACCATGTCAACAAGTTCCAGTATTCCAATCAGACTCTCCGGTCTGGTACCAGGCTTGATAGAGATGCCAACCTTCCAGCCTCTGAGACGGCATTTTTCAATGGTCGGTATCAGCATGTTGTCATCCACGGCTTCCTTATGGAATGTCATGTAGTCAACACGGCAGCCGCTGAAATAATCAACGACCTTTAACGGATTGGATACCATAATGTGTACATCAAGAACGCGGTCAGTATGTTTGCCGATCTGTTTCAGGATGTCAGGTCCGAATGAAAGATTCGGAACGAAGTGTCCGTCCATAACATCGTAATGTATCCATTCGGCATCACTCTTATTAAGTTCTTCGATCTGTGATTTAAGATCATAAAAATCAGCAGATAAAACTGAAGGTGCAATAATAGTCATTATTCCCAGTCCTCCTTTTTATTACACAGTGCAACTGTTTCAAGATAATTATTATAGCGTATGCGGGATATTTCACCCAGTTCAACCTTTTTCTTAACTGCACAGTCAGGTTCATTGACATGCTTGCAGTCTTTAAAACGGCATTCACCGGCATTGCGGAAATCGTGAATTTTACCGGCCAGTGTCAGGGCATCAATACGGGAAAAATCAAGAGAGGAGAAACCAGGAGTATCCGCGATCAGACCTTCCCCAACCGGGAAAAGCTGCGTGTGTCTTGTGGTATGCTTGCCTCTGCCCATTGATTTTGAAATCTCCTGCGTGGCAGCTGCAAAGTCCCGGTCCAGTCTGTTAAGCAGTGTACTTTTGCCTACTCCTGACTGTCCTGTAAGCACAGTTATCTTTCCCTTGAGAGCATCTCTAACGTCTTCTACGTCCCTGTCATGCCCTACGGTGATAACCTGATAGCCACTCTCAACATAATCATTTATGTAAGTGTTTATGCGGTCATTTGGCGATACCAGGTCCATTTTTGTTATTACTATTACCGGCTCAATGTCCCGGTAACTGATAAGGAATATGAGTTTGTCTACCAGCAGCGGTGAAAAAACCGGCTGCACGGCTGACATTACGATCATGGCCTGATCAACATTGGCTATAGCCGGTCTGACCAGGTAGTTTTTGCGAGGCAGGATCTTCTGAATGGCATAACGTCCATCCAGCAGTTCATACTCCACTTTGTCTCCAACCAGAGGTTTGCTGCCTAAGCGCAGTTTACCCATGGCAACAGCCAAAACCTCCTGGCCGTCTTCAGTCAGGATGGTATACTGGTTGGAAATAATTTTTATAATCAGTCCTGTCATTCTTTAATAGTATCTGAGTTCGATGTAAGTGCCCTCTTTCTGGGTATAGTATGTACCGGTATTAGGAGACACTTCTACGACAACACCTGTTTTATAAGTATATGATTCCGTGTTCGGATCAATTGGATTCTGTTCAATTGGTAACTGTGTGGTCTTGACTTTTATACCCTTGTCAGTGAGATATTTTTCAGCATCAGTGATCGTCATTCCGATCAGTGAATCTGGTATCTGAATCGTAACGGCACTGGCAACCGTAAAGGTTATGTTTCTCTTCTGCGTAGGATCAAGAACAGTTCCGGCTTCAACATCCTGAGCTGTGATCGTACCAGGTGATCTGGTGGAATCTTCAACATAGCTTACCCGGACGGTAAAGCCATCCCCTTCCAGCTTAGGCTGGATGTCATCAATGCTCTTGCCGGTATAGTCGGCAACAGTATAGAACTTGCCGCTGGACACATATAATGTTACAAATTCACTTTCCGTAACTTCAGTACCCTCCTTAGGGCTTATCCTGATAACATGTCCCTTTTCAACATCTTCAGTTGCTTCATATACAATATTATCAATTACCAGTTTGTAGCTTTCCAGAACAGTCTTGGCATCTTCAATTTCGTAATTAATGACATCAGGAACAACGACTTTCTTGACCGGAGGTGAGATCTTTCCTGTAACGATCAGCAGCAGGATCAAAGCAGCCAGGCTGGCAATAACAGCGCCGATCGTTCCCAGGGTATTATTGTCTTCATTTTTCTTTTTCTTCTTGACCTTTCTGGCAACCGGTTTGATTTCCGTATTCTTTTCAGCAGCTTTCCGGGTGGAATGGAAAGTGACCTTAGCCTCATGACTGCGTGAGAAATCCAGACAGGTAATCAGATCGTCATACATGGCATCAGCAGAAGAGTAACGCTGTTCAGCTTCCTTGGCTGTAGCACGGTAAACGATGTTTTCAACTGACTGCGGTATGTTTGGATTGAAGGCACGCACACTTGGTATGTCGTCATGCATGTGCTTCAGAGCGATCTGAACAGCCGTATCGCCATGGAACGGCACATCCCCTGTCAGCATCTCAAAGAAGACGATGCCCAGTGAATAAATGTCGCTCTGAGCCGTTGCAGCCTTTCCCCTGGCCAGTTCAGGAGCCAGATAATGAACAGATCCCATAACCGTATCGGTCTGTGTAAGCTGCTGGGAGGAGTCCCCGGTTGATGCAATACCGAAGTCAGAAAGCTTGACGGTACCGTCATCTTTTATTAAAACGTTCTGTGACTTGATGTCACGGTGAATGATGTCATTATGATGAGCATGAGCAGTAGCTGAAACAAGCTGCTTCATGATATTGATGGCTTCAGTCGGATTAAGGGCCCCACGCTGCTTTATCAGCTGCTTAAGGGTCTTGCCCGGAACATATTCCATGACAATGTAATTCTTCTTATCCGCTTCGCCTACGTCGTAAACTTCCACAATATTAGGATGTGAAAGGTTTGTTATGGCATTGGCTTCTCTCTGGAAACGCTGAAGATTGACCGGATCTTCATTCAGTTCCCCTCTTAATACCTTTATGGCAACTTCTCTCTTTAAGATCGTGTCCTGGGCCAGATAGACATCGGCCATGCCGCCTTCACCAATGGAGCGGCGGATCACATATCGGTTTCCTACCATTCCATCCATAGACTATTTCTCCACTAAAATAACTGTGATATTGTCATAACCGCCGGCCTCGTTTGCCAATTCCACCAGTTTCTCGCATTTCTGTCTTCCAGTTGTTTCCTTATCCTGCAGAACTTCCACAATTCTGTTTCCTTCAACGTAATTGTGAAGGCCGTCACTGCACAGCATCAGATAATTAAAATCCTCGTCCAGCTCATAAATATCGCCTTCTATTACCGGCCATATGCCTATGGCTTTGGTAATGACATGCCGTCCAATCTCCATGGCTTTATCTTCAGACATACCGTCTCTTTTAATTAATTCATTGACCAGGCTGTGGTCTTCGGTAAGCTGAGAAATATTCCAGTTCTTATCGATCAGATAAGCTCTGGAATCGCCTATGTTAAGCAGGAAAGTCTTGCCGCTGTTATCAACAAGTGCAGCGACCATTGTTGTTCCCATGCCCTTATATTTCGGCTCGCTTTTAGCCAGTTCATAAACAACCTTGTTAACTTTCTCAAGGCTGTGGGTATACCATATTTCAGGATTTTTATCATACTGACGGCGGAAACATCTGACCATTGTATCGCAGGCCATTCTGCTGGCAATATCTCCAGCCTGATGACCGCCGATGCCATCACAGACGATTGCCAGTACAGTATCATCCTGCTGAACGATACGGAAGCTGTCCTGATTCTGAGGTCTTGTCAGTCCTCTGTCAGTTAATCCGTAATAGCGCATCAGATCTTCCCCCTTTCATATTTGCTTCGTAACTGTCCGCATGCCGCATCAATATCCTCGCCATGCTTCTGGCGTAATGTGCAGCGGACATTATTTTTCATAAGTTTATTATAAAGTTCCATGGCTGTCTTGTAGTCAGTGCTTACATAGCCATGTTCATCAACCGTATTGTACGGTATCAGATTGACATATACATCAAACGGTTTAGTTAATTCTATCAGCTGACTGACGCATTCGTCAGTATCATTGACGCCTTTAAGCAGAATGTATTCAAAGCTTAATCTTCTGTTATTCTTTTCGCAATAATATTTTAAAGCATCCATCAGCTGTTCAATAGGATACCGGCGGTTAACCGGCATTATTCTGCTTCTGATCTCGTTGTTCGGAGCATGAAGCGAAATGGCCAGATTGTACTGCACATGTTCATCAGCGAATCTTCTGATGCCGTTGATCAGGCCGCATGTTGAAATGGTAATATGTCTGGCCCCTATTCCCAGTCCCAGGTCATGATTGACCGTACGGCAGAAAGCCAGCACATTATCATAATTGTCAAAAGGTTCACCGGTTCCCATTACTACGATATGAGAAACCCTGACGCCCATCTTTTCCACGTCTTTCTGTACTTCCAGCACCTGTAAGGTCATTTCACCGGAAGTCAGATCTCTCTGTTTCTTTAAAAGTCCTGAGGCACAGAAAGTACAGCCCATGTTACATCCTACCTGGGAAGTAACACAGATCGTATCGCCGTAATCATAGTGCATCAGTACTGATTCTATACTGCTGCCGTCATGAAGTCTGAACAGATATTTTCTGGTCCCGTCACGGGAAACCTGCAGTTTCAGTGTTTCCAGGCCTTCACAGGAATAGTTTTCCTTCAGCCATTCTCTTAATTTGACGGTAATATTGGACATCTCATCAAAAGAACTAACCTTCTGACGGTAAAGCCACTGAAAAATCTGGGTTGCATTAAACTTCTTGAACCCATTGTTCTCCATCAGTTCGGTTAATTCATTTAACTCAAAATCGTATATGGACTTCATAACTACCCGATACTAATTCTAGCACGTTTTCCTTAACTTTGATATATAGAACCCATCATAATGAGTGCTGTCAGGGATAATGGTTTTCTCCTCGATCAATTCAAACTGCGTATGCTGTGACAGGAACATTCTGATCTGTTTTTCATTTTCCTTTGTATTCAGAGTACATGTTGAATAGACCAGATATCCTCCGGCTTTTACCATTAATGCTGCTGAATCCAGCAGCTGTGACTGCAGCTTTACGATTTCATCAATGTCTTCAGGCCTGATGTTCATCTTGATTTCAGGCTTATGTTTAAGCGTGCCCAGACCACTGCACGGTGCATCAAGAAGGACCTTGTCATAATAGTACAGAGGGATCTTGGTGTGCAGAGTACGGCTGTCTTCACACATCGTCGTAACACAGGTAATACCGTATTTCTTTAAGGCGTTTTCAATCAGTTCCACACGCTGCGGATATACATCAATACTGTAAATACTGGCATCATTGCCGGTCTTCATGGCAATCTGTACTGTTTTGGTGCCCGGAGCCCGGCACATGTCCAGGATCCTTTCCTTCGGTTTAGGATCAAGGATCTCCACAGCCTGCTGGCTGCTTTCTGACTGAACGTAAACCAGATTGTTTCTGAAGTATTCGCTGGCAAAGATATTACCGTCAAAAATCAGAGCGTTGCCTTCTGCCGTTCGGTGGAATCTTTCATCCTCAAGCAGCTTGTCAGCTGTCGTTAACAACGTATTTACTGCCAGTTCAACTCGTCCGTCCTTAAGGTTTTCCCAGCAGATACTGTCGCATACATCTTCACCATACTGAGCATTCCACATTTTTACCAGCCAGGTAGGATGTGAAGTTTCGATCGCAAACTTATCAACTTCATCATCACCCTTGATAGCCTGAGCTCCCTTATCCGCTATTTTTCTTAAAACGGCATTCACAAAACCGGCATAATTAGGATATTCATCCTTGGCAATAGCTACGGTTTCATTGACAACGGCATATGCCGGAAGCTTATCCAGCAGTATCAGCTGATACGTTGCCCCGTCAAGCAGTACCGCAATTTCATCCGGAACCCTGCGGTCAACATACAGTTCCCACTGATATCTTACATAACGGTAGTTGCGGATGGTACCATACACTATCTGGGTCAGCAGTCCCTGATCCTTTTCGTTAAGATCATAACTGCCATAACGCATGTTCAAAGATGCATATTCCTTATGCAGCATTACGTCCTTAAGTATTTCAAAAGCTGTTTTTCTGACATTGGCCATTAGTCTAACACATAAGGATCAATATCGATCTGTATTTTTACCTGCTGTTTGTTAAACCGGATGGAATCATACCAGTTCCAGACAGCTTCGATCAGCTGATCCCTGTTCGCTCCTTTCAAAACAATACGGTATTTATATTCATCAAAACTGCGGGCCAGCTGTGAAGGGCCCAGTGTTCTGAACTGTTCATTTTTACGGAATTCATCAGCCCGCTGCCAGGCCATTGTCTTTGCCTTTTCCTCATTGCGGCTATTGAAACTTATGGCAGCGAGATACTTATATGGAGGATAGTCTCCTACATGACGGTATTCCATTTCATACTGGAAAAAGCTCTTGTAATCCTGGCGGGCTGCCAGACGTATTCCATAGTGATGGGTATCGTAGGCCTGAATGTATACTTCACCGGCACTGTGGCCTCTTCCTGAACGGCCTGAAGCCTGTACGATCAGATCAAAAGTCACTTCAACACTGCGGTAATCCGTTCTGCCCAATAAGGCATCTGCGTTAAAGATGCCTACCAGGGTAACATTAGGATAATCCAATCCCTTGGCAATCATCTGGGTTCCCAGCAGAATGTCTGCTTCCCCTTTCTCAAAGGCTTCCAGGATCTCCTGGTGGCCGTTTTTCTTCCTGGTAGTATCAGCGTCCATTCTCAGAATACGTGCTTCAGGGAACTTCTCCTGGATCGTCTCATAGAGTCTCTGGGTGCCCAAACCCTGATGCAGCCAGTTATTGCTGCCGCAATCCGGGCAGACCATATCTGCGCTCATTTCAGTGCCGCAAGTATGACACTTCAGTTTATTTTCATCCTTATGATAACTCATCGCAATATCACAGTGCGGACACTGGATGACCTTGCCACACTTACGGCATTTCATAATGGTCGTATATCCTCTTCTGTTTAATAGCAGTATGGACTGCTGACGGTTATCCAGTCTTTTTCTGATCTCTTTTTCCAGAACAGAGGAAATGATGTAATTTCCCTTCCTCATTTCACTCTGCATGTCTACCAGATGAGAAGAAGGAAGATTCTGATGTATCCTGTTTTTAAGTTCTACCAGTTCGTAAACATTCTTTATGGCACGGGCATAACTCTCCAGGGTTGGTGTAGCTGAACCAAGCACTACCTTGCAGTGATGATGCTGTGCTCTGTGAATGGCTACATCACGGCAGTGATAACGCGGTGAACTGTCCTGCTTATATGAATGGTCATGTTCTTCATCAAGAACAATCAGTCCCAGATTGTCAAAAGGCATGAAAACGGCACTTCTGGTACCGACTACTATACTGACCTGATGATTTCTGACCAGCTGATACTGTTCATAGCGCTGCTGATCATTCAGCTTGGAGTGATAGATGGCTATGCTGTGACCGAAGCGGTTTACCATGCGGGAAACCATCTGCGGAGTAAGAGAGATTTCCGGTACCAGGATCAGGACCTGTCGGCCTTCACGGCACTTCTGTGCTGCCAGCTGCATGTATACTTCCGTCTTACCACTGCCGGTAAGGCCATGCAGCAGGATGACATCCTTATCGCTTTCATTGATTTTCTTTATTGCAGCTTTCTGCTGTTCTGTCAGTTCATAATCCGCTTCTCTGATATCCAGTTCACTGTAGCCGGCTTCCTTTTCCTTACTGTATACTTCAGCGATTCCCTTTTTCTCCAGTACGGCGGTTATTCCCGTAAATACCTTATTCAGTTCACTTCTCAGAACGTCACCATTCCTGAGTATTTCCACAGCAGCCTTCTGTTTTTCGCTGGTAGCCTTGGTTTCATCCAGCAGTCTGACATAGTATTCCTGTACGGAAGCTTTACGGTTGCTGCGAGGCTTCATTTTGGACGGCAGCATGCTCTGGAAACAGGCTATGTTAGGAGACACTGTTTCATGTCCCATCCATAAACCCAATTCGTAGAGTTCATCATTCAGGATCGGTTCCTCATCGATGACTTTTTCAACATATCTTACTTCATATCCTGCTTTTTCAGAATACTCATCCAAAGAAAGAGCACTCTCTTCAACACTGTCAACAAAACCAGTAACAAACTGGCCGCTTAAAGGAACTGTTACCCTTACCCCACGGGAAGCGTTCATTTCTTCCTTAAGAGCATAGGTAAAAGTTCTGTTAAGATCCATGACAGGATGCTCGATCCAAACATTAACTACGCGCATATATAATATTTTAACATATTAATGTGGTCATTATTATAACATACTAAAAAGAAAAAACGCTTATTCAGCGTCTTCCTTTTCCATGTGTCTTCTTATAATAACGGATATCAGTTCCGCTGCCAGTGATACGTCCTCATTGCAGATGACATATTTATACTGACCGACCATTGTCATTTCTCTTGCGGCTTTGGCCAGTCTCTGCTGAACGATTTCCTCAGGTTCCGTACGGCGGCCTCTTATCCTTCTTTCAAGTTCTTCCATGCTTGGAGGTGTGATGAATATCGTCAGAGCATCCGGG
The DNA here is from genome assembly GCA_017405675.1 of Erysipelotrichaceae bacterium. The sequence continues at coordinate 50,991 of JAFRAB010000043.1, forward strand.
CATTTAGCCTTAATCTGTGCTGCTCCTTCAACTTCGATCTCAAGAATGACATTCTTTCCTTCATTGCGCAGTTTTTCCACATAATCCAGCGGTGTACCGTAGTAATTACCGACAAACTCGGTCCATTCCAGCAGTTTTCCTTCTTCGACAGCCTTTTCAAACTGCTCTCTGGTCACGAAAAAGTAATCCACGCCTTCCTGTTCACCAGGTCTCATGCTTCTGGATGTCATGGAAACAGAGTAACACCGGTTAAGATCTTCGTTCTTCATGAACTCGCTTCTTACCGTGCCTTTTCCTACCCCTGACGGGCCGGAAATAACGACTAATAATCCCCTTTTGCTCATCCTGCCTACCTCTTGACTTTATTTAACAACACTTTAGAGTCAAGGTCAATCCAAAGCCATCAAAATCCTTCGTACAGTATAATTAATGTGATAGAATAACAGAGAGGTTATAGAAATGGCATTTGACGGTATTTTTCTCAGACAGATAGTGAAACAGCTGCAGGTTCTGGAAAACTCACACATCAATAAGATATACCAGATATCCGATACGGAGATCCTTTTCAACCTGTACGCTCAGAAGAAATATCAGCTGATGGTATCCTGTCATTCCAGTTATAACCGCATCCATCTGACGGAAAGAAACTATCCTACCAGAAACAATCCTTCAAACTTCATCATGATCATGAGAAAGTATCTTGAAGGCGGAACCATTACCTCAATTAAGCAGGCCGGACTGGACCGCTATCTCACTATTTCAGTTGCCAACCGCAATGAGATCGGTGACCGCATAACACTTGATATCTATGTGGAATTAATGGGCAAGTATGCCAATCTGATCCTGGTTTCTGACAATAAGATCATTGATGCCCTGAAACGCATACCGCCGTTTGAAAACACCAAACGTACGATTCACCCGGGTGCCCGGTTCAAGGTAACGGAAAGTCAGAGCGGTAAAATTGATCCTTTTACCATTGATGAAGTAAACGACAGTGACAATCTGTTTGAAAAGCTGGTAGGCTTCTCTCCTTTACTCTCTGATGAAGTCAGATACCGCCTGAATAACGGGCAGTCCTATAAGGAAATTCTGCACGAAATTGACAGTTCAGACCGCGTTTATATCAGCAGCAATGACATGTTCCACTGCATTCCTCTGACTCATCTGAAAAAGCCTTATGTCAGTTACCCTATCTGTGAAGGCCTTGATGAAATTTACTTCAGCAAGGAAGAAAAAGAGAGGATCCGTCAGCAGACCGGTGACCTCTTCAAATTCACACGCCGTGAAATAAAGAAAATTGAAACCAAAATACAGAGACTGGAAGATTCCCTGGAAGAAGCCCGCAACTGCGACATCTGGCGTCAGTATGGCGATGCCCTTTATGCCAATATGGACAAGGTTGTCAAAGGCATGACAACCGTAACCCTTACTGATTATTCAGGAAACGAACTAACGATCCCGCTTGACGTCAAACTGGACGTTAAGGGGAACGCCCGCAAGTGCTTCCAGAAATACCGCAAGGGCTCAACCGGGCAGAAATACATAGTTGAACAGCTGGAAGTCGCCAGAGAAAACCTCAGTTACTTCAATCTGATTCAGCAGCAGCTTGAACAGGCTGATTTCCGGACAGCCCGGGAAATCCGTCAGGAACTGGAGAAAAACGGCTACATCAGACGGAAAAAGGTCAGAGCGCCTAAAAAGAAGCAGAGTGAACCGCAGTATCTGAAAATACCTTTCAACGATAAATTCATATATGTAGGCAAAAACAACATCCAGAACGACTATATCACTTTCAGGAAAGCCGGACGTGTGGATACCTGGTTCCACGTCAAGGATATCCACGGTGCGCATGTCGTCATAACAACTTCTCACCCTACTGAAGAAGAGATTCGTTTATGTGCTCAGCTGGCAGCCTGGTATTCAAAGGCCAGAGAATCAAGTTCCATACCTGTCAACTACACGCTGATAAAACACATAAAAAAGATACCTGGCTCCAAACTGGGACTGGTATCCATGAGCGAATACAATACTATCTACATTGACATCAATGAAGAATATCTCAGGAATTTCGTGACTTTCTGATACGGTAAAGATTAGCCATCATTAACGTACCGATAACTAGGAACCGTATTATTACTGCTATTGTCAGGTCATAGGAAGACGTATAGTCATACATATATCCTACGATACTGACATATATGGCATACGTGACCGTTGATACGAAGGAAACGACCGGATAGGCATCATTGTATCTATCGCGGCCAAACAGATCCTTGCACAGCAGGGATATCAGCAAGGCCGTAATGGCAAAGATGGAGCCGAACATGAAGGCGCCGATCAGCAACACAGGAAATGAATTTCCTGTCAATAACAGTACATCACCAGTTAAGTTAACAATCGCCACAATGACGATTGTTTTTAGTGTGCCGATCCTGTCAGCCAGGAAACCGGCCAGCAGCTTAAAGCTGAGATTAGCCAGCATGCATGCAGATGTCAGATAAGCAGCTGCGGAAGCTGTTAAGCCCTTATCAGTTCCTAATCCGATCAGGTGCTGTCCCAAGGCCGGTACAAGCTGAATGAATATCACTGCCAGGAAAGTCAGAAGCATGAACCCGTCAATCAGAGAACGGCGCTTTTCCCTGCTTACCTTACGGGCAGGAACATATCTGATCGGATATACCATTGAAGGCAGGCACATTAACAGCATGATAACAGCCATCAGACGGTAGCCGGTCTGCCAGCCATGGCTTTCAATGACCGAAGACAGTACCGGATTGAAAATGGCTCCTCCCACTCCGGAAAAGCTTAACACCAGTCCGGTCTTCATGCCAATCTGTTCATGAATCAAACTGTTGATGATTATGGTTATTACAACGGTGGAATAGCAGCTGTTGCCGATACCCATGATAACTGCCAGGGCATAGAAATGCCACACCTGCGTACAGAAGAACATACAGAAAATAGCCCGTATGTTGCACAGCATGCCGCTGATCAGTACAGGCTTGAAATTCTTTTCATTCAGTATCTTAGGGATTATCATCGTTGAAAACCCCGTTGTTATGCTTCCAATTGTAGAGTAGAAAGCCAGTGTTCCTCTCTTAACGTTCAAGGCATTTGAAACCGGTCCGAAAAAAGCTCCCGGACAGTTCATTGACAGACCAACAGAACTGGCTGCCATCAGACACATGAGCAATATCAGAACAAAATCACTGTCTTTCTTCATAAAAATCAGTATTCCTTATCGATATCACGGTGAACGATAACGGTACGGTACTGTGTCTTTTTAAGTTTCTCCTCTATGTATCTGACAAAGCTGACACTGCGGTGATGACCGGAAGTACAGCCGATGGATACTACCAGTTCGTTTTTGCCTTCACGCTGATAGTACGGAATGAATTCATAGAGAAAGTCCATGATCTTTTCTGCCATGGATACAGACTGTTCAAAGCCAAATACATATTCATAGACATTATCATCGAGACCGCTGTTATGCTTCAGTTCCTCAATGTAGAAAGGATTAGGCAGACATCTGACGTCATAAACCAGGTCTGATTCATTTGGAATACCGTTGCGGTAACCGAAAGAAATCAGCTTGATGGTCATTCCGCCGTAATCGGCGTCCTTGAAGGCATCGATGATATTCTGTCTTAACTGCCCTACTTTGAGATGTGTGGTATCGATGACGATATCAGCTCTGTCCATTACAGGCAGACAGATCTCTATTTCCTTATTGATTGCCTGTTCCAGGGAAGGCAGTTTGGCTGATACCAGAGGATGTTTTCTTCTGGTCTGCTTGAATCTTGTCAGCAGTGTATCCCGTTCGCAGTTAATGAAAATGAGCTGGTAATCTATTCCCTGCTCCCTGAGGGCATCGAGTTCCGTAATAAAACTCTCAAACATTTCCTGGGAGCGGCTGTCTACGACGATGGCCATGTTTTTGGTGGTCTGATTGTCAAGCTGCAGACGGCATACCGGAATCAGAAGTTTAGGAGGAAGATTATCAATACAGAAGTATCCTATGTCTTCCAGATTGTTACAAACCAGCGACTTGCCGGCACCGGATAAACCGGAAATAATCAGTAAACTCATATTATCCCTTCTTTTCACTATTCTTACCGGAAGTCTTAGCCAGTCTGCCGGTTATCTTAAACAGTCTGTCGAATTCAGCGAACTGTGCATCGCTGAATACTCTCTTCGGAACAGCGATCTGCTTTTTCTTCAGATCGATGAGGTAGCAGTTCTCTGTTTCCTGAACGCCTAATTCCTCAGTCAGTTTGTGGCTAATCTTTTCTTTGCCCTGCTGCCAGATGATATTCTTACTGTCAACCGTCAGAATGTTTTCCGGATACTGTCTGCTGACATCTGAATACTCCTTATTGATCCTGCGTTTCAGGAAAAACTTCTTTACTTTAGGAGCTGCCCAGGCAAATCCCATCATGAATAAAGCCATGAATATGAAGGATATGCCGCGCGGCAGACTCTGTGTATTGTCCCTGTTGGTAAGGTAAATAACGATCTGAATCAGTCCCCATAAGGCCAGTAATATTGCCATTATATGGTACATTCTGACCAGTCTGGCATTGTCTTCATTGTATTCCACGCTGTTAAGCTCGCTCAGCATTGCCTGCTGTTTCATATCTTCATTGTTATTAACATATCTGATTTCCATAAACTACTCCCCATACTGTCCCAGTACTTCAAGACAGACATTTTTATATTCTTCTATGACAGAATCCGGTGAAAGGATCCTGATGCCGTCACCGTATTTCAGCAGCCAGGAGAAAAACAGCCTGGATATGACGACTTTGACACTGCATTCAAAGAATTCGTCATTACTGCTTCTTACCACAAGCGAACTGCCGAACTGGTCCTGCACATCACTTGCAAAGCGGCTTGCACATTTTAATCTTACCATCACGGCTTCACCGCTGTACATCATAATATGCTTCTCAATATAGCTCTGAACATCCAGCTGACGGTAAACATGTTCCGTCGGCTCACTTTTGATCGCTTCCATACGGTCAATGCGGTAATGTACATAATCATCATGATGTTCGGAATATCCTATCAGATAATACTTTTCATCCTGCATGATTATGGCATAAGGTATGGTCTCATACCTTTTTTCACGGCGCTTTTTGCGGCGTCCGGTGATCATTACATCAAAGTAATCAAACGTTATCTTCTTTTTCTCGTATAAGGCATCACCGATGGCGTCAATGTTATAGAAAATCTGTTCATTGGTACTCTTGGTCCGCCTGTAGGAAAGAGTCTTTCTTATTTTCCTGCGGTTATGTTCATTAGTCAGTGACAGCAGTTTATCCAGAACTGCATCACTTTTGGCATCAGTAACAAAATTAGTGGATGATACGGCATCTGCCAGAATTCGCAGTTCACTGTTTTCAAACAGTTCGTCATCAAAATAGTAACCAGTATTCTCACCCTTGACGGATTCAATGTAAATACCCATGTCATTAAGGGCTCTGATGTCGCTGTAAATGGTCTTTCTTTCTACTGATTCACCCTCTTCCCGCAGTAAAGGAATAAGCTGTTCGCTGTTGAGCGGATGGTTTTCATCAGTCTTTTCCTTAAGAATGTTCAGCAGTTTTATTATTCTGGCCTTGCTCATATGATCTCCTTAAAATGATTATATCACCGAATAATTCACTGTCCAATAATTTGTACACGACTCTTTACGTAGGGAGGTATCATATTGGTGTCGGAGGTGATCAGCATGTCACAGAAAATCAGATTATCCATTACATACGGGCTCTCACTGATGGCCAGTGCCCTGGCTATCAACAATACGCTTGCAGGCAGTTTCATTCCTCTTATGCTTGGAAGCTATTTGATCAAAGATCTTCTGATGAAGAAAAGACATCCTGAGAGCCTCCCGTTTGCTCTGGCATCAGGCATTATCAGCACGCTGATATTTGTCCTGGGCTTTGGCAGCTTCATTGAAGTAGGCATACCGTTTATGATCAATACCGGCATACTGATAATCTTCAATATCTGCTACACCTATGCCCTGCTGCAGGCTAACAGCAGACAGCTGGGCAGAACAGTTTTCATCAATAACATCTGTTTCCTTTCTCTTGTCATCTTAACTCTCCTTTCAGATGTTATAATCAAGATTACGCTGGACGGCATGGCTCCCGGTGTCCTGACAGGCTTCTGGCTGCTGTTAGTCATAATGGGTTCCGTAAACCTTATGACAACAGTCAGTGCAGCCTTCAGAAAGACCGCCATACGGCACGCTGCTCTTAAAAGAAAACTGTCATAATATTATTAATATTTGTATAATAATATTGAAAGACAGGTATTAATAATGAAAATCAGAATTGACAGCTACAAGAACATTCATGATCTGACCATACCCGTTGTCAACAACAAGCTGATACTGCTTGGTGCCAACGGTGTCGGAAAGACGAATACGCTTGAAGCTGTCTTTTTTGATAAAGCCGTAATTGAAGATGCGCCTTATGAATATGACAGGCGCTTTCTGCTTTCCATGAATGTCCTGGAAAACGCTGATGAGTATTATCCGAATTCCAGACTCATGCATGAGCTTTTTCCAAATATCACCATGGAAAATGCTCAGGAAGTCATGATGAACTTCCTGGAAAAGGTCTATCTCAGGCTGGAAAGACCTTTGATGCGAAAGCTCGTCAAAGATGCTCTGGAGACACTGAAATACGCAATTGAAGCCAAGCATTTTGACCCGAGCCCTTTCGCCATTACCAGACTGGTAATACTTAAGAAAATACTTGATAACGCTGTAAGGAAAAACCAGCACCACATCATTCTGGTAGATACTCCTGAGCTGTATGCTCATCCATTGTTGATGGATGAGATCGTCAGCGTTCTGCTGGCCTTACAGCAGGCAGGCTGCCTGGTCATCATATCAACCCACAGCGATCATGTTGTATCACGCTTTTTTACCCGCTTTGAAGAAATCGTCAAACTGGAAAAAACACCTGAAGGACTGCTGAAAGCCAACCTCATCAACATGCAGCAGATCATGGAAAGGATCAGAGAATTCTATGATCAGGACGAATATCTGAAACACAATTTCTCACGTTCCAGTCACATGGACGAGGGGCTGGTAAAACTGCTGGAAAACGATTTGGAAAGCTATCTGATCACGGCTTTCCGTGACCATATCATCAACATTTTCTTTTCCCAGTCAATGATATTAGGCGAAGGTGCCAGTGAAGATGTTCTTTTTGACTATATTGAAAATGTCATCAATCCGACCTGGGTAAACGAATACCAGGTAGGTTTCATGAACTGCATGGGCAAATCAACCATGCCTCTTTACTTCATCTTCCTTAACAGCATTGGCGTCAGAACCTTTGTTCTCTACGATCTGGATAATGAACAGAACCCTGTTCACGCCAGCTATCATAAATGGTTTGATGAATATCATTTCAAGCATAAACATCTTTTCGCGAGCTACTACCTGGCTCCTGATCTGGAAGGCTACCTGAAATTCAGTGGCGGCGAAAGGATCGAATCCATCATCAAACCGGTCAACGTTTTCAACTTCACTTTCCTGCAGGAACAGGAAAACCCGCAGGTCAGCAAACTGATTGACATCATGGAAGAAAACATTAGAAAGATGATTGAAGCAGAATGAACATATATGATTACATAAAATGGCGCGGCGACATACCGATGTCGCAGTCACCTTTCAATCAGCTTGACAGTCTCATACTGACACAGTTTCCTTATCTGGACTGGAGTGCAGCAGTAAACGGCAAACCGGTTACTCTGGCAGAAGCCTGTGATGCCATTAAAACCAGTGAATCAATTTCACAGGTAGAGGCTGAGAGATATGAGCTGGCATTGCGTGCCGGTGACTCTCTGCGTTTCAGAGACATAAGAATAATTGATTACACAGCCATTCTTTCCCAGAAGGAAGAACTGCAGTTCTGTGCAATGTTTTTTCAGTTGCCTGACCGCACATATTACATAGCTTTTGAAGGCACTGAGCACAGTCTGATCGGCTGGAAGGAAAACTTCAACATGACATACATGTGCCCTACTGCCGGACAGAAAGCGGCACTGGATTATCTGAACCGGCGCCTGTCACCTTTGCGTTCGTTCCGACTGGGCGGACATTCCAAAGGCGGAAATCTGGCTTTCTATGCTGCCGTAATGTGCAACAGGCCAAATAAGATCATCTCAGCACACAACTTTGACGGTCCGGGTTTCACCAATAGTTTCATAAACAAGCCCGAATATCTGGCAATGTCTTTCCGCTTAACGACCTGGATCCCGCAATCTTCCGTCATAGGCCGCCTTCTCAACAGCAACAACCAGACCTACATCGTCAGAAGCAGCGGTGACAGCATGCTGTTTCAGCATAATGTCATCAGCTGGGAAGTTGATTTCAACAGACTATATACCACAGATGAAAACACCCGCGGTTCAGGTTTCATGGAAGATGTATTCGATGACTGGAACGACAGACTGTCCATAGAACAGAAGATCGTATTCATCAATACAACATACGATACTCTGATGGATCTGGGATATACCGATGCCCGGATGATATTCTCACATCCTACCCGTGTCATGATGGAAATGACAAACCGTCTGATTTCATATCCGCCTGCCACCAGATCAATATTCCTGAACGTACTTGGCATTCTGCTTAAGTGCAATGTCAAATCTTTCTATAATAACTATCTTGATTCAATGCTGAAAAGAAGAAATGAGGGCCGCAAATGAAAATACTGGTATCAAACGATGACGGAATAAACGCTCCTGGAATACATTCTTTAGCCAGGGCTTTAAAAGATATCGGAGATGTTACGGTTGTAGCTCCGGCAACTCAGCAGACTGCCAAGGGACACAGTCTGACCATCGGACACGAAATACGCGTCCAGAAAAGATACTTCGAAGAAGGAATTCCGGGCTACGCTGTCTGGGGAACACCGAAAGACTGTATCGATCTGGCTGTTGATGCCCTTCTTGATCACCGTCCGGATCTGATAGTGACCGGTATCAATGAAGGTCCTAACATCTGCAATGACTGCGTATCCAGCGGCACCTTGGGCGGAGCCATTGCCGGTTTCATCAACGGTATTCCTTCAATTGCCACTTCCCTGGATGTCGGCGAAGAATTTGACTACGATAAGTGTTCAAAGATAATAAGGGAAATCGCGCTGTGGTTTCTGCAGCTTCCCTATAATACGGAATTTGCCCTTAACGTGAATTTTCCTAACATAAAGGACGAATTCAAAGGAATCGTCATAGCGGAAAGCGGTGGTTTCCATTCATTCGATGCCCATTATGAAGTAATCAGAGAAGATGAAGACTCTCAATACTATGTCATTCCGGGAGGTTTTGTTGTTCTGAATAATATAATTGAAGATTTAGATCATGACATCTATGCCCTGACTCAGGGTTATGCCGTCATGACTCCTGTGCACTATGACATGGTTCATCTGCAGGCACTGGATAAACTCAGAAAGGACTGGAACAGTTATGAAAAATGAAATGAAGAAGCAAGTAGCTGAATATATTGAAAGCCATAAGGATGAGATAATCGAACTGGGTAATAACATGTTCAACCATCCTGAACTGGGCTTCAGAGAATTCAAAACCGCTGAAATAATCACGGAATACCGGGAAAAGCATAACATGAAAATTGATAAGCATTATGCCTATACCGGTTTATCCATTACGATTGGTTCCGGCCGTCCTCATATCGGAGTCCTGGCTGAAATGGATGCCATCCCAACTCAGGGACATCCGTGCGCCGATCCTGAAACAACTGCTGCTCATGCCTGCGGACATTCAACCCAGGGAACTTCAACCCTGGCTGCCCTGGAAGCAGTAAATCATGTGATCAGCCAGCTAAAGGGAACGGTTACCCTGTTCTATACCCCTGCTGAAGAATTCACTGATCTGGAATACCGCAAGGGACTCATTAAGGAAGGAAAGATAAAATACCTTTCCGGCAAGGAAAACATGCTGGTGGAAGGCCTCTTTGATGATGTGGACTGTATCCTGCATCTTCATGCCATGGGCGGCAATGAATACCGTTTCTCAGTCGGTTCGACCCTGGCAGGCTTCATTTACAAAAAGATAACCTTTATCGGCAAGGCTGCTCACGCTGCCATGATGCCGCATCTCGGCATCAACGCTCTTAACGAATGTGCCCTTTTCCTGAATGCGGTAGCTTATCTGCGTGAAACTTTCCGCGATGAGGACATGGTCAGGATCCACGGTATCATCGATGACGGCGGTAACACCGTTAACTCCATACCTGACAAGGTAGTCTATGAGTGTTATGTCAGAACAGCCAATTACAGCATTCTGCAGTCTCTCAATAAACAGCTCACGGAAACTGCACACCACTGTGCAGCTGCTATCGGCGGATCCTGCATTGTTGAAGACATTCCTGGTTACTTCCCGCTTATTCAGGACGAAAATCTCAACCGTGTAGTTGAAGATAACATACTGGATTACGCAGATGCCAGAACAATAAAGCACAATGAAACATCAGTAGCCGGCGGCGATGTAGGCGACATCTGCCTGTTCAAGCCGATCATTCAGTACGGATATACAGGAATCTCCGGGAGGATCCATGGAGCTGACATGCGAGTAGAAGATCCTTATGAAGTATATGTCCTGCAGAGCAAGATACTGGCAGGATGTATACTCGATCTGCTGCAGGATCCGGAAAAAGTTGAATATATAAAAAAGAACTTCCAGCCTAAGATAACAATGGAAGATTACATTAAATATCTTGAAGGATAAGAAAATCGGTGAGCTTTCACCGATTTTACTTTGCTTTTCTGATTATCTCCGTTTTACCTTTATATCCCAGTAATTTAGCTATTTTTCTCCCGTCATCAGGATACTGTTTAACCAGGAATCTGAACATGCGTTCATATGATTCTTCCGGTGAGCGCTTATACATCTTTCTGATAAAACTCTTGCCATACATCTGTTCAGGTGTACTGTAGCGGGCAATTCCCCAGCCATAAGGCTGGCCTTTTTTATCGAGTTCATACTCAAAATCAGTGGTAAGAACATATCCCTGCATCTGCAGTCTGGTAATTATCGCTTCAAAACCGCTCTTGCCTTCCTTTCCCCAGTAACCTGTCAGTTTTTTCAGGCCTTTGGAAAGAATGGCATCATGTCTGATAAGTTCCTCGTAGACATTGATATCAGCTCCGTCTACTTTCAGTCCGTCATCGATACGAGCATCAAAATCATACCCGTCTCTGCGGAAATTGGCGAAATCAGGATACCATTTCAGCGAAATGTAACCGGCCTTGTTATTGAAGAACTTGCCGTAAACAACATCCCCCATTCTTAAAACCGGCCCTTTCCATTCCCATGGACCTTCAAGGGAAGTAAACCAGCGATCTGCCGGAGTATGTTCCTCAATGGAAAAACCCTTTATTTCATTTTCGAAAAAAGGGAGAAATCCATATTTGAGAACTGCCTCATGCAGCTTTTCAGCACTGTCAAATACTTCTGTTATCATTTTCCAATCTGTCTAAGTAACTGTTTACCTCTTCACGCGAAGTGAATCGTATGATATCTACATTTCTGCTGTCATTAAGAGCTTCTTTTATTCTGACAGCCTGATTGTCAGGAAACTGCCTGACATATTCACGGAATTCCGGCTCAAGAGTCTCCTCTACCCAGGGAAGATCATCTCTGACAGTACCGACTCTTTCCTGAATTGATGCCAGACAGACTTCAACTGGCAGATCAAGATAGAAAACCGTGTCAGCAAAAGAAAGTCTGTACCTCAGAGTTCGGCCGTAGTTGCCATCCATGATCCATTCAGCACGCTTCATTATCTCTGTTATTCTCTCATCAAAAACTTCTCTGGAAACTTCCGTAACATCCGGTTTCCAGTAGACCATATCCAGATGATATACCGGTATTCCAAGTATTTTGGATAAACGGCGTGAGAACACGGATTTCCCGGCTCCCGGGCATCCGATAACAAGTATCTTCTTCATGATTACTTCAGCAGAACAGAACCACCGATGAATTCTCTCATGATAGAGTTGTTAGGGATCATGGAATCATCATAGATTGAATCAAAATACTTCAGGAAGTTCAGCATTCTTCTGGCTTCTGCGTATTCAGGTTCAGTTCTTTTTATCCTCTTTAACAGAGGCTCAGCATATTTCTTCAGTACGGCCAGCTCATAAATGCAGTTGGAGTTGAAGAAAACATCCGCTTCTGAATTATAAGGGAAAATATTGACATCCTCGCTCTTACGGACATCTGGCCACATATCGATGGTCCTCTGCGCTTCGCTGTTTCTGAACTTATAGTCTCTGACTATTCTTCTTAACATACGGGCATCAGTGGTAGATACACGGTTATGGTGGTCAATTGAGATCGGAGTAAACGGCGAAATATAGATCTTGAACTTCATGTCATCATCAATTCCTTCCGTTAACAGTGAATTCATGGCATGAATTCCTTCTATGACGATGACAGTATCCTTATCAAGCTTTGTGATCCTGTTGCCATATGTCTTACATGAATGATTGAAGTCATATGTCGGAAGATCTACCTGTTCGCCCTCCAGCAGAGCATTGATGTGCTTTACAAACAGCTTTGTATCAATAGCCCTGATGCTTTCCAGATCCGGCTTGCCGTTTTCATCGTATACACGTTCACTTAATTCCTTGTAATAGTCATCAGTTCCCATGTACAGTGTCTTTCGGCCGTTGACACCTAACTGAATGCACAGGCGTTTCGCAAAAGTCGTTTTTCCTGAGCTGCTTGGTCCGCAGATCAAAACAAGTCTGGCTTTTCTTTCACAAATCATATCGGCAAAATTGCTGATTTTCTTTTCATGCAGAGCTTCCTGCATCAGGATGATATCATCGATTTTATCATAAAGGATCTTTTCATTAAGATCACTTACAAAGTTGACATTCATCAGCTGACCCCAGCGGGCGGATTCGCCAAAAGCAGCATATAACATGTCCTGTTCCTGGTATTCTACCAGTTTATCCGGATTACCCGGATGAGGGAAACTCAGGATCAGACCGTTACGGTACAGATTGATTTCAAACAGACGGATATAACCTGTGGACGGAACCATCAGATTATAGAAAGCTACTGTTTCATCTTCCAGCGAATACAGTTCAATGTCATCGATGTTGGTAACACTGTCGATCAGTTTGATCAGTTCTGCCTGGCGTCCGCTTTTGGCAATCCTCAAAGCACCGTCTTTTGTAGCATGAACCTTTTTGATTGGCAGATCCAGCTGAATCAGTTCATTCATTCTTCCGGTTATTTGTGTAACTTCTTCGTCAGATATTCTCTTACTAAGAGTAATATACAGGCCCTTATTCAGAGAGTTGCGGACATTTACCAGTACATTTTTACCCAACACATCATGAACAGCCTTGATGAAGATCAGAATAAGTGAATTCTGATATACCAGCCAGGCTTCATTGTTTCTCAGATCAAGAAACTCTATGGTACTGTCATGGTTTAACAGGTGCGTCAGAGCTCTGTAGGCATTATCCAGCTTAGCCAGATATACAGGATAAGGAAGCTGACTTTCAATATCCTTCTGTATTACTGACAGCGGAACACCCTCATATTCCTTTACAATATTAAGATTTTCTATTTTAACTTTATATGTCATATTAAAAACCTCTCTTTTATATCAGGATTATAAATAATCTTATTACCTTAATTATAAACCAGAACAGATGAATATACATCACTTTAGCAGAAGTGAACAGTCATCAGGCACATAAAAAGTCTGATTTCGTATTTATTGAATATCAGACTTTCCTGTTTATTTACAGATTTGCCGCACCTATGATTCCGGCTTTGGCTCCTAACTGAGCCACTGCCAGCTGTGGTATGTCTACATACTGGCTGCCGAAACACTCATTGGCCATCTTTTTTCTGATAGTATCCAGCATGACATCCAGATGATTGGACAGACTTCCGCCCAACAGAATCAGCTGCGGTCTGAAGATGTTGACAACATTGACCACACCGGTACCCAGAATGTCCATGTACTGCTCAAGAACTTTACTGACATCCCCGTCACCTTTGTCATATCTGGCAAATAACTCATTTACTGTAAGCTGTTCTCCCGTGGCATCATAAGCCTGCTTTAGCAATGCCGGAATGGAAACATACGCTTCCAGACAGCCCTTACGTCCGCAGCTGCACTGCAAACCGTCAGCCTTGACAACCATATGGCCCAGTTCACTGCCACCAATCATACCGCCTTCAAAGACCTTGCCGTTAAGAATAATGCCGCCTCCGACACCATTGCCCAGAGTAAACATGACAACGTCGCTGTATTCCTTACCTGCTCCTGACAGGGCTTCGCCTAAAGCAGCACAGTCAGCGTCATTGGCTATTCTGACAGGACACGGTATTACGCGTCCCAGTTCTTCAACCAGATTTACATTATTCCATTTGATATTATTGGAATAGTTGACGATTCCCTTTTTCCTGTCGACCGTTCCCGGTATGCCAACACCTACACCCACACACTGTTCCAGAGGCACACCGTGATTTTCCAGAATGGATAACACTTCTTCCGCCACTTCTTCAATAACGGCTTTATAGCCTCTTTCCGGCTTGGTCAGGAATCTTTCTTCAGAAACTATCATGTCATGCTCATCTACCAGACCAATCCTCGTCTCATAAGAGCCTATTACAACTCCTACTCTCATAGGCGCTGCCTTTTCTCTTATTGTTGTCATTAAGGCATTGCATTTACCCTCGATCTGATAGTCACCGCTTCCGGCTGTCAGCAGCAGAGAATCGCCTTTTTTAAATGACTTCTTTTCACCTTTTGAACTAATGGTACCTTCACCGTCCAGAATAAGGACGGACAGGAAAGACTTTTCAGTAACACTTCCCTGCATCCTGTATCTGATGACACCGTCCAGGTTGATCCTGTCAACTGTAAAATAATCACAGTCAGCAATATGCGGGAAGGCAGCATTCTCCTTTTTCGGAGGTATTCTGTTGGTAACAGCCAGAGCCTTATCAACATGAAGTTCTCTTGTTTTGCCGTTTTTATCAACACGGCCATAGTCGTATATACGGTAGGTAACATTGGAGTTCTGCTGGATCTCAGTCAGAAGAATTCCCTTGCCAATGGCATGAAGTGTACCTGATTCGATAAAAATCGTATCTCCCTTATGGACCTCAACCTTATTCAGTACCTCAAGGAGAGTGTTGTTATCAATTCTTTCCCTGAACTCTTCCTTGGAAATGGACTTTTTGAACCCCTGATACAGGAAAGCGCCCGGTTCAGCGTCAAGAATATACCACATTTCGGTTTTTCCATACTGACCTTCATACCGTAAGGCATACCCATTGGATGGATGAACCTGTACTGAAAGATTGTCTCTGGCATCAATGAATTTGGTCAGAATTGGAAATTCACGAAAACGGCGGCAGTTAGTACCCAGAATCTCAAAGCCTTCTTTTTCAATATACTCAGTCAGTGTTTTTCCGGCATATTCTCCATCCGCTATCAGTGACGGTCCGTCCGGGTGACAGGAAAGTACCCAGGCTTCCGCACAGACGTCGCCGTCATATTCATAATTAAACTCATCTACGAGGCGGTGACCGCCCCACAGATAATCCTTATATGCAGGTTTAAGCTTGAGAATACTCATAGATCCTCCTTCGGTTCATGAAAAAACCGCTACATAGTTATTATACTATCTGCAGCGGATTTCAAAAAGTAATCTTGTAACTGTTCTCTCCGGAATCAGGATTCCTTGACTTTTCTGAGAACCTTCATTATTTCCAGTGAAGCCTTTTCTGACATGACTTCACTTTCACACATGCCTTTTTCGGCACATCTGACGGCTTCGTTGACTTCACCGGTGAAATCGCTGGCCTGCTCAACCTTTATCTTTTCCGAACTGCCGTCATTCAGGATGATCTCTGCTTCGGTATTCTTCCAGAAATTCACGATTTCCACACGTCCTTTTTCACCGTATATAATGCCCTTGTTTACTGAACCGTCAAGCCAGCTTGACCTGACTGTGGCAGTAATGCCGTTTTCGTAAAGCAGCTCAGCTGTCATGTCAATATCATTAGGATATTCCCCTTTTTCGATCTTAACTGATTCAACATTTCTAATGGCGCTGCCGGCATAGTAATTCGCAAAACAGATCGGATAAACACCAATGTCAAACCGGCATCCGCCCATGGTTTTCTCCATGGTATTGAAGTCCTTAAGACTGTTAAAATCTGCCAGGCTGCAGTACTGACCATAGATGTGTTCTATTCTGCCGATTTTTTCATTGATCAACGGCCTGAGATATCTGTTAAGAACCGTAAAGCATGTCTTATGTGCCTCCATCAGGAAACACCCCTGACTACGGGCAAGTTCAAATACTTCATTTATTTCTTCTTCATTAGCCAGCATCGGTTTTTCACAGATAACATGTTTATGACTTAAAAGTGCCCTTTTTATCAGCCCGTAATGAGCCGTATTTACAGTGGCAATATATACCATATCCACATTCTCATCGGCAAACACTTCATCATAATCCATGTATTTACAGTCCGGATAATTCAGAGAAAACTGTCTGGCTCTTTCCTTATCTCTGGCTGCTACTGCATAAAGATTTCCTTCCGAATAGATAATACCCTGCGCAACTCTTATCGCTATATGACCGCATCCTACTATTGCTATATTCATGTCTGCTGCCTCCGCTTCTATTCTTTCATATTTTATATTCGCAGGCAATCATATGGCCCAACAGCACCTGCAAACCCAAAAAAAAGAACATGGGATTTCCCATGTTCTTTAGATTAACGTTTTACCTCGTTGAATCCTTCTCTTGCTGCATATGAAGTATGCAGTAATTCATGAGCCTTATGAGAATTAGGTTCACCTAAGAACTTTTCATATAACTCAATGATCTGAGGATTGTTATGAGACTGACGTACTACCTGACGTTCATCTTCAGAATACAGAGCTTTTGCTCTCTTTTCCTTGTATGTATCAAGAATATCATCCGGTTCATTTGGCATTAAGCTTGGTCTGATGTATGGCTGACCACCGCCATTGATACATCCACCTGGGCAGCCCATGATTTCGATGAAATGATATTTTGACTTTCCAGCACGGATATCATCAAGTAAAACCTTGGCGCTCTTCATGCCTGAAGCAATTGCAACATTGACAACTGTACCATTGATGTCGAGTGAGGCTTCTCTGATACCTGCATCATGTCCCTTGACTTCGTCGAAAGTGATCTTGTCATGTTCCTTACCAGTCAGCTTGTAGTAAACAGTTCTTAAAGCTGCTTCCATAACACCACCGGTAACACCGAAGATGACTGCGGCACCTGAGTAATCACCCATGATGTCCTGATCCCATTCTTCATCCGGTAAACGGTTGAACATGATACCTGCACGTCTGATCATTCTGGCCAGTTCTCTGGTAGTGATGACTGCATCAACATCATATAAACCGTCAACCATTTCCTGTTCTCTCTGTCTTTCGAACTTCTTGGCAACGCAAGGCATTACTGAAACAACAAATATATCCTTAGGATCAATGTTGTGCTGCTGTGCCCAGTAGGACTTGATGATAGCGCCCTGCATCTGGTGAGGAGACTTGCAGCTTGACAGATGCGGTAATAAATCACCGTAGTTGTATTCTGCATAGTTGATCCAGCCTGGTGAGCAGGATGTGATCATTGGCAGCACGCCGCCCTTTGTTAAGCGGTGTAATAATTCTGTGCCTTCTTCCATGATAGTCAGGTCAGCACCGAAGTTAACGTCATAAACTCTTTCGAAGCCCAGTCTTCTTAAGGCAGCTGTCATCTTACCGGTGACAGGTGTACCTACAGGATAACCGAACTCTTCGCCTAAAGCAGCTCTGACAGCTGGGGCAGCCTGTACGATAACATGCTTGCCTTCAGCAAAGGCCTTATCAACCTTGTAGATTTCTGAATGTTCCATTAAGGCACCAGTTGGACATACGTTAACGCACTGTCCGCACTGGATACATGGTGAATCAGCAAAGCTTCTGTTTTCAGCAGGTCCGACAACTGTCTTGAAACCTCTGTTTTCAAAGCCCAGGATACCTAAACCATGAGCATTTGAGCATCTGGCAATACATCTGCCGCACAGGATACACTTTGAAGTATCTCTGATTAAGCCCGGAGCTAATTCATCAAGATATGTTTCAGAACGTACACCGGCAAATGCGCCTTCTCTGGCACCGGTGATCTGTGCAACATGTAACAGTTCACAGTGACCGTTCTTTTCGCACTGCTGACAATTCATGTTATGATTTGACAGCATTAATTCAACGCTTCTTCTTCTTGCTTCAGTAGCTTTTGGAGTAGAAATTCTGATTTCCATTCCTTCAGATACCGGATATACACATGAAGCAACCAGTCCTCTGGCGCCTGTAGCTTCTACTAAGCAGACACGGCAGGAACCGACATTGCATTCGCCATGATTGAATGAACATAAGGAAGGAATATCGTAACCGCACTTCTTGGCAGCTTCCAGAATAGTCAGTGAGCTGTCAACCTGATATGGAACGCCTTCAATCTTAATATTTACTAATGACATTTCGGGATCCTCCTATATCTTTGAGATGGCGCCGAACTTACAAGATGAAATACAAGTTCCGCACTTTACGCACTTGCTGGAGTCAATTGACATTGAAGCCAGTTTATGACCCGGTGCAATGTAATCTGTTCTTGTAATACAGCTAGCCGGGCAGTTACGTGCACACATACCGCAGCCGATACACTTGTCTGGATCGATATGGTATTCCATTAACTTCTTGCAGACATGTGCAGGACACTTCTTATCAACGATATGAGCAATATATTCATCTCTGAAATGAGTCAGTGTAGATGTAATTGGGTTGCTGGAAGTCTGACCTAAGGCACACAGTGAGTTTGCCTTAACAGTCTGGCTTAATTCATCCAGTTCTTCCAGGTCATGCATGGTTCCCTTACCCTCAGTAATGCGGGTCAGGATCTCAAGCATTCTCTTGGTACCGATACGGCATGGAGTACACTTTCCGCAGGATTCATCACAGATGAATTCCATGTAGAACTTGGCTACGTCAACCATACAGTTGTCTTCGTCCATGACGATAGCACCGCCAGAACCCATCATTGAACCCTTGGCTACCAGGTTATCGAAGTCAATTGGTTCATCCAGGTATTCTTCAGTCAGACATCCGCCTGAAGGACCGCCGGTCTGAATAGCCTTGAACTTCTTACCGTTAGGAATACCGCCGCCGATATCATAAATGAGTTCTCTTAAGGTTGTTCCCATTGGTACTTCAACCAGACCTACGTTATTGACCTTACCGCCTAAAGCGAATACCTTTGTTCCCTTTGATCTTTCAGTACCGACAGAAGCAAAGTCTTCAGCACCGTTTCTTAAGATATATGGAACGCAGGCCAGTGTTTCAACGTTGTTAACGCATGTCGGCTTGCCCCATAAACCCTTAACTGCTGGGAATGGTGGTCTTGGTCTTGGCATACCACGCTTGCCTTCGATGGAATTCAGTAATGCGGTTTCCTCACCGCAGACGAATGCACCGGCACCTAAGCGGATATGACATCTGAAACTGAAATCAGTTCCCAAGATATTGTCGCCTAACAGACCCATTTCTGTAGCCTGTTTGATAGCGATTCTCAAACGCTTTACAGCGATTGGATATTCAGCACGTACGTAGAAGTAACCTTCTGAAGCACCGAAAGCATAACCGGCAATTACCATACCTTCGATAACAGCCAGTGGGTTACCTTCAAGGATACTACGGTCCATGAAGGCACCTGGGTCACCTTCGTCACCGTTACATACTACATATTTCTGATCTGCATCAACATTTAATGCAAACTGCCATTTACGTCCTGTTGGGAAGCCACCGCCACCACGGCCACGTAAACCTGACTTTGTTACTTCATCAACAACTTCCTGAGGGGTCATGGTCAGGGCTCTCTTGAGTCCTTCATAAGCACCCATACCTAAAGCTTCGTTGATGTCTTCAGGATTAATGACGCCGCAGCCATGTAAGGCAATACGTCTCTGCTTCTTATAGAAGTTGATTTCGTCCTGTTTTGAAACCTTGGCCTTTGTTACAGGGTCAACATATAACAGACGTTCAACAACAGTATTGTTGATGATGTCTGATTCAACGATTTCTTCAACATCTGTAATTTTAACCAGACGATATAATGTGTCTTCAGGATAGATCTTGACGAATGGTCCCTGGGAGCAGAAACCGAAACAGCCAACCTGATTTACAGTTGCTCTGTCTTCAATTCCTCTTTCCTTTAACACTTCTTCAAATCTTGCCTTGATTTCATCTGAATGGCTGGATAAGCATCCCGTACCGCCGCATAATACGATGTGACGTCTTCCATCCGTACCGTTAATCTTGGTTTCAAGATTAGCAGTACACACAGCTTTCTTGGCATTTAATTCTTCTACTGTTCTGATCATGCCGCTGCACCTTCCTTTGCGCGGTAATCATCAACGATTGCCTTTACCTTGTCAACTGACATCTTTGGATAAACCTGACCGCTGATACTTACAGCCGGAGCAATACCGCAGGCACCGATGCAACGTAAGGCATCAAGTGTAAATAAACCATCTGCAGTAGTTTCACCAGGCTGAATGCCCAGAACTTCTGAGAATTTGTCGATGATCTGCTGGGCTCCCTTTACATAGCAGGCTGTACCTAAGCAGCAGCCAACAATGTACTTTCCCTTTGGAGTAAGGGAGAAGAATGAATAAAAGGTTACTACACCATAGATTTCAGCAACTGAGATACCGGTTCTAGCAGAAACCAGTTCCTGTACCTCCAGAGGAATATAGCCATATTCGTTCTGGATATCACTTAAAATCATCATTAACGGAGTCTTTTCATCCGTATAACGATCGCAGATTTCAAGGATTTTAGCAGTTGCACTTGCACTAAGTTTTGCCATATTATTTTCCTTTCCATTAAAAATAGCATACTATCACGTATATATTATAGAAAAAAGTCATATTAAAGAAAAGCACTTTCGCTAAAGTATAATTGCTTCAGCTTCGAGTGCTTTAACTTCATCATTTGAATGTGTTGAAATAACAAAAGGTTTGTTTATTCTGTATTTCTTAACAGACTATCCGTTCTGTTTCCAGGTATAACGAGCAAATACAACAGGGCCAATCCTAACGCACTTTACTGCATCCCTCATAGGGACCTTGTTAAGGCTGTCATCATATGTAAATGGCCGTGTACTTTTTGAATAAATGATATTACTATGACTTGATTCTACAATTATAGGATATTGAAAAGCCTCTGTTGGATGATGCCATAACACATAAACCATTCTTGTTGCACCATCAACTGTACAACAAAAATAACACATACACCGTGTAATAAATATACAGATTATTTTCTTATACACATTGCTTTTTTCCTTAAAAAAATACAGAACTGTATGTGCTATCCGGGCAATAAACATTACTGTAATTAAATGTGTTTCACAGAAAAACATTGGAATCAAATACACAAATACATTATCAGGATTATTTTTAGCCACAAATGATATTGTGAAAATCAGTATGATTGAGATTGTCAGGGCGTACGTTATCACTCTTATAAACTTGTTTTTGTTCGATGATAAAAAATAAAAGCATAAAATTATCCACCGAAAATAAGTCATCATGATCAGAATTAACCCTATTTTCAGATCATATCTTCCTATTACATTTAGGCCCAGAAGTGGTCCGTTTATAAGTATAGTTTCCACACTGAATTCGTAGTCTTTTTTTATAGCAATATCTCCGGTATAAAAACATATGAAATAGTTTAGTGCTCCCAGCAAACAATATATTATTACAATTTTCAGATAGCTTCTATTATGTCTGTTTTTTATGATCAGAAAAGTAAAACCAAGCATATATACAAGAGTTATACATATGATTGTAATTCTATTAATTACATTTATTCCAAAATACAGAAAAGATAAAAGAGACGTTACCCGGTGAACTACCACCAAAACCAGCCAATTGTTTTCATCATTATCTCTTTCCGGATTTAATAATGAAGCATTCTTTATGCTTTCATTAATTGTGTTCATTTTGCTATCCATCTTTTTTACTGTTTCCGCTGTACTGAAAATCCTGTCATTCATGCCTTTAATACTAGTGTTTACAGTTTCCATCCTCCTGGATAGTTCTTTTTCAATATTACGCTCCCCTTCAAATACTTCCTCTAATGAAATATTAAACTGATTACAGATTTGCACAACATCATCCATGGAAGGTAAAGAAGCCCCATTTTCCCAACGACTGATTGTTCTGTCAGAAACACCTAAAAGATCAGCCATATCATATTGACTCAAGTTTTTACTTCTCCTTATTTCTTTAATTAGCTGACTTACCCTTTCCCTGTTAACTCTTTCCATGAAATGTTCAATTATCTTTCTTTATAATTCTAATTATATGCGTTTTTGTGCTATTATGTTTTCCATTTATTTACAATGTTAACATTATGCTTCTTTAATATAAGATTATACCATATCTACAAATACCATCGTTGTAAGTCTCCCACTGATTGACATTATTAGATGCCCATGTATTATAGTTCCCTTCATACCAAGTTGAGTGTTGGGCAACTCTATAATCCGTATATCCTAGGGTTGAAGAATAAGACGAATCCTTACCTGTTACAAAACCAACATGATCCCAGTCACCATCATTCGTATAATCAAGAGCTATAAAACTTCCCGTTCTGATACATATATTAAATGCATAGTGTGATGAAGTATTTAAGTACATGCCATAGTATTTACTAAAATTATCGGCCAATCTCCATGATTTTGAAGAATCATGATTTGCATTATTTAAGTGCCACCATCCGGTATTCTCACCACCTGTATAGTATTGTAATACACCTCCTGCCTCTAATATTTGTGAGCAGAAATTTGCACAATCTCCATTATGATAATTATAATAATTTGGATTGTGTGAAATCGCCCATGTTGTAGCATAGGTAATTCCATTTGAAATATTAAAATCTCTATTACCTAAATTATTATTTTCATGATAATTATTATGTGGCAAACATAAATCTATACTAGAAATATCAATATCCTGAGAAACAAGTAAATTCTCAATTTCTGTATTTTTTTCTTCATTTTCAATAATATCTGTAAAATTCAACAGTTCCTTTCTAAATAACATTTCCTCTGGTCTTGAT
Source organism: Erysipelotrichaceae bacterium (assembly GCA_017405675.1). Next base: position 74,227 of record JAFRAB010000043.1, read on the forward strand.
TCATATAATTCATTTTCTTCTATGTATAAACTATACATTTCCAGAAAATCAAAGAAACTATCCACATCAATAATCTTCATACCTATTTTTGATTCTATTTCAAATAATATACTGCTATTAATTGTTATAAAGTTTTTTATAGCATCTTGAGTGTTTTCAAACTCTGGATATAAATTTATCTCAATAGAATTCCAAAGAGATGACCTTTTTTTAACCAAACCATATTGTTCAACTCCATATAAATCATTCTCTATGGAAGGTTCGGCCATCACCTTATAATCTAAACACATAATACACAAAACACTTAATAATATTATTATAATTCTTTTCATAAAATCTCCTTTCTCGCAAATGCTTTTTGCTATTTTATATTCATATGATAAACTCAACAACATAAAAAAAAGCAGACATGATTTTACAATTGTCAGACAATTGTGTCTTAACTGCTTTTTTTGATTAGTATATTGTTAATTTTCAATCTCTATAACTTCAGCATCAAGTGCTTTAACTTCATCAGTTGAATGTGTTGAAATAACAACTGGCTTGTTCTGTCGGATGATTATGGAAGCTGCTTTTTTAATCAAAGCCTCATCCATTCCCTTAAAAGGTTCATCCATAAGCAACATGTCACTTTCATATAACAGACAGCGTATCATGGCAACTCTGCGGGCCATTCCCCCGGATAATTCTGCAGTTTTCAGACTGCCATCTATACCCAGTTCCTCCAGCAGTTCATCTGCTTCCTTTTCCTTATCGGTTACCAGCAGAATGTTATCCCTGACATTAAGCCATGGCAGCAGACGATCCTCCTGAAACATGAATGAAACTTTTCTGTTTCCGATGTCAATCGTTCCGGCATCTGGTGTCAGCAGTCCGGCCATCAGTTTCAGCAGAGTGGTCTTCCCTATTCCGCTGGCTCCCATCAGACATGTTATGCCGTCAGACAGTTCGAGAGAATAGTCCTCAAATATCGGTTTATTCTCATAACTGAACCACAGATTACTTATTTTCATTTCCGGCACCTCTGAAAAGCCGTTTCTTAATAAGCTTTTCAATGCACATGCTCAATATGACTACCACTGCCGTCCAGGCAAACAGCTCCGGGGTTTCCAGGTAGACTTTTGAATAATACAGATTTGAACCGATAGCCTTTGAAGGCTGACATAATACTTCAGCGGCAATACCGCTTTTCCAGGCCAGTCCCATAGCGGACAGACATCCGGAAAGAAAACCCGGGAAAGCTGAAGGAACATAGATATATCTGAATTTCTTCCATCCAGAAAGATTATATGCCTTTGCCATTTCCAGCAGATCTCTGTCAGTTGCCTGATACTGAGCAACAATGTTTTCCCATACAACCGGTATTACCATCAGCATGGACATTAAAACCGGAACATTATTCTTCCCCATCCACAGCAGAGCCAGAATGATGAAACTGGCAACCGGAGTCGACCTGACAATTCTGATCACAGGTGACATTAAGGAATCAGCCAGTTCATTACTGCAGGTCAGCACTGCCAGGATCACGGCAGAAATAACGCCGATACAGTATCCTGACAGAACACGCAGTATTGTAGTCAGAGTATTGATCCAGAAAGATCCGGTAACGATCAGTTTCCCCAGTACCTTTATAACGGCAAAAGGGCTGGGAAGGATCAGTTCCTTTCCAACCTTAAGGGCTGCCAGCGTCCACAACAGAAGCCAGAAAGCCCGTGATATTAAATTTTTAAGTAATTTATTCTCCTGGATAGAAGTCATCACCAGGTAACTTGCCTCCGATTGACTTTGGATCAGCATCAAAGAGAACCTTGAAATAGCCTTCGATAGCTGGTCTGATATCCTTGCCTGACACAAAAATCAGATTGGCATCAGGAATTGCCTTGGCAGCGATTGCTGCAGAAGGTACGATTTCATATTTCTCGCATAATGCTCCGGCTTCCTGAGGATTATCCTTAACATAGTTAATGGATTCCTCATATTCCTTTAAAAACTGTTCAACAGCCTTTTTGTTGTTTTCATAGAATTCTTTTCTGACCACAACACATCCCATTGTCAGGGTGCTTCCGTTGTTCAGCTTATCCCATTCCTCAGACAGGCTTAATGCAGCACGCATGTCTTTATTCTTAATAAGAACAGTTGTAGCAGCCGGAATTGGCAGCATGCATACTTCAATGGATCCGCTGGCAGCCTGAGTTGTGACTGTAGCACTGTCTCTGAATTCAATGTGATAGTCTTCATTTTCCTTCAACCCATTCTGTTCCAGAATGTACTTGAGAACATATTCAGGGTTTGATCCCTGTCCTACAGCATAAATGATCTTGTCCTTCAGATCGGCAACACTGTTGATGCTGTTGCCTTTTTCCAGGATATACAGAACACCAGCTGTGTTCAAAGCAATGATCTTAACATCGCCGTTTGTCTTGTTATAAAGAGCGCTGGCAGCATTCGTAGGAATGGCAGCAATATCCAGTGCTCCGGAAGCGATCCGGGAAACCATGGCATTAGCTTCTGCTTCTGTTGTCACCTCATAATTATTCATTGATTCACCATTGTTGTTTTTCTCAAGCAGATAGCTGGCACCGATACCGGTAGGTCCCTTTAACACACCGAACTTGACATCATATCTGACTGCCGGTTCTTCTTTAGGTGCGCATCCGGACAGCATGGTCACGGCCAGCAGTAATGCTGTTAAGGCTGTAAATAATCTTTTCATAAAAACCCCTTCTTTTCTAACTGTTCTTTAAAGCTTCGTAATTAACTAACGTGATGTTTCTTCCTGATCTTTTGATAATGTTTCTGTTTTCAAGATCATCCAGAGCTCTGTAAAGTGAACTTCTTCCCATGTTCAGGTTTTTGGCCAGCTGTGAATAGGACACTTCTATTCTGAATTCTTCACCGAAGCGGCTGGCTGCATTCATCAGATAACCCATCAGGGAACTCTCGGACGAAGTGTTTGCCAGTAGCGCAATCTTGCGGTTCAGGAAACGGATCCTGCTGCCCAGAAAGCGAACATAGTTCATGGCGAAATCCGGGTGATTTCTGATGCATTCCTCAACCAGTGATTCTTTGAAGAATACTATCTTCATGTCCCTGGCAGCACTTATCTCTGTTACATACCTTGTTTCTTCATTAAACAGAGCTGCAACGCCAAAGAAACTGCCTTCCTCAATCTTTCTCATAGGGAAATTATCACCATCTCCCGTTTCCATGGAAATTGATGCACTTCCCTTAAGAATATAAGCCAGAGATCGGCTGTACTGTTCCGGTCTGAATACTGTTTCCCCTTTCAGATAACTCTGGCAGACAACTCTGTCATCCTGTAGAACTGAAAGAACAGTTTCCGCATTCATACCTTCAAACATGAATGTTGAACAGATATCTGATAATTGGCTTCTTGTCACATCAGTTAGTTTCATATCGCTCCATTTGTCCCATTTGGGACAGTTACAACAACATTATTGCCACATAAAGATTATTTGTCAATGTTAATGACTTCACTTGTTTGACTTTGTGCAAATATTTGGATATTATGCAATCGAGGTATAAAAACATGAAATTAATGATAGCTTCTGACATTCACGGTTCATCATATTACTGTGATCTGATGATCAAGAGATTTAAGGAATCCAATGCTGATAAACTGCTCCTTTTAGGTGACCTTCTTTATCATGGCCCTAGAAATCCACTGCCAAAGGAATATGCACCTAAACAGGTATTTGCTACACTAAACCGGGAAAAATACAACATCATGGCCGTTCAGGGAAACTGTGATGCTGACATTGATCAGATGGTTCTGGAATTCCCTATAATGGCAGATTACATCATGCTGGAAATTAACGGATTGACTATTTATGCAACTCACGGTCATAAACACAGCGAAAAGGATCCGCTGCCTCTGCATAACCATGAAATCATGATCAACGGACATTTCCATGTTCCAGCCTGCAGCGAACATGAAGACTGGATCTACATGAATCCAGGATCTGTTTCACTGCCAAAAGACGGCTCTCATAACAGCTACATGCTGCTTGAAGATAAGACTTTCACCTGGTATGATATTGAAACCAATGAGGTCTTTGCTGAAGTAACTGTAAAGTAAGATAACTTCCTGCTCTCAGGAAGTTTTTTTGTACTATAATAGGTGTTATGAATAAGGAAAACATAAGCAGAAAAGCCAGCATTGCCGGCATATGTGTCAACATTGTTTTATGTACCATAAAGCTGATATCAGGATTCATGACAAATTCCATTGCCATTCTTTCAGACGGCTTCAACAACCTTACTGACATAGGAAATGCCATTCTGATTTTCATCGGCTACCGTCTTGCCAGCAAGCCAGCTGACCGTGAACACCCTTACGGTCACGGGCGTATTGAATACATGCTTTCACAGGGCATTGCCACTGTGATCATCGTTGTTGGTTTCTCACTGTTCAAATCATCAGTATCACGCATAATAACGCCTAAATCCGTTGATTTCAATCTCACAGCCGTCATTATCCTGGCCTTGTCACTGGCGGCCAAACGGGGACTGGCCATGTACTATAACACCCTTTACAAAAGCAGCGGGTTAATTCCCCTCAAAGCTCAAACAGCGGATTCTCTTTCCGATGCCGCATCTACAGCTGTAATCATCATCGGCTATCTGCTGACACCTCTGACTTCCCCTTACCTGGATGCCATACTTGGTCTGATTCTTTCAGCAGTCATTATATTTAACGGCGCCAAAATCTTCCTGGAAATGACTTCCATACTGACAGGAACCACAGGCAACAAAAACACCTTTGAGGAAGTAGAACAGATACTTTCTGAATATCCGGATATCAGAGGAGTACACGACTTAAGAATACACAGTTACGGACCGGATATTCTCTACGGTTCAGCGGATATCGATCTGGATGCTGATCTGACACTGTCGCAGGCTCATGACATTCTGGATGCCATGGAAACTGATGTCGCTCAGAAAACAGGAATTAAAATGACTCTTCATGCTGACCCTTCCAATGATGATAAGGATCTTCTCCAGCTGAAACAGCAGTTATCCGCTGTACTGAAGCAGTATGACCCTCAGGCAGACTTCCATGATTTCCATTACAACCGGAAACTCAACAGATATATCGTTGATGTAGAGATACCTTTTGACCACAAAACTGATAAGGAAGCCATCTCCGAGCTGATCAGAAAAGCACTCAGTGAAAACGGCAGAGAGCTCGATATAGAAATAAGGTTTGACCGTAGCTGACGTTATTTACATTTCAGCTTTAATACGTTAAAATATTTCTACATGCTCGAGTGGCGGAATCGGCAGACGCAGTGGACTCAAAATCCACCGGGATCAAACCCTTGAGGGTTCAAGTCCCTCCTCGAGCACCAGTTAAAACGTTACTGACATCATGAATGTCAGTTTTTATTTATCCATTATCAAATCCTTAAGAACTCATTAAACCCCTTTTCAAATAAAAATATGGTGATATACTGTCATACGGGAGGTAGGAATGATGAAAAGAATTCTTAACGGACTGATCAAGGCTCTGATCGTCAGTATCATTTTCCTGCCGTTGGGACTGATACTGAATCTCCTGATAAAATCAGGCTATGGGAAAGATAAATTCTACATGATCGATGAGAACGAGGAAGCATAGTATTCCTCTTTTTTATGGTAAAATATGACTGTGGAGAAACAGTTATGAAAGATCTTAACAGAGCAGATCTGGTAATCCGAAATGCCAGAGTTTACAATTCCTATTTCAGAAAATTCAATGACGCTGATGTGTATATCAAAGACGGCAGATTTCTTTATGTAGACCAGAAAAAGCAGAATGAAATAACAGCTGATAACGAAACCGACGCAAAAGGACGCTTCATGATCCCGGGTCTTATCGATATTCACATGCATATTGAAAGTTCACTGGTAACACCGTCTGCTTTCACTGACTACACTGTTTCCAACGGACTGACTACAATTGTTTCCGAACCACATGAAATAGCTAACGTCTGCGGTCAGGATGGCATCAAAGCCATGATCGAAGACGGAAAAAACGCTCTATATGACATTTATTATGCTATCCCTAGCAATGTACCGGTCATGCCTGAAGAATATGAAACAGCCGGACGGGCTATTACCTGTCAGGATATGCTGGAGCTCAAGGATACTGAAAATGTAATCTGTCTCGGTGAAGTAATGAATTACATGGAAATAACTCAGAAAAACAATTCTGAAGTCGGAAAATTCATTGAAACTGTCAGTAAAACTGATCCAAATTACATATTGGAAGGACACTGTCCACAGCTTAAGGACATCAATCTGGCTCGATTCCTTTTCCGCGGCATTAACTCTGATCATTGCGAGCATGACATTGAAGAACTTAAGCAGCGTTTTGAAAGCGGCATGTTCGTACAGATCCAGGATCTGATGATGAAACAGGAAGTAATTGATTTCATCATGGAAAACAATCTTTATGAATACTTCAGTTTTGTTACAGATGACACCTTCCCTGACATATTGCTTCAGAAAGGACATCTTGACTATCTGGTTAGAAAAGCCATATCCATGGGCATGAAACCTGAAAATGCCATTTACTGTGCTACATATACGCCTGCGGTACGCATGAATCTGCGTGACCGTGGAGTAATTGTCCCAGGCCGCCTGGCTGATTTCGTGCTGCTTGACGACGTAAACGAATTCATAGTCAAGGAAACATATAAAAAAGGCCATAAGGTCTTTGACATAAACGAAGAAAAGAAAATTAACAGAACCTATACTTTAGGCGACCAATATGAAAACACTGTCAGAATGAAGAAACCTGACATCGGCAGATTTACAGTCCACGTTCCAGGGGGTGACCGCAAAGTCAACGTACGTGTCATGGAGATCAGGCGAAACACCAATGTAACTTTCCCGGCTTTTGTGAAAATGGAAGTCAGAAATAATATCCTGCAGTGGCAGGAAACTGACTGCCGCCTGTTAATGGTATTTGAAAGACACGGAAAAAACGGAAATGTCAGCTATGGCTTCGTCAGAGGCGATGGTCTGAAAGAAGGAGCAGTCGCTTCTTCTCTGAATCATGACAGTCATGATCTGATCGTCATGGGCTGTGATCCTGAAGACATGAAAAAAGCAGTAGATACCATAATCGATATTAACGGTGGTATCGTTGCCGTAAACAATGGCGGAATAACAGGGCAGCTTTCTTTGCCGATTGCCGGACTGATGAGCAATCTTTCTGTTGAAAAGGCAGCAGAACAGTTTATATCCATCAGAAAAGCTTTTGAGACACAGGGATACGTACACCGTAATACCGTAATGAATCTCTGCCTGCTGTCTCTGACCTGCATGCCGTTCCTCAAACTTACAGATAAAGGATATATGGATACATCCGAACTTAAGATGCTCCCATTATACGAAGAATTATGAATTTACCTGAAGAATACCTTAGTGAAATGAAGCAGTTACTTAAGGATGATTTCCGGAATTATACGGAATCTTTAAGCATGCCTTCTTTTAATGGACTAAGAGTAAATACCTCAAAGATATCTGTTGAGGATTTTCTGAAAATATCCCCTTTTCATCTGGAACCTGTTCCATGGTGCAAAGAGGGTTTTTATTACCAGGAAGAAGACAGACCGTCAACTCATCCATATTATCATGCCGGACTCTATTATCTGCAGGAACCAAGCGCCATGTCACCAGGTGCATTTCTGCCGGTCGAGCCGGATGATGTCGTACTGGATGGCTGCGCAGCACCGGGAGGAAAAACAACACAGCTGGCATGCCGTCTTTCCAAGGGGCTTCTCGTCAGCAATGACATCAGTGCTTCCAGACAACAGGCTACTCTGAAAAATGTTGAAAGACATGGCTTTCAGAATGTATGGGTCACCAGCAGTGACATATCAGCTTTCACGCAGGATACCTTTGACAAGATCCTGCTTGATGCCCCATGTTCCGGTGAAGGCATGTTCCGCAAGGATCCTTCCCTTATTTCTTCATGGGTGAGCAGAAACCATGAGTACTATCGGCCAATACAGAAAGAACTAATTGATAAAGCCGCCTTCCTTTTGAAAGACGGCGGAATGATCCTGTATTCAACATGCACCTTTAATCCAAAGGAAAATGAAGAAGTAATTCAATATGCCTTAACAGAACACCCGGAACTGTCTTTAGTAAAAATAAACAAACATCCGTTATTTGCGGATGGAATCAGCGGTCTGGAAGAATGTGCCAGACTGTACCCTTTCAGACTGAATGGCGAAGGTCATTTCATGGCTTTATTACAGAAGCAGGGGCAATCCAAAAAAGCAGAAGATATAATATACCCGTCATTTGAAAACGAAGCGGTAGAGCGGTTTGTGAGCCTTATAAACCGTGATTACTCTAAAGAATCAATATTCTGCATTGGAGAAAAGGTATATCACAGCAATCACAGAATAGACACTTCCGGAATAATGACCCTGCGCTCCGGGCTGCTGCTGGGTACTCTGAAAAAGAATCGTTTTGAACCGTCACAGCACCTGGCAATGTCCCTGAAAGCTGAGCAGTTTTCACAGACCGTAAATCTTTCGGCCGCTGATGAAAGAACTGAGCGCTATTTGAGAGGAGAAACAATTACATATGAAACACCATATCGCGGCTGGGTCCTGGTATGTGTTGATGGTTATCCTCTCGGTTTTGCCAAAGCTGAAGGAAATAAACTCAAAAACAAAATTGAGGCCGGACACAGAAAACTGTAGAATTAAAGTATGAGACTGGATAAATACCTGGCCGACATGGGAATCGGCACACGTAAGGAAATAAAAAAACTGATATCAACCGGACTGGTTACTGTTGATGATGAAGTCATTACCAAGCCCGATCATAAGGTCAGTGAATCATCAAAAGTATGTCTTGAAGGCGAACCTCTGATCTATCAGCAATATCAGTATTTCATGCTGAACAAACCAGCGGGATATCTCTGTACCAAAGACGGTTCACCTAATGTCATGGAACTGGTACCTAATTACTATAAGGATCTGAATCCTGTCGGCCGTCTGGATAAGGATACTGAAGGACTGTTACTGATAACCAATGATGGGCAGCTGACTCATCAGCTGATCTCGCCAAAGTATCACGTTGACAAAAAATACTATTTTGAATGCGACAGGCCTCTGCCACCGGAAGCAGCGCTTATTCTTTCCAGACCAATTGAATTCTCTGATTTCACTTCCCTGCCGGGAAAACTGGAGCAGATAAATGAAACGTCCGGATATCTGACTATTCATGAAGGCAAGTTCCATCAGGTGAAAAGAATGATAGGCTATCTGGGATGCAATGTCACCTATCTGAAAAGAACTAACTATTCTTTTCTTAACATAGAAGATCTGGCTGTCGGTGAATACCGTGAACTGACAGCTGAAGAAACAGAAAAACTGAAAGGAGTCTCAGAAAATGAGTAAGGAAATCACAATTAAAAACCAGTTTGTACAGGCAATCATCAGCTCTCATGCTGCTGAAGTTATCAGTTTCAGAAAAAACAGCAGTACTGTTGAAACCATTTGGTCACGTAATCCGCAGCACTGGCGTAACTGTAATCCACTGCTGTTCCCATATGCCGGACCGTTAAAGGACGGTAAGTACACCTATGACGGCAAGGAGTATTCCTGTGGTCAGCATGGCTTTGCCAGAGATGCTGAATTCACCTTTACTGAGGTAAGAGAAGATGAAGTAGCCCTGGTATTACAGTCAGATTTCAATACCATGAGAGTCTACCCATTCCTTTTCTCCGTTGAAGCAAGATATAAACTGCAGGGACACAAACTGCTGATAAAATATACCGTGACCAACCGTGATGAGAAAATGCTTCCGTTTATGATAGGTTTCCACCCGGCTTTCAACTGTCCTATGGACCACAGAGAAAGCTATAAAAATTACCGTATTGAATTTGAGCAGAATGAAGACCTGAGCCATCCTGAAAGAAACATTCCTGACGGAAACAGTTTTTCACTCAGAGACGTAAGTCTGTTCCCTTCCTTCTTCTATCACAACCATCAGCTGAAATCCAGCTGGGCTCAGCTGACTAATGGCCGCCATACTGTCAGAGTCGGTATTGAAGGATATGCTTCCGTAGGTTTCTGGCACTCCAGTGATAAAGCACCATTTGTCTGCATCGAACCTTGGTTCCCTGACAATGATCTGCCAAAGGAAAACACCTTCAGAGACGATACAGAGAATAATCTGCTGCCGCCTGGCCAGGTGTTTGAATGCGGTTATTATTTCGAATTAATCTAAAACAAAGAACAGGAGTGATCCTGTTTTTTTAGTTTTTATCTGCATATATTCTGTTCATCAGAATATAACAGCCAACCGATATTCCAACTCCCATTACAACATCAATGACGTAATGCTGCTTGGTGCATACGGTGGAAATACTGATGAGAACAGCCATTATCAGAGAATATATTCTGAATCCTTTGGAGATCTCCGGCTGTTTGCGGACACCCAGATAACAGTATGCACTGATCAGACAGTGATAAGACGGAACCAGATTATAAGCCATCTCACTGCCATCAGCTCCATAAACTGTTGCCAGAAGTTTGTTAAACACACCAGGTTTGGCAGCCTGTTCCATCAATCCTTCCTTTACTCTGTCCATATAGGTAGGCATGAAAACAAAGAACAGGAAACCGATGATGTAGGCCAGCGTCAGACCTATGATATATTTTCTGAAGTTCTTTTTACTGGTAAGGGATGCGGCAATAGGACCGCAGATCCAGAAAACATATGAAAAAATATAGATGACCACAAATGCCGGAATTAACGGGATCCGGTCATCAATGAAAGGAATCTTCCATTCAAAAGCATTCCGTTTGGTTCCGATGACACCGCTGAGCCATTCACCCAGGCGATACATTCCATACTGCAATCCAAAATAGAAAAGTCCGACTGCATACCCCCACTTTGGAATTTTCTTGATCTTTTCAATCAGTTTTTTCATATGCTTTACCTCTATTCAGTATAGTACAAAAACACTAATAACCAGCAGCCATTGTTCAACAACTGCTGGTTATTGTCATTAGAATTCTTTTCTCAGATAAATACGTCCGCCAATACCTTCAAAACTGATCATCTGATCCTTATAGCGGTAAGGGATTTCTCCGTCTATTCCTGTTATAACCTGTCTGGAGATATCCAGCTTAATATCATATTCCATATCCCCTGCTTTACAAACACCTGTTCTGTCTTCATTCAGTATCAGTGTATAAGCATTGGAAGAATATGTACCGGCATCCGGTATTTCCGTATCCGGCAGAATAAATCTTACCAGTTCAACATTATTTACCGGCAGTTTTCTGCCGTTAATAACCTTGAAATCATTAAACAGATGAATTGTTTCCTTTACAACAGAATCGTCATAAACAATCTGACAGATCTCATCATCATAATTGCCGTCATACTGTGGCCGAGCAGGATACTGCCAGACAGTCTGGCGTATCTCTCCATACAAACGGTAAATACTTTCCTGATCAGGTGTAAATCTGCCATTATGTTCACAATAAACAGCAGGATCAGCAGAAGAATACTCTATGGAGTATAACAAAGGAAAATAGTTTTCATAGAAAGTGACGAGTTCACTGTAAAAGTCAGAATTGACCTTAATGGCATGATATGTCTGATCCGGCATTACCTTAGCCCATTCAGGACCTCTGGTATTATATACCGTCTGGCTGCTGCCCTTGCTGACACGGATGTAAAAATCCAGTCCGCCTTTGCCCATATCATCAGGGTGAATTTCCCGGTAGCCTCCCTTTTCAAATTTCTCAATTATCCGGTAAGCTTTTTCAGCCTCTTCCTTATCAAGAACAGTCCAGTCACCTTCAGAAACTCTGACCTCTATTCTGTCATATTTACTGCAGGCAGTCAGAGCCATGCAAAAGAACAGACATATAAAAATCATTATCTTTTTCATAAACTCATCCTGTTTTTTCAATGATACTTCTAATACTGTTCAAAGAAAGCGTCTATTACTTCCTTATAATCACCTTTGCAGATAATGTGATGGTTGCTGATTGGTCTCTTTGCAAAGTATTCTGTACCATCTTCCAGTTTCAGCTTCATCTGGCTGCGGCATAATGTACCCAGATGCATTGTTTCAATCAGGTCTGCTCTTCCGGCATAATGTCTGCTTAAATCGCCATTACACTTGAAGATAGTCATGACCTGAGGCTCTATATCAGTAGCTACGGCAACACCGATTCCTGATTCAAAGTGTGTAGTCAGATAATATGAATCCGGCATATCAATTGGAATAGTGCAGTGAGCAAAAATGATTTCTGAAGCCTTTGGATCCATGGTGCTTGGGTTAGCCATGAATCCTGATTTGCCGGTCAGTACCCTCATGATAACCATGCTTAACAGTGACTTCTGGTCACCTTCGCAGGCAGCAGGAATTCCTTCAGCATTCAGGATAGCCAATGCCAGACATCCTGTAGTATGGATTGCTTCCAGCAGGTCAAAGCATCTTACGGTTACAGCTGTCAGCTGATACTTGTCAATTAATCTCTTTAATGCACCGTATACATTCAGGGCTTTTTCGGTTTCTTCCGGTCTGAAGCCTTTTTTCTTAAGTTCTTCAGTCCATTTGTTTTCTACATAACCGCCCTTATGATATTCGGCAATTAATTCATCCAGTTCATAAAGCGTTGACTTAGCACCGGTCAGTTCTTCCAACTTGGCAAAATCAATGTCAGAAGCAATCAGTCCGCCAGGTTCACCGAAACACCCTAAATGCTGATGCTTCAAGGCTTCTTTGGCTTCAGCAACAGCCAGTTTGATCTTCAGCTGTTTTGCCAGAGTATCAAAATCACCGTGCAGGATCTCACCCTTCAGATTATGCTCAGCCAAGAAGCCCATGATTTCCATGGAAGCTGCCAGTGAGTTATAACCAGGTGTAGTAAGCAAGATATACGGTTCCTTGGTTGTCTGATAATTGGCCTTAAAGCCATTTTCAGCACCGCCAGATGCAATGAAATAAACAGGTAAAGGCTGAGCAGCTACCTCATCCATTTCACCCAATACTACATTGACACCAAGTTTTTCAGACAGTGATTTAAGGAATTCATCACTGTAGTGCGGAATGTTAGGGTCATTGCAGTCAGCTGGCCCCATTAAGAATTTAACTTTCAGTTCTTTCATATTATTCCTTTCCCCATTAACTGACCTTCAGCGTTCTGAAAATATATTGTTTGTAAAGGTCAGGTTTTAACTTACTGCAGATATATGCATTTGGTTCCTTACCGGAAAAATGATAGAAATCAACCAGGACACCGCCATAACTTGGTCCCCTGCCAGTTTCTACTTCACAGTAGTATTTATCACAGTTTTCAATACATTCCGGATACAGAGCAGCCGCCATAGCAGCCGGATCAGCCATATCCAGATAATCATCACCAAAGCGGTCACGGTTCATAACCTGTAAGGTAATATTTGAATCTATACAGAAGCGGCCAAGCGGTCCGCTTTCTCTGATCGTTCTGATCTCTTCAGCATTCAGCATAGCCTCATCCAGACAGGCATCCCATCCGACAAAGATCAGTGGATCGATTCCTGATTCCAGAACAACTTTACAGGCTTCAGCATCCTGCCAGATATTGAATTCTGCGACCGGAGAAACATTTCCCGTTCCCAGGCCGGCAGTTCCCATTACTACAATGCGGCCGGCTTTCTTCATTATTTCCGGTTCCAGTCTGATAGCCAGAGCCAGGTTGGTCAGAGGTCCTAAGGCGATTATATCTATTTCCCCGTCCTCGCTGTCTCTCAGGGCTTCCAGCATTTTGATAACGGCATTTCCTTCCTGAGGTTTTAGTGAATAATCAACCAGACCAAGATCACCCATGCCATCATTGCCATGGGTTTCAGCGGCACCTACCCAGTCCCTTACCAGCATTTCATCTGTTCCCATGTATACGGGAGGATAATAACTGTCTGTGACCTTCAAAGTTGTCAGGGTATTATATGTTGCCTGTTTCATGCGTACATTGCCTGATACGGTCGTAATCATGATGATCTCATATCTGTCATCATTAAGAGCCATGGCAATGGCCATGGCGTCATCAGACCCGCAGTCTGTATCAATGATCAGTTTTTTTCTCTTTTCTGCCATAATAATCTACTCCTCAAAAGAAGTGAATTTTTCAGGATAAATGTCATCCAGCGGCCAGGTTGTCATGTTGTGGTACATGTCCTGCCACTGCAGTATTTCGTAGTTGCAGCTGTTGCACATGATTTCCAGCAGCCAGGCTTTTTCCTTTTTGTTTTTATCCCGGCACAGTTTGTTTATTATGCTGATCTCATTTTCTGTTTTCCGGATATATTCATCAGAAGTATAGTATTCCAGCCATTTAAAGAACATGTTGTCAGCAGGCAGCTTGCACTGATCCAGCAGATCTTCACCGAAATAACGGTAAATGATGTTGCATGGGAATAGAGCCATCATGGCTTCAGCCAGACCGCCCTGATTGACAGTCATCAGCTGGAAAGCTGTATATGAACGTTTGCCAGGTGCCTCTATTACCTTATCCATGTCATCAACTGATATTCCAAGCTGATCAGCCCAGTATGTTCTATTTATCATGACAGTTGATTCCATCGTATTCTTTACTATCGGATAGAAGATTTCCATCTCTTTGAAACTGCGGCATTTAGCCAGAGCTAAAGCCCAGCATCTGGTATAATCGAGCAGATACTGATAATTCTGCTTGATCTGGAAACGAAAACGTTCCACAGACATCGTTCCGTTAACAATGTCCTGCATATGTGCTGTTTTTTCTATTTCATCAGCTGTTTTATGAAGTATAGGCGCTAAAGTTTCTTCATAGAAACCCATATTATTTCTCCTTGTCGGCCTTAATCAGATTCTTAATGGCCTGGCAGGCGATTTCGATGGTATGGTCATTCATTGAACCATAAGCCATGATGGCACCTGACTTGACGCCTCTGATGGCAGCTACAACAAACAGTGTGCTGGTTTCCATTTCAGAAGCCATGACTCCTGCCCTTTCCCAGGCCTGCCATCTTTCGTGCAGTCTTGGAGCATCAGGCATGCTGTCTGGGTCATGCTGACCGTAGAATGAATCTTTGGACTGAGCAATTCCTTCCGCAAAAGGATATCCCAGATCTTTGGCAGCCTTTACCAGTGCGTTGGTTACTTCTCTGTCAGCGATGGCCGGATACTCAATTGGAATATAGTGAACGGTAGTTCCTTCATCTCTGATAGCACCGGTAATTACGCAGCCTTCCAGTGCCGGATCATAGCTTTCCTCACAGATCCTGCCGCAGGTTCCGACTCTGATGAAAACTTCCGCACCGCAATGAATAAGCTCTTCAAGGCAGATGGCTGTTGAAGGTCCGCCCATGCCTGTGCTGCATACTGATACCAGTTCGCCATCCAGATAACCGCTCCAGGTTTTGTGTTCACGGTTGTGAGCTACCAGATGCGGATCATCAAAATGCTTGGCGATAATGTCCGTTCTGAACGGGTCACCAGGAAGCAGAACGTATTTGCCTACATCACCTTTCTTGCAGTGAATGTGGTACTGTCTGCCGCTGCCGTCATCCATTAAAACTTCTTTGCTTTGAATTCTTGCCATACTACACTTCCTCCTTTGTAAATATGTAAACAATAAAAGATACAACGGTCTGTATGACCATTAAAACAATAACGTAATATAATACTGATTCGATTCCCAAACCTGTGATCAGTCTGGAAGTAGCGATTGGGGTAAAAATATCACCGCAGCTACCTATTGTTGCGATAAAAGCACTGGCAACCGAAATATTGCGGTATTCAAGTCTGGTACCTATTGCGATTATGATCGTAAACAGCACTCCCAGGAAAAACCCAACAACCGGGAAACTGATGTAATATCCTTTAATCGAGTTGATCATCATACCGGCCAAAAGTGCTATTGTTATTACCGCTGAATTTACCAGCAGAACAGTTCTCTCATTAAGCTTTTTCAGTATCACAACGAATATAACTGCCCCTATTACGATAAACAGGTTATATACTGCCAGAATATATGTTGAAGCTTCAGTGCTTCCGCCCAGCGCTTCAATGTAACTGGACATATATGAACCCAGAGCATTGCAGGTGCTGCAGTAGGCAAAGCAGATAATACCTAACAAGATCAATACCAGTTTATTATGCTGTGAATAAAGAGGCTTTACCGTTTCAACCTGTTCCTCTGCTTCAATATTTTCCCATCTGGTAAAAGGTACCAGTACCAGCATTGAAACACCTACTAATGCCAGCAGAATATTAGCTGCATAAAACGGCAGATGTACATGAAACATCAATCCGGTCAGAGCACTTATGGCAAAGCTTCCCAACCCGTAAAGAGCCTGTCCGGCACTCAGACTTGATGAATATGATTCAGGGTAAACTCTGGAAAGAAACAGCGGGCATATGGCATCCTGAGCACTCATACCAATACCACCAAGGAAAGCGCACGCAAAACCTATGTAATAAACAGGAATTAACGCCACTCCCAGCAGATAAACCAATAACAGAGCAGTTCCCACAAAAAGGACCTTCATCGGGTCCTTTTTAGCCAGTTTTCCTATCATATAGACTGACAGGGTTCTGCCGGTCGCAAAGGCACCGATGAAAAGTACTATCTTCTCCAGCGGACGCCCGTATAGTTCTACTAATGATGACATGCTGCTGCCGATAAGCATGCAGACAACACCTGATATGAAGTAGAGAGCAAATGCCAGATATGCCAGTTTTTTATTATTGGCACTCATTTACTTACTCATTATTCTGTCAATGGCTTCATCAACAGATATTACATTCCCTTCTATACCCAAAGCCTTGCATACTCTTGAAACATAAGGCTGTTTAAGCATGGCCTTCTCCAGAGAATCAAAGTCCCAGAAGATCTCCTTTGGAGTTCCTTCTCTGACAATGTGCTTGGTTGCCATAACGATTACTCTGTCAAAATAGCTGGCCACGAATTCCATGTCATGGGAAATGGTGATTACCGTCTTTCCCTTTTCATGGAGCGCTTCCAGAATATGAGCCAGACGCTTGTTGCCGTCAATATCCTGGCCGGCAGTAGGTTCGTCAAAAATCATTACATCCGTATCCATGGCTATTACAGCAGCAATGGTTACGAATTTACGAATGCTCAATGGAAGGTCAAACGGGTTTGTATTGCGGAATTCATCCATACCCGTGATTTCCAGAGCATATTCTACTCTTCTGTTTTCCTCTTCCAGAGGCAGCTTGAAATATGCAGGTCCGAAACGAACTTCCTCTTCTACTGTTGAGTGGAAGATCTGATCATCAGGGTTCTGGAAGACGTAACCTACACTTCTTGAAATCTGTGCAGTAGTATAATCTCTGGTATTCTTATCTCCGACAAATACATCACCCAGAGTCGGTTTGTTCAAGCCGTTCATCATCTTTACCAGAGTTGTCTTGCCGGCACCGTTCTGTCCAACGATCGCAACATTTTCACCCTGCTTTATTTCAAGATTGATGTTTTCAACAGCTAGATGGCCGTTAGGATAAGTAAAACTTACATTCTTAATTACTATATCAGCCATAACTAACCCCTCTCTTTCAAAGCTTTTTCGATTACTCTTACAGCTTCCTTGTCAGTGACAGCGATCTTTTCCAGAGGCAGTCCCTTTTCCTTAAGTTTGGAACACAGAACTGCTACCTGTGGCAGGTTGACACCTTTTTCCAGAAGAGACATGTCTGAAAGAATCTCTTCAGTCGGTCCATGTGCTACGATTTCACCATCCTTAAAGACGATTACTTCATCAGCGTATTCTGCAATCAGGTCGATTTTATGCTCAACCAGAACAATAGTCTTATGTTTTTCCTTCATGGCTTTGATTACTTCAAAGACACTCTCGGTTCCCTCCGGGTCCAGCTGGCTGGTAGGTTCGTCAATTACCAGAACATCAGGTTCCAGAACGATAACGGATGCCAAGGCAACTCTCTGCATCTGACCACCGGAAATTTCAAATGGATTCTGCATGGCCAGAGATTCAATGTTTGTAAGCTTCATTACTTCGCAAACACGTCTGTCGATTTCATCAACAGGTACACCGAAGTTTTCCAGGCCATAGCATACCTCTTCATATACGGTATCCTTAACACCGGAAATCTGGGTAAACGGATTCTGGAAGACGTAACCGATCCTGGTGGAAATATCACCGCCATATTCAACGATGTTCTTTCCTTCCAGTTCTACTTCACCCTTCAGGTCGCCCTGATAGAAACTAGGTGCGAATCCTCTTAAAACGGCACAGAAAGTGGTTTTGCCGGCTCCATTTTCACCGACAACACCATATACCTTGCCTTTTTCAATCTTAATGTTAATATTCTTCAAAGTCGGTTTATCAGTCAGAGGATACTGATAAGTGACATTTTTACATTCCATTATTGTACTCATGCTAAGAAGATCCTCCAGGCTGCTAACGCAACAGTTATTAATAAGCTTATAATCAGCACTAATGTTTCGGCTCCTGATTTCTCCAGTTTAAAGACGCTTGTTTTCCGGGCATTAACTGAGAAGCCTCTGGCTTCCAGAGTTACTACTCTTTCTTCAGCACCGGTAATAGCGGTCAGAACAAGAGGTATCAGAGATGGAACGAAAGCCTTGGCTCTTACCATCAGATTACCTTCTGTTTCGATGCCTCTGGCACGCTGAGCATTCATGATAGTACGGGAATTCTTACCCATTTCATCAATCATCTTTAAAGTTGAAACGAATACATATGCTATTTTGTCATTAACGCCTGCTTCCCGTAAAGCGGCGGCAATTTCCTTATGACTGGTAGTCTGGAAGAACCAGACGAAAATACCGGCAACATCCAGTACCATGAAACCAAGATTGCAGGCTTTCTGCAAACCGTGTTCTTCAATGGTAATAGGTCCCAGTTTGAACAGAATCTCACCACCCGGCTGTATAAGTGACTGAGCAACTACAATAACGGCAAATACAACAAAAACAGCCCTCATGCCTCTTAGACACCTGTTAAACTGACCGGACAGCGCAAAAATTACAAGCAGTACACCAAACCAAGCTATCTGATATAAAGGCAGCTGAAGTTTGGTTACTTTGACAGCTAAAATAAACGTACAGATTACGTATAAGATCAGAACAATCATTTTGGTCTTTGGATGCAGGCCGTCAAGTTTATTCTTCTTATGAATCTGTACCTGTTCTAAAAAAGATTTGTCCATATCAAAAAGTCCTTTTCTTAAAAAGTGAAAAAAGGGGTGTGGGAGGGACCACTACCCCCTGATAAATTATTGCTTATTTCTTGTTCTTAAGATATAAGTTACCTAATGGGAACTTAACCAGTGTTCTGTCAGGGATAACCCTCATAACACCTAAGCTGATCAGCCAAGAAATGATTCTGTCGATAACAGTCCAGACAATTTCAACACTCAGGAATGAAGTCCAGATGCTCTTTCCAGCAGCGATCATAACTGCTGAAATCAGAGAAGTACCAGAACCTGTTACACCACCGAATACATATACTACTGGAGGGGCAGAAGCAATTGTTGAAGCAACAGACTGAATAACAGTAGCTAATAAGCCTTTCTTCCAGTCAGTGAACCAGCCAGCTCTTGCCATGAAACCAGTCAGTAAGCCAACGATGACGTTAACATGGATGAACCAGAAGTTAACAGGGTTTGTAATACCTGTAACGATGTTTGTTAATAAACCGGTAACGGCACCAACCCATGGTCCTGCAATAATGCCTGTAAAGATAGTACCAATTGTATCAAGATACATTGGAAGTTTTAAAAGGCTGGCCAGGTTTCCGCCTACTACGTTTACTGCTACTCCGATAGGGATAAGCAGAATTGTAAGCATTGTAAAATCATCCTTAATTGAACGTTTTTTCTGTGTCATATTATTCTCCTTTAATTTTAACGATAAAGATTATAAAAATATCCCTCCATACTTTACTTTCTTTACATCTTTACTAATATCTATTTAATCACAAAATGTTGTTTTCGTAAAGTTCTAACAAAGAACAGCGTTTCGTTGCATAATGCTTAAAAAGTTGGCATTTTCCGGTTTATACTGTAAATAAATAGAAAGAAAACTCATGAATACCGAATCCTGCTACCTGCTTATGACAGCTGTCCTGAACGGTCAGAAAATGCTGCCGGTAAACAAAGGTGCCATCACTGTTTACAACGATGAAACCTTTATTCATGCCGGTGATGATATCACCAGTATTTTTGTTCTGGTAAAAGGAACTGTAAGGATCAAGTCATTTTCAACCAGTGGAGACAACACTATAATTGCCTCTCTTTCAGCACCTCAAATCCTGGGAATAACGGAATTCCTGCAGGAAATGACAGTTTTCGGAGCCAGTGTTTATGCTGACGGAACCTGTCAGGTCATTGAAATACCTGTTGAACTTTTCCATACTACCCTGAAGGAATACCCTGACGGCTACCGAGTTCTGGCCCCCTACCTTGCTTCTCTTGCCATTCAGAACATGAATGAATCTGAATCGCGCCTGATACTTAATAACCGTGAAAGACTGGGATTATACCTTCTTAACAGCTGTCAGGCAAAAGCCATGCCTTACTACATCAGGGAAACCAGAGAACAAATTGCCCGGAATTCTCATCTGAATCTGAGGACTCTGTACAGATATATTGAGGAATTCATAGCAGACGGACTGTTAAGCCGTAACAGAAACAAACTGTACATAACTACTCGGCAATACCTTAAACTGAAAAACACCTTTTCAAATCTGGTATAGAACAAAAGGCTCTCGAAGAGCCTTTGTTTTTGTTTAAAGTGTACGTACTTTTCTGTCCAGAATTCCCTTGTTTCTTAATGAATCAACAGAACCTCCTGCTGTTTCATTAACGACCTGCCGTCCGGCTTCATGAGCAAATACCTCACTCTTTTTAACCAGGAAGCCTGTTACTCTGATCAGGTCACTGTCAGAATAATATGTTGAAATATATCTCATGTGAACCTTGAAAGCTCCCTTAAAGACATCAATGATAGCTGCAGGATTGTTGCTGGCAGTTGTTTCAAACGGGAATATATCACCTATGCCGCTGGTAAAGTAAGGATGGAACAGACCGGCTTGACGCAGATGATCATATAGATCTATTTCCTTGCCGATGGCGATACGGGCACCAGGGCTGGTATTATCGTCATTTTCAGCACCTACCTGTGCATGCAGCATGAAGTGATGATTCCATACCGGAGAATAAGCACTTTCATGGCTTTCTACCAGTTCTTTCAGACGGTTCATAACTTCAACACCAAGTTTATTGGCTTCTTCATCAGGTCCGAAACGATAATTCTTTCCCTCTTTCTGCAACAGAATTTCAACACATTCATGCAGGCCGACAACTCCGAACAAGCCTACAAAATTGTCTTTCTTTATAAATCCTTCCTTAACCAGGAAATGTGTCTTAAAGAATGGGATCTTGTCAGCAACAAATCTGATCTTTGCCTCCATGAACTGGCATAATGATGAAACAACATAAGGAAGCTGTCTGTTCATGAAGTCATCCAGTGAACCGGAATTTTCTGCTATTCTGTTAAGTCTTACTCTAGATAGTGTAAAGGCTCCGCCGGCATATGGCAGACCATTATAACAGCTGGCTATACCATATCGTCCTCCATTAAAGTCTTTCTTATAAGCAGGATCAAAGGCAAACGCCGGGTTAGCTGTCTTCAGGGAACATTCAATGGCTTTTTCCGCAAAATCATCAGGAGTTATCTCCGGATCATAGCATAAAGTCATATTAGGAATAGAGTTGTTTAGTTTTGGCAGCAATTCAAAAATAATACGTCCTGTCTTGGTATCATATGGCCCCAGATTCATGTGGCAGAAGCTTGAACCAAAAGTGCGATCGCAGCAGTTCAGGAAACCGGCAATCATATGCTTATCAGTTTCACTGCCTGTAACAAATGGTTCCAGCAGACTGTCAATATGTCCCATATATACCGGGAAGTGCGTTACTGAAGGAACATTGCGGTAGAAAATCAGCAGTGTATTAAGTGCCTCAAACAGATTTGTAGGCGGATCAAGTCTGAGGAAACTGCAGCCCATTTCCATTAACAGATCATAGTCAGGAAGTATATAACGTGGGCAGTAAGGAGCATGTCCTTCAGACAGGTCACAAATCTGCAAACTGTCATACAGTTCTTCAAAATTCTCCGGTGTTCCTTCCGGATACGGCATGGTATTCTCAGCTGTCATGGCCAGTTGCATCATCTGCTGTTCATGAGTAAGAGAACCGTCAAAAAGGATCTCACTCACTCTTTCTCTAATCGATTCAATATCATACAGTTTTTTCATATTATTATCTCCGTTATTTATCTGATTTTATTCTATAATCTGTCATCATGACAAAAACATGACAAATGTCAGTTTTTGATAAATATTTAATTTGCATTAGTTTATGTTACAATGGATAAGAGGTATTGAGACCATGAAAAAAATAATATTCGTTTCACACTGCATTCTTAATACAGCTTCTAAAGTTGTTCTTTATAATCAGGAAGAAATAGATGCTGAAGAAGCACTTCGACTGGAATTTGTCTCCACTGCTTTGAAAAACGGTATTCAGATCGTTCAGCTACCTTGCCCGGAGTTTACTCTTTACGGATCCAGACGCTGGGGCCATGTTTCTAACCAGTTTGACAATCCTTTCTTCCGTGATCACAGCCGTAAGATCCTGACTCCTTTCATTCAACAGTTAAAGGAATATCTCAGTAATGATTCATTTGAAGTACTGGGAATTGTCGGCATTGACGGATCTCCTTCCTGCGGTGTTGACTACACCTGTCAGGCAGACTGGTATGGTTCATTTGAAGGCAGAACCGGCCTTCAGGAAACACTGAATGAACGGTGTCTGGTCGAAAGAAAAGGCATCTTCATGGATGTACTGGCCGAAATGCTTAAGGAAGAACATCTTGATGACAAGGTTGTTCTGACATCCCTATATGCCAATGAACCTGACAAATGCCTTGATCTGGTCAGAGTCTGGTAAATAATGTAATGAAATAACTATCCGCACGTGCAACGTGCGGTTTTTTGGCTCCCCTGTAAGGGCCTTTACCGCACGGCGACCCTCAAGGGTCTTGTGATGTCCGACAACCGTGCTCTGCACTATGGCTTACCCCTTAAAGGGGTCCTTATACTC
>JAFRAB010000044.1 GCA_017405675.1 Erysipelotrichaceae bacterium
GAACCATCTCAAAAGCAATGGCTCAAAGGCTATAACACTTGTGCTATGCATTGCTTTTATGCTGTGTACCATGATTGCCAGAATGATGGATGGTATGCATTATGCAACGGATGTTCTTACCGGTGCAGTAGTCGTTATTCTAACTTTTTTAATCAGTAAGAATCTAATACTGGATAAATAACAGATACTAGTTCAGGAAAGGCCGGTGATCCAAATCACGTTTCCATACCCGACAAAAAGTCTGCCCAGTGCATGTAAATTTCCTATTTTCAGAGTATTATTGTCAAAGCATATATTAAATACAATATACTTGTATTCTATCCCGGGAATATCATTTCAGACGCAAATAAAAGGAGAGTGTTTTTAGTTATGGCATTTATGGAATCTGATAAAGCCATGTTGGAAGGCTATATTGCTCAGGCACGTCCGTTTTCCAACATGTATTCAGTAAAGGGAAAAGTAGCCCTGGTTACAGGCGGTTCCTCAGGATTAGGTTTTGATATCACCTTAAGACTTCTGCAGGGCGGCGCCAAAGTTGTTATGGCTTCTAATTCCCACATTGAAGAGGAAGCAGCATTATCACTGCTGCAACAGCAGGGATTTGGCGATGATGTCGCCTTCTGCTTCACCGATGTAAGAAATGAAAATGAAGTAAGCAATCTGGTTGACTTCACAGTAGAAAAATTCGGCTCGCTGGACATCTTCGTAAACAGCGCTGCCATCTGGAATTATGCCAAGATCTATGATCTGCCTCAGGAAGATCTGAAACTGGTTTTTGAAACCAATGTCTACGGTGCCTTCTTCGGTGTCAAGCATGTCAGCAAGTATATGATAGATCACAACATTCATGGCAAGATCGTTCTGATTTCTTCCAACAGCCCGATCATGCCTTATCCGGTGTTCGGCGGTTATCCTCATTATGCATCCAGTAAGGCTGCCGTCATGGGTCTCGTTACTGAAGCCGCAAAAGAGCTGAAACGCTATGGCATCATGGTCAACAGCATCGCTCCGGGCGGAATGGTGACACCGGGTGCTGCTGGTAACATGGCCAGCGAACATATTACTGAAGAACAACAGGATGCGTTCTATGAGGAACTGATGGTCTGGCAGGTTGACGGACAGCTGCCGGTCGACCAGGTCGGTATGATGGCTTACACCTTCTGCACGGATATTGCCGATGGCATTACCGGTGAAACAATTGTCGTTGATGGCGGTGCTTCACATAACATCGTCAAGTATCAGGTTGCGATAGACGCATATCCTGAAGAGGATTAAGAGGTAAAACATGATAAAAAGAGTAGATGAAAGAATTCCGCAGAATTCCGGTGACGGAGCTAATTTCAAGACTTATAATGCCGTTCAGTCACCCTGGAACAAGCTGATGTCCTATAAGGATGCCCTGCATTATGCCTCCCGTTTTGAAGCTGTTTTAAGTGCAGCCGTCGCTCAGGCATACAGGATCATCATTCCTGATTACGCAACCAGAGCTTCTGAAATGTGCAAGGAAGCCTATCAGAGACTGTATCAGACCGGAATTGATTATCCGGGAGATGACGGTTTCGGTATCCATCCGTTCATGTGCGGTTCCTACCCCGGAGCTCTAATCGGGGACAAAGGTGATGATGCCCTGCTGATGTGCGGCAGATGCCAGGATTTCGGAACCTACAGATGTGAAAAGGAACTGGATGTCTGTGACTGGGATATCTGCTGTTCCGAACTGTGCCGTGCTACGACCATGTCTCTGCAGGGACAGGCCGACGCTACTGAAAGCCGCCACAGAAAAGGCCATAAGCTGGATTACATGATGGTCGAAGCCAAAGGCTGCGGCGACAGACATTGCCGCATCATTGCCGAATCCAGAGAAAAATACCCTGCTCCGGCCCATGAACTGTGGCAGTCCTTCGGACCTGCTGTTTCCGATGAGTATAAAAAGATCTCCCAGGAGGAAGACTGTGTTGAAGAACCCATGATGTTCAGAGAAGAATGCGATTACCATTTCGTCAACGGAACCAATAATGAAACCGATTCTTCCAACCAGATGGTCAATCTTTCAACAGCTGCCTCCCTGTATCTGCTTCCGGCCATCGACAACGCCGTAAGACTGGGATATACAACAGCTGAAAACGCTGAGTGGATCAAGAAGTGCGTTCTGGAAGCTGCCGGTAAGGCCATGTTCGGTGAAAGATATGCCATCAAGGCCTGCCGTGAATGGTTGGGTGTTCCAAACTCCATCGGTGAAGACGGGCGTCTGTTAGGCGGTGTCATTGAGATGCTGCTGCAGTCTCTGGTATGCGGTTATACCGTTGAAGCCTTCAACAAAGACGAAGTCATCTATGTGATCAACAGAGGCGATCTGGGAATCGGCGGAACACAGTCGCTGTGTGAAGCTCATCTGTACATGTGGCAGGGCATGGTCAAAACACTGGTCAATGCTCAGTGGTCTGTCTGGGAAGAAGATTCTCCAAATGGCAAGCTGCGCATCAAGATCGCTAAGAAGATCGATAAGTTTATGTAAGGAGAAGCAGACATGAATAAGAATATATTTGCACATGATGAATGGAAGCGTTCCGAACACATGGCCGTCAGAGAATGTGTCGGCTACTATCTCTTTACTCATCAGTTAATGGAA
This sequence comes from Erysipelotrichaceae bacterium, assembly GCA_017405675.1. Next base: position 2,630 of record JAFRAB010000044.1, read on the forward strand.
GTTACTGGTGAAGATGCCTGTAAATTCCTCGATTATGTCTATCCCAACAACATCGCCACTCTGGCAGTAGGCAGGGACAGATATACCACCATGCTGAATGAAGAAGGTGAAATCATTGATGACGTCGTCGTCATGAGACTGGAAGAAGACAAATACTGGGTTTCAACCCTTTACGGTACCAAATGTGATGACTGGTTCTATTATCATTCAGAAGGATATGATGTAGACACCTATGAAATTACAGATGACTGGCACATGTTCGCCGTTCAGGGGCCAAAATCCAAGGAAGTAATGAATCAGATCCTGACCAACGGTGTTGATGATCTGAAGTTCTTCCAGAACCGAACCGATGAGATCAACGGCATGGAAATAATTGTTAACCGCGGCGGCTTCACAGGTGAAAAACTCGGTTATGAGATCTACTGCAACACTGATGATGCCGATGCCGTTCAGGAAATAATTGACAAGGCTGTCAAGGATGCCGGCGGCAAGGAAGTTACTGAATTCCAGGTATTCGCCTGGACACTTCCAACCGAAGCAGGGTTCTACTACATGAGAGACCTTAGTCATACCAATCCTTTTGAAGTCGGACTGGAAAAGAACATTAACTGGGACAAGGACTTCATTGGCAAGGCAGCATTGCTGAAGGTAAAAGAAGAAGGTCCCAAGAGAGAAATGCTTGGTTTTGAGGTTATTGATGAAAATGAAGACTTCTTCATTCGTTCCAAGCAGTATGGCGGACCGGGCGAACCGGTATACATCGACGGAGAAGAAATCGGCCGGGTGTCAAAACTTGTTTATTCCTATGTAAAGAATGTCAACAATGGCTATATCCTCGCTGAAAAGGACCGTCTCCATATCGGTGACAAGATCAAGATCCACGGTTATGACTGTGTAATAACTGAAAGGAACTGGTTATAAAAACAGGGCTCGCAAGAGCCCTTCTTTAAAGGAGATTTATATGGATAATAAAGCACTGAAAGAACTGTTCGGCTACGAAAACAAAAACGTCGTCGTCACCGGTGCATTCTCAGGCATGGGCAAAGCCGCAGCACGTCTATTGAGTGAATTAGGCGCCAATGTCTACGCTGTATGCCGTCGAAACGGCCGTCACAGCACCCTCGACTTCCCGGTAAAGGAGATTCTTTACGCTGACTTAGGTGTAAAGGAAGATCTGGACAGTCTTCTGGAACAGCTGCCGGATAACATTTATGCTCTGTTCTTCTGCCACGGTATCGCTCTTAACTCACAGGGCACTTCCTACTTTGAAGGTTCCAATGCCGAAGAAGTCATGAAAGTCAATCTTCTTTCCACAAAATATCTGATTTCCAACATAACGGAAAAAATGGAACCTTCATCATCCATCAGCATCATTGCCTCTTCCGGAGGCTGGAACTGGAGAGAAAACCAGGATAACTGTCAGGAGCTTATGGATACTGAAACCTACGAAGATGGTGTAAAATGGTGTATCGAACATCATGACGTGATCGCATCAGCATATGTATTCTCAAAGGAATGCCTGAACTTTTATGTTGTAGCCAACACGTTCAACCCGATGTTCATTGAAAAGAAAATCAGAATAAACTGTCTGAATCCTGGTAATACAGATACCGGACTGAAATCAGACTTCGGCAGATATACTTCATCAACACATGATGAAGCTCAGGGAATTGAAATGATTGAAGACATCTTCCTGAAGCCATGGGACGGCTATTGGGCAAGTCCGGAACAAATGGGCTATCCACTGGTCTGCATGGGTTCTAAGATCTTCAACTATATGTCCGGGCAGACGATCTTCATCGACTACGGTATTACCAACACCTGGTTATTTAATCCATATTGGTTCTAGAAGAAAAATGTTTAACAGCGCACATGAATTCATCGATTATGTCAGTACCAGAAAAACCACCAGCGATAACCGCGTGAGTTTTAACGTGCTTCTGGACCGGCTTGGGCACCCTGAAAGACAGTTGAAGTGTCTGCATGTAGCCGGCACCAACGGGAAAGGCAGCACTACCGATTACCTCAGGAGCATCCTGCAGCAGCATGGGTACAAAGTGGGAAGTTTCACCAGCCCGCATCTGGTAGTTCACAATGACCGCATCAGGATCAACAACCGGAACATTCCCGATGAAGATCTGCTGCATTACGGAAACCGCTTTGGCGAATACTATGAAGCATATGATCTCTCAATGTTCCAGATCGACATGCTCATCAGCATTTACTACTTTCTGGAAAACAATGTTGACTATGTCGTTTATGAAGTGGGAATGGGAGGCCGACTGGATGCCACCAATGTCATTGTTCCTTTGGCCAGCATCATTACCAACATCGGTTTTGACCACATGGCCTTTTTGGGTAACACCCTGCCGGAAATAGCCCGTGAGAAAGCCGGCATCATTAAAGAGAATGTCCCGGTATTCACCGGTGAAACCAAGAAATGCTGCCTGCAGGTTTTTGAAGAAACGGCTTATGCGAAAAACACTGCACTGACTAAGGTCAGAGCTCCCAAAGGCTGTCTCAATGATGATCATGTCAGTTTCCGTTACGGAGGTTATGATATAGCACTGCCTACCCTGGCCCTTTATCAGGTAAAGAATGCTGCCCTGGCATTACGGGTAGCTGACAGCCTCAGAAAGAACCATCTTATCGAACTGAACAGAGCCGACATCATAAAAGGCCTTCAGAATACATCCTGGGCCGGCCGCTTTGAAGTGATCAACGAACAGCCGAGGATCATTGTTGACGGGGCTCATAATGAACATGGCATTGAGGCTGTAAAAGACAGCATCAGGAATCTGAAGAGACCCCTCTGCATAATTGCCAGCATTCTTTCCGACAAGCAGTATGATAAAATGATAAAATCGCTTAATCAGCTCGCTGATGAACTGGTCATCACTACCTTCAACAGCAGTCGCTCCACAGCATTACAACTACTGGTCGGCGACAATGATGTTACGGCCATTCACGATTACCTTCAGGCTCTTGATTATGCTTCAGAGAAGTATACCAATGGCACCATACTGATCACCGGATCTTTGTATTTCGTCAGTGAGATCCGCAAGCTGTACAAAGGAGGCAATTGACATGTCAACACGCAAATTAACAACTCTGGCCATGCTTACTGCCATTTATGTGGTTTTGAGCCTTCTGACTCCAATTAAACTGATAAATTTCAAATTCACACTTGAAGCCTTTCCGGTATTAATTGCCGGCCTGCTGATGGGACCGCTTGAAGGTTTTCTGGTAGGTTTAGCCGGAAGCGGCATTTACCAGGTGTTCTTTTCGACATATGGAATTACCGCAACGACCCCATTGTGGATACTTCCTCATGCCTTGAGCGGTTTTCTCGCCGGCATTCTGGCCAGAAGAGTAAAAGAGTACAATGTTGTAAATGTGGCCGTGATTGCGACCATTTGTGCCTTTACAGTGACAGTTTTCAATACTCTGGCCCTATATGTTGACTCCAAGCTGTTTGGATATTACTCTTCCAAACTGGTATTCGGAACCCTTCTGCTGAAGTTTGTTACCGGGCTGATACTGTCAGTATTCTATGCCCTTATCCTGCCAAAACTTATTGCCCAGCTCAGAAAACTGGTCAAATGAACTGTAACAGTGCATTCAGATACAAAACAGCCGTCAGTTAATTGACGGCTGTTTTCTAACACTCTTCGTAACGTAGATTCATGGGAATCTGATGCAGTTGGAACTCAATGTCGAAAGCAGCTTTCCGGCCATCATCCGAGTCTTCAAATTCCATCTGAATATAGGTTACCGGGATTTTTTCTTCTTTCATTTCTTCATGAATGTAATCCCAGTGGAATCACACATAAAGAAAAAGCAGATTACTCTGCCTTGAAAAATCCGTTCTAAAAGCCTTAAACATCGACTGATAGAACAGATGGTGTCTAACGTATGCATCCTCAAAAGAACGCGTTATTTTACCACTTTGAAACTTAGGAAATCATTAATCTGTTGCTCGTACCCCAAATCTTTGTATTTCTTTTCTAATTCCGAAGAACAGTTTCTAATCATAGAATTAATCAATTCAGTTTGTTGTGATAATGAAGTCAACACCTGATTGAAACCATTTGAAATAACTATATGTCGATATTTTCGTTATAAAAATATGTGGTAAACTACTTATGAATTTTATTAAACAAGAGGCTTATTCGTCTTTTTTTAATTTTACTGGCAAAATATAATCGATAACTACTTTTTCACCACGACTTAATGGAAGGGA
>JAFRAB010000045.1 GCA_017405675.1 Erysipelotrichaceae bacterium
AAAGGCCGTTGACGGCCAGTAACAGTTGAAAACACAAAGTGACTTCGACGCTGGCGAAGAACGGCTTAAGACGTAGGTGAGGGGACAGGAGGCTTATAGCCTCAGAACAAACCACCCGTTTTCACGGGTGGTCATGATTGTTCCTGACAGGAAAAAGAGTAAATTGTTAAGTGTTCATTTTGCTGAAAAGGATGTATTCTAATATTAGATGGAACATGGATAATCATAATATGATGTTTCTTTTTCACGGAATCTGTACATGTAGGATTCTGTGAAATATCAGTAGAAAGGTTTCAGGTAGTGGGGGTATGAAAAAACTTATTACTGATACATCCTGGTGTAAAGGCTGCGGTATTTGTGCAGCTTTTTGTCCGAGAGGGGTACTAAAGATCGTCAACGATAAGGTCTTTGTTGAAAATGAAGAAAACTGTATCAGATGCGGTCAGTGTGAATTAAGATGTCCGGATTACGCTATCTGGCTGGAGGATAAGGATAATGAGTAGGAAAGTACTTATGCAGGGCAATGAAGCCTGTGTCAAAGGCGCCTTAAAGGCCGGCATGAGATTTTTTGCCGGTTATCCAATCACACCAAGCACGGAGATAGCTGAGGGATGTGCCGTAGAATTACCAAAAGTAGGCGGTAAGTTCATTCAGATGGAAGATGAGATAGCATCCATGGCTGCAGTTATCGGAGCATCAGTCACCGGAGTAAAGGCTATGACGGCTACTTCCGGACCTGGTTTTTCTCTGAAACAGGAGAATATTGGCTATGCCAGTATGGCTGAAATACCATGCGTGATCGTTGATGTGCAAAGATCAGGTCCTTCTACAGGATTGCCGACTTCTTCATCACAGGGTGATGTAATGCAGAGCAGATGGGGAACTCATGGTGATCATCCGATTATTGTTTTATCCCCATCATCTGTATCGGAAACCTATTACCTGGCTATCAGAGCCTTTAATCTGGCCGAAAAATACATGACACCGGTCATTTTCCTGATGGATGAAATGATCGGTCATTTAAGGGAAACCGTAGAGATCGATGATAATGTTGAAATCATCTGTCGAAAACAGCCTGATGCTCCTGAAGGAAAATATGAGGCTTATAAGGGGGAAGATGATCTGGTACCGATACTGTCGGTATTCGGTTCCGGTCATTACTATAATATTACAGGTCTTACTCATAATACCTGGGGTTTTCCAACGAATAACAGAGCTGTTGCCAATGAACTTAACAGTCGATTGCTGAATAAGATTGAAAGAAACCGCAGCGATATTGAAGCCTGGGATGAGTATCTTACAGATGATGCTGAAATACTGATAGTAGCCTATGGCGGCAGTGCCAGAGTCGGTGAAGACGTGGTAGACATACTCAGAAAAAAAAGTATCAGGGCTGGCATGTACCGACCGATAACCATCTGGCCGATGGCTGAAGACAGATTAAGAGAATTGTCACAGAGAATAAAGAAGATACTTGTGATTGAGCATAATAACGGACAGTATCTGCACGAAGTTGAAAGAGTAGTGGCTGATGATGCCAGAGTTGAATTTATAGGAAGAATTAACGGGGCATTCATTCTGCCTGAAGAAGTAACAGAGAAAGCAGAGGCGATGTAAATGCCGGCTAAACTGATTGAAAGAGAAATGAGAACGGAGAATCTTCCGCATATCTGGTGTCCGGGCTGCAGTCACGGCAGTGTAATGAGAGCACTGTGTCAGGCTATTGAAAATGTAGGTCTGGAAAGAAGAAATACCATCATTGTTTCAGGAATAGGCTGTTCCAGCCGTGCTGTTGGTTATCTGAATTTTGATACCATTCATACAACTCACGGCAGAGCGCTGGCTTTTGCGACCGGTATCAAACTGGCTAAGCCTGAGCTGAATGTCATAGTACTTACCGGAGACGGTGACATATCTGCCATAGGTGGAAATCATCTCATACACGCCTGCCGCAGAAACATCGGAGTAACATGTATTGTTCTGAATAATAATATCTATGGCATGACTGGTGGGCAGTACTCACCGACAACGCCATCAGGCGATTATGCCACAACTGCTCCTTACGGTAATATAGACAGAGATTTTGACATACCTCTGCTGGCTAAATCAGCCGGGGCAACCTTTACTGCCCGTGTTACGGCATATGGCATAAATGAAGCCATAAAGGTCATGGAAAAAGCCATAAAGCATAAAGGTTTCTCCGTGGTTGATGTAGCCTCAATATGTCCAAGCTATTATGGGCGTAAGAATAAAAAAGGCGATGCCGTAAAAATGCTGCAGTGGCAGAAAGAAAACAGCATACCTGTTAAGGCAGCTGAAAAAATGAGTACGGCACAGCTGAAGGGTAAGATCATTACAGGTATCTTTAATGATGATCAGTATCCTGAATATACTGAAGAGTATGAGAAAATCATAGAAAAGGCTGGAGGAAGATGATTATGGAAAGAATGGAGATACGCTTAGCCGGAACCGGCGGACAGGGTGTCATTCTGGCATCCATAATACTGGCTGAAGCCGCAGTTAATGCCGGCAGATATGCCTGCCAGACGCAGAGTTACGGGCCTGAAGCCAGAGGCGGAGCCTGTAAGGCTGAGGCCATAATATCTGACAGTAAAATATCATACCCGGAAGTAAGTGATCCGGGCTTTGTACTGGTACTGACACGGAAGGCTGCTGAGAAATATGTCAGGAATCTGAAAGATGATGCCATTGTAGTGGTAGATTCCCGAGTTGAAATACCGAAAGAAGCCGAAAACTATAAGGTATATCATCTGCCGATACTGGATACAGCTGAGTATAAAGTAGGTAAAGCAGTAACAGCGAACATTGTTGCGGTTGGAGTTATCAACCGCATACTGGGAATATGTTCCTTTGAGGAACTGGCTGAGACAGTCAGAAACAGGATTCCTAAAGGCACGGAAGAGTTTAATCTTAAGGCTCTTAATGCAGGTAATGAAATGGATCTGGGAGGTTAACATGAACATACATGAATATCAGGCCCGAGAACTGTTCAGACAGTATGGCATACCTGTGTCAGCCGGCGAAATGGCTGAAAGTGTACGGCAGTCTGTTGAAATAGCGAACAGAATTGATCCTCCATATATTCTGAAGGCACAGATACATTCCGGCGGCCGTGGCAAGGCCGGAGGAGTAAAGATTGCTGAAAACCTGGAAGAAGCAGAAAGGATGGCTTCAGAACTGTTCGGCAAAAAACTGATAACCAGACAGACGGGACCGCAGGGTAAGACAGTACGAAAAATACTGGTAGCTGAAGCTGTACAGATAAATGAAGAATATTATGTTGCAGTCTCTGTTGACCGCAGTGCCGGACAGATCGTTCTGCTGGGTTGCAGAGATGGCGGGGTTGAGATTGAAGAGATTGCCCGGTCTGCACCGGGAAAAATAGTAAAAACCGGTTTCTCACTGAAAACAGGACTTAAGGATTATCACGTCAGATATTTCCTGGACAGGATGGGATTGCCGTATTCAAAGGAACTGGCTGGTATCATTGCAGGAATGGTAAAACTGTTTATCGATAAGGACTGTTCATTGGTTGAGATAAACCCATTGGCATTGACTTCCAAGGGGTATATGGCGGTTGATGCCAAAATCAACTTTGATGACAACGCCTTATACCGTCATCCGGATATAGAAATACTCAGGGATCCGGATGAAGAAGATCCATATGAAATGCAGGCCAAACAGGCTGGTTTAAGCTACATCTCAATTGGCGGCAATATCGGCTGCATGGTAAATGGGGCAGGACTGGCGATGGCAACAATGGATCTGATTCAGTCACTGGGAGCCAGACCAGCTAATTTCCTGGATGTTGGCGGAACAGCTACGGTTGAAAGAGTGACAAAGGCCTTTGAAATAATCATGTCCGATCCGGAAGTAAAAATCATACTTGTTAACATTTTCGGCGGCATTGTCAGATGTGATGTAATTGCCCAGGGCATAGTGGAAGCTGTTAAGGTAACAGATTTAAAGGTTCCGGTCGTTGTCAGGTTTGAAGGTTCAAACATGGAAGCAGCCAGGGAAATAATCAGAGATTCGCAGATGCATATTATTTCAGCTGATTCACTGGGAGAAGCAGCCCGCTACTGCGCAGAGTATGTCAGTAAGGAGGTGCGGTAATGAGTATTCTTATTAATTCCGATACCAGAGTGATCGTTCAGGGAATTACAGGATCACAGGGGAAACTGCATACGGAAAAGATGCTGGAGTATGGCACGAAAGTTGTAGCAGGGGTAACTCCGGGAAAAAGCGGACAGAGTGTGCTGGATGTTCCGGTATTCAATACCGTCCGCGAAGCCAGGGAAAAAACTGGCGCAGATGCATCAGTGATATTTGTTCCTCCTAAGTTTGCGGCTGATTCCATCATGGAAGCCGTTGAAGCAGGCATCAGGCTTGTGGTATGCATTACTGAAGGCATACCGGTTCTTGATATGCTGAAGGTAAGAGACTGCATTAAAGGAACTGATACAGTTCTGATCGGGCCTAACTGTCCGGGTCTGACCAGCGTGGAACAGTGCAAGATCGGCATAATGCCGGGATATATTCATAAAAAAGGTCATGTCGGTGTTGTTTCCAAGTCGGGAACACTGACTTATGAATCAGCAGCTCAGCTTACGGCTCTGGGAATCGGACAGAGTACATGCTTAGGCATAGGCGGGGATCCGATAAAGTGTTTTGCCTTTGAGGATGCTCTGAAACTGTTTGAAGAAGACGATGATACACTGGGTGTTCTGCTGGTAGGAGAAATCGGCGGTAATGAGGAAGAAAAAGCCGCAGAAATGATCAGAAGTGGTCGTTTCAGCAAGCCGGTAGCTGCATTTATTTCCGGTTCAACTGCTCCTGCAGGCAAGAGAATGGGGCATGCCGGGGCTATTATTTCCGGTAATACAGGAACCGCAGAAGGTAAGAAACATGCTCTGAGAGAGGCCGGTGTGACTGTGGCAGAGACTCCTGATAAAATAGGAGAAGCCATGAAGCAGGCTCTTGAAAAAAGGGGAATTCTGCGGGAATGCATGTAAGCTAAACGTTAGAAAAGCACAATAAAACTCCGGTTATCCGGAGTTTTTGTAATGACTATTTGTTTAATTTCTTCTGCTTGTCTGATAACTTCAGGAAGATGAAGCCTAAGGCGAAGAATATTGATAACAGAGCTACGGCAATGTTAATTGAACCGCCAGCCAGTTTTACCCAGGCAATTACGGCTGAACCGAGGAATGAAGCACCCTTTGAGAAGATATCATAAATACCGAAGTACTCACCTGAGTTTTCAGCAGGAATGATCTTTGAATAGTAGCTTCTTGATAATGACTGAATAGAGCCCTGGAAGCAGCCTACGCCAAACGCCAGGATAGCGAAGTCAAGCAGTGTATGCAGGAACAGAGCATAGAGACATACGCAGAAGTAGCCTACGATGCAGATCAGGATAAGAGTTACTGTATCGTATTTTTTAGAAAGTCTGGCAAATACCAGAGAACCGCCGAAGGCAACAACCTGAGTAGCCAGCAGGAATACGACCTGACCAACTGTCGGCAGACCGAGATCTGTACCGATATTGATGCAGTTATCAATGATAGTGCCGACACCGTCGATGTACAGGAAGAAAGCAATTAAGAATAATAATACCTTCTTGTCGTTGATGAATATTCTCTTTAAGGTTCCGCCGATCTTGGCAAATACTCTGCCGATCTCGCCCTTTGTAGCTTCAACGTAGTTGCGCTGTTTGTAGTTCTTCAGTAATGGAACGGTAACCATGTACCACCATAAGCCGGTAACACTGAAACCGATAATCTTACCAACAGATGGTGAGAACAGCATCAGAGATTCGCTTAAGCCGCCAGACAGAATGTAGGCAACCATGGCAACAATGAACGGAATGCATGAGCCGATGTAGCCCCAGGCATAACCGTATGATGATACCTCGTCCATTCTTTCCTCAGTGGTAACGTCATTGAGCATTGAGTCATAGAACGTCAGTGATGCTGAGTAGAAAATCTTTGACAGAACGTGGATTACGATGAAGGCAACCCAGGTGGTTGCGAAACCGTTAAGGATACAGCCAATGACACCTAAGGCAACAGCAGTATTGAAGAAAATCTTCTTTCTGTCCTTGTGGTCAGCTATGGCACCGCAGACAGGACCTACAAAGGCAACGACTACGGTTACGATTGAAACTGCGATTGAGTAGTAGGCTGTAGCCTGGTCACCGGTTATCTGACCGGGACCGTTTCCGATAGCCAGGTCCTTAAACCAGATAGGAATCAGGGAACATGCCAGCATGGTAAAAGCTGAGTTACCTACGTCATACAGAACCCATGACTTTTCTTCTTTGGTCAAACCTTTAAACATATGATTCTCCTTTATTATCTATCATAATTTATCACTGAATACATTTTATCATAATTAAATATGTATATGCACTCATTTTTCACAGCGCTGAAATGGAGAAAAACTCTCTTTCTATACTGATAAAACCGGTTGTGATAAACTGTAAATGATGAAATCAGTTATTAAGAAATACATGTATTCCAATACTGGAGATATTCAGAAAGTGCAGCTCATCAGATGGGATAACTGGGATGATCTGTTTTTCATGCATCCTGACTACAGTGAGGAAGCCTTCATAAATCTGGGAACATTCTATAAAAACGTATTTGCAAGAAAATATGCCAATTTCTATGGTAAAAGCATTCTGTTCAAGCTGCCTGATAATCTGGAATCGGAGATACCGATGTATGACAGTGAATACGGTCATATGCTGGATATGCTGGTGGCTGCTAATGTGGCTTTGCGAAAGCATTCAAAATACTTCGACGGGGCAGTCAGGATCACGGAAGAAAAGGCACGTAAGTTGTATGGTGAACTGACAAGAAAGAACTGTCTGCAGATAGCTAACGGCAATCTGCCGTTTGTGGATTTCATGCCTGTCTCCAATAGCTTCGGTTTTATCAGCAAGGATCTTAATAATGCCAGAGTAAAGGTAAATTCCTCATTTTTCATCATGGATCGTTTCGACTGCAGCACGGGTTATGATGTCATAGGAACACCGGTGGGCTTATGCGTAAAAAACGGCATTGTGGAAAATCCGCCGTTATTTAACCGTGAAGTGCTGCTGGTTGATGAAGATTACAGGGTTCATGTTACCAGGATCACTCTGAGCGATCTGGAAATACAGATTGACAATACACTGTATGCGGATGGCGAGAACTGTAAAATATATTCACGTCCTGAATATAGGAAAACACCGACTGGCGGTTTTGACATTGTTGTGGTCGGGAATAATGTAGTAGCGTATAAGGAAGACGGCAATACTCATATTCCAAGTGCCGGATTTGTCATGAAGCTTCCGGAAAAAACGGTTATTCACCGCAGACAGGTAATATACAGAGGCCTGGAAAAAGTCAGATTTGCCTTGCAGGTTGGCAACAGCGTCATGGTAGACGGTGTAAAAACAGACAGATTCATTTCCCGTTTCCATAACTTTCTGAACATCGGAACAGTTACATATCCTCCAAATATATACCCGCACAATTATCAGAAGGACAGGGCTCCCCGTATTGTTTTAGGTGCCGATAAGGAAAACAAGCCGCTGCTGTTATGGTTTGAAGGAGCCGGTAAGTTTGGATATGTACAGGGAGAGGACAGTTGCGGGGCTTCACTTTCGGAAGTTGTGGACATCTGTGAATCACTGGGGGTATATAACGGCATTAACCTGGATGGGGGCGGCAGTGCCCAGATCATGATAAACGGACAAAGAAAACTGAAGATTTCTGACCGCAATCCTGATGATTACACTGAAATAGAAAGAGCAGTACCGATAGGTTTATACGTAAAATAAAAGTCAGTTAGTTAACTAACTGGCTTTTCTATAATTACATTTTCAATTAATTCCGGTCTGGCTGAACCGTTTGAGATTTCCTGTATCTGCCGGGTCAGATCTTTTTCTGACATATAGGTAAATGTTACCTGTTCATCATACTGTCTGTCTTTGATTTCCGCTTCCTTCCGCAGAAGCATTTCCATGCGGTTTATGAGGTCATAAGACACTGATACGGTATATAATCCGGCTTCAACGGGAAGTGTCAGAACGGCCTTTTCTATGGCTGCCAGCGTACTCTGCTGGTAAGCTTTTACCAGCCCTCCGGTTCCCAACAGTGTACCTCCGAAGTAACGGACGACGATCATGACGACATTGTTAAGATCCTTATGTCTGAGACATTCAAGCATCGGCAGACCGGCTGTACCTGAAGGCTCTCCGTCATCATTGGAACGCTGAATGTTATCGAATATCATGGCTGTACAGTAATGAGTGGCGTTAGGATATCTTTTTCTGACATCACTCAGTAACTCCTTGGCTTCTTCAATGGAGGAAGCAGGAGTAAGAATTCCAAAGAACTTGGATTTCTTTATTTCTATCTCGCTTATTACTTCAGATCTTATGTGGAACATATACACATTATACATTAAAAACGGTTCATTCGGAGGCATTTACAACTCTCTTTTGGAGTGAAAAATAACATTCAGAATAGCTGAAAAAATTTTTTGGAAAAATGTTAAAAAAGTACTTGCCAAGCCAGATTTTTTCGGTTATTATTTAATCGGTCGAAGTTGACCGATTCACATACACGATAACCGCTGATAAAACAGCGTTCACATATACAGCCAGTCGTCCTGGCAAAAAGGACGTTAACATATAGAAATAACGTTTCAGAAATGAAGCGATGGGATTTACAGGCAGCCTGATAAGGGCTGCCTTTATTTGTATCTGGGGATATGCTAGAATTTAAAAAAGAATAACAGAGACAGATGGATAAATCCTATATTTCTATTTCAAAGGAAACAGCCAGAAGATTCCTGTTAATGAAACAGGGTCTTTTTGGCAGTTATAAATTTCGAAATAAACTTGGAGCATATGAGTATATAAGACAGGCCGGCTGTATTCAGTATGATCCGGTTGACGCTGTCGGGAAAAATGCTGAACTGACTTTACAGTCAAGAGTTTCCGGATTCAGAAAGAAATATCTCAGTGATCTGCTTTATAAGGACAGAATGCTTTTTGACTATCCCGATAAGGAGATATCGATCATACCAATGGAAGACTGGCGGTATTTTAACCGTTTCCGTAATGTCAGCCGTGAAAATGCTGAAAGGTTTGAAGGATTAAGAGAATATGAAGAGAAAGCTCTGGAGTATATCAGAAAACATGGACCTGTCAGTTCGTCAACCTTGCCTCTGGAAGGAGAGATAAAATGGTACTCATCCATTCACTGGAGCGGCGACTGGGAAGGCGGCATGACCAAGGCATCCAGATCGGTACTGGAACAGCTTTATACAACCGGAGAGCTTATCATTCATCACAAGGAAGGATCCCGCAAATTCTATGATCTGGCTGAAAGGCATGTTCCGCAGGAAATACTGAAGGGGGTAGATCCTTTTAATAATGAATTTGATCATGCAAAATGGCGCGTAAAAAGAAGGATCGGAGCGGTTGGTTTATTATGGAACAGAAACTCCACTGCTTTTCTGGGCATATGGGGACTGAAAGATAACAGGAACAGAGTATTTGATGATCTGCTGGCTTCAGGTGAAATACTTGAGGTACGGGTTGAGGGAATAAAGATTCCATTTTACATTCTGGCTGAAGATAAAGAACTGTTAACGAAAGCTTCAGATACTTTACTTAGGAGCAACCGATGTGAATTTCTGGCCCCGCTGGATCCAATGTTATGGGACAGAGACCTGATCAGAAAGATCTTTGATTTCAGTTATACATGGGAGATTTATACGCCAAGGGAAAAGAGAGTATACGGCTATTATGTACTGCCTGTTCTGTATGGTGACAGACTGGTTGGACGCATTGAGCCAAGGAAAGAAAACGGCAGAATGGCTATAGCCAATATCTGGTTTGAACCAGGGATTAAGAGAACAAAGAGAATAATGCAGGCTGTAAACAGGCGCATGCAGGCATTCGCCAGGTTTAACGGCTGCGAATACATCGGTAATGAGCAGTAAAGTAAAACAGTATTTGGGAGGTGATCATGATGCTGCTGAGTATTATTTCAGTTGCAGTGAATATCGTATATTATCTGATAATGAATCTTCAGATATATACGGACCGTGGCATGATGCCCAACGGCCAGGTCAGAGAATGGAAACGCAGCCGGATCTCAAGGCTGAACATGTCAGGAAGAACCTGGCTGCTTTACGCACAGCTGTTTTTCGCCGTGATCGCTGTTGTTACCAGCCTGCTGATAATATTCGGAGTAAAGAATATGGTCATCAGGAAAATACAGCTGATCAGTATGATCGCTTCAACGGTGATGTTTGTTGTCATAATGTTCGTTTCAGGAAATACATTTGTCAATTACGCTTAATGATATGGAATTCATAAAAACAAAAACACTTCTTTCAAAAGTAAAATACGGAGATGACTGGTTCGGTGTTGACTACAATATGAATCTTTACAGAGGCTGCTGCCATGGCTGCATATACTGTGACAGCAGAAGCAGCTGTTATCATATTGATGATTTTGATGTGGTCAGGGGAAAGGAAAACGCCCTTGCGATGCTGGAGAAAGAACTGTACGGAAAAAGAGAAAAAGGTGTTGTCGGTCTGGGTTCCATGTCTGATACATACAATCCTTTTGAAAAACAGTATGAGCTGACAAGAGGAGCATTGAAGTTATTATATGACCATGGTTTTGGTGTATCACTGGAAACCAAAAGCGACCTCATATTAAGAGACGTCGATCTATTAAAGGCCATAAGCGAAAGATCAGGTGCCATAATCAAAATAACAGTTACAACTCCCCGTGATGAGCTTGCCAGAGTAATTGAACCTAATGTCTGTGTTTCCTCCAGAAGACTTAAAGCCATTAAGACATTGTCTGAAAACGGCATTTTTACCGGAATACTTATGACTCCGGTACTGCCTTTCATTACTGACAGCGAAGAGGACATAAAAGAGCTGGTCAGACTGGCTCATGAAAATAGGGCAAGGTTCATTTATACCTGGATGGCAGTGACATTGCGAGATAATCAGAGAGATCATTACTATGAAAAACTTGATAAGCATTTTAAAGGTTTAAAGGAAAAATACATCAGATATTACGGTGAAAGGTATAACTGTGCCGTTCCAAACCGGAACAGGTTATACAGAATATTTACTGAGGAATGCCGAAAATACGGAATACTGTATGATATGAAAGATATCATCAGAGCATATAAAAAAGAAACAAAGGAAAATGAACAGCTGTCTTTGTTCTAACTTCAGAAGATAAGAAAACCTCCTTCAGTTATGAAGGAGGTTATTTTATATGTTCTTGCCGTTATTCTTGATCAGATCCTGATACCAGTAGAAGCTCTTTTTCTTTCTTCTGGCCATGTCTCTCAGATCATGTTCATCACGGTTGACAAATACAAAACCATAACGTTTTGAGAATCCTGAATGTCCGGAGATAAGATCGATAAATGACCATGTACAGAATCCTATGAATTCAACACCAAGATTCATGGCTTCCTTGACAGCGTGCATGTGCTTGCTGAGGTAGTCGATTCTGTCATCGTCTTCCAGAATGCCTTCTTCAGGCCATTCTTCCTTATTGCCAAAACCGCATTCAGTAATCAGTAAAGGAAGATTATATCTTTCCCATAACAGTCTGCATGTCAGCTGTAAACCGGTGTCGTCGATCTCCCAGCCCCATAAGGTAGCTTTAAGATTCTTGTTCTTTACGACCTGATAAATACCGGCTTCCCTGCTTGGCAGCAGTTTGAATTCGATATCGCCGATGACGTGTTCGTCATCAAGAGGGAAGGCACTGATGGACTGTGAATAATAGTAGTTGAAAGCCAGGAAGTCGGGCCTGTTTTTCTTCATGCATTCCATATCGCCTTCGTAGATTTCAGGGAACATGTCTCTGTCTTCCAGATACTTTCTGAATGTGCCATTGTATTCGCCTTTGCAGTTGAGATCCAGGAGATAGTAGTTTCTGATTTCCATGGCATCCATCCAGGCCAGCATGTCAGCCGGATCGTTAGTGGTTGGATACATCATTTCGAAACAGGTTGCCGGACCTATTTTGCCGTCTTCAACTATTTCATGGCATTTTTCGATAGCTTTGGCAGCGGCTACACACATGTGATGGTTAGCGAGATAGCCGAGTTTTTCCTTGGCTTTACGGTCATCGTCAGTTAAGCCGAGTCTGAAAGGCATGTGTACTACATGGTCCTGCTCGTTAATGGTCAGCCAGTATTTGACACGGTCTCCATAAGTTCTGAACAGGAATTCAGCATAGTTTACATAATCATCTATGCTTTTTCTGCTCAGCCAGCCACCATACTGATCGATCAGACTCTGAGGATACTCAAAGTGATATATGGTAACAATTGGTGTAATGTCATTTCTTACCAGTTCATTTATCAGATCGTTGTAGAAATCTACACCTTTCTGGTTAACAGCCCCGTTACCATCCGGGAATATTCTGGTCCAGGCGATTGAGAAACGGTATGCCTTCAATCCGCATTCTTTCATTAAAGCGACATCTTCCTTGTAGCGATGATAGTGGTCACTGGCTACAGAGTAATCGCAGATGGCAGGATCAATCTTACGGACATCCATAACAGATAAACCTTTACCATCTTCATATGCGGCACCTTCTACCTGGAAAGCTGCTGAAGAACTGCCCCAGAGAAAATTATCAGGGAATTCGTTGATTTTTCTTGTCTGCATTTTAATCCTTTCATAAAAGGGGGTCAGTTGCCCCCTCAGATTTATTATTTATTAGTCCTCGTCAAAACCGATGATCCAGGTTGCAACGAAACCAAGTACTGTTGCGATGATGGCTGCTGCAACTGCAAGATAGAAGTTTGTCATGCTGTCCGGTGCCATGAAGATAGGCAGAGTCAGGAATGAGCATGATGCTGTAGCATAAGCACGGATATCAAAGATACCAATGAACAGACCAGTGATGGCAGCACCGATTAAAGCACCGATCAAAGGCTTCTTTAAGCGGATCAGAACACCGTATAAAGCTGGTTCAGTTACTGACAGTAAAGCTGTAACACCTGTAGACAGACCAGCAGTCTTGTTTTCAGCCTTCTTAGCCTTAACACCAACTGCCAGAGCAGCACCAGCGATAGCCAGGTTGCCGGCTAATGCCTTTGAGAACAATAATGATGAACCGTAAGTTGTGATTTCGTTGACGATTAACGGAGTAATGACTGTATGCATGCCTACCATTACCAGTAATGGATGCAGAGCACTTAAGATTACCATTGAAACGCCGCCCAGACTTGTGATCCGTACGCAGAAGTTTGCCAGAGCAGAACCGATCCATGTTCCAATTGGACCTAAAACCAGCAGAGTAAGTGGGAACATTACTACTGACAGCAGTGTAGGACGGATGATGGATACGATTGACTTAGGTGAATACTTAACAATGTATTTGTCAATTAATGCCATAACCGGGACCATTAATAATGCCGGAACAATGTTAGAAGTGTACTTAACTGTTGTTAAAGGCAGTCCGAAGATCTTAAGATCAGCAACGCCTGAAATCGCACCTGTACATAAAGCCAGGATGATGAAAGCAGCAACATATTCATTTGTCTTTAATCTTCTGGCAGCTGCAAAGGCAACCAGTACTGGCAGATATGTGTAAGCTGCATTTGCCAAAGTATTGAATAACTGGTATGTCATACCGGCTGTATCAACCTTGAATACGTTAGCACATAAAGCCAGGATGGCTGAAATCATACCTGAACCGATGAGTACAGGCAGGGCTGGTGTTACAGAACCGGAAATATAAGACAGGACTCTGTTCCAGACGCTTTCCTTTTTCTCATCAAGGTTTTCTTCTACGACTTCCTGAGCTTCAGCATTTGGTACTAATACTGCTAACTCGTTGTAGAGCTGATCTACATCTGGTCCGATGACGATCTGATACTGTCCGCCTTTGTAAACTACTCCCTGAATTCCTTCAAGTTTCTTTAATTCTTCTTCCTTAGCTTTTGCTCTGTCGGCTAAACCAAGACGAAGACGAGTCATACAATGAGTATGAGTTGTGATGTTTTCCTTGCCGCCTACTAATTCTACGATTCTGGCAGCTGTTTTTTTGTAATCCATATGGTCTCCTTTCTATATTTTAATAACCGATTATCGGAATAATCTGGCTATATGGATTGTAAGATAAGTAAGTTCATTCCTGTCTACTGTGTAATTGTATTTTTCCTTGATACGTCTGGCTATTTCCTCAGCGCAGGCGTATTCGTTGGCATATTTCAGATTAATGAACTTGTTGATATCGTTATCCTCATTTTCTTCCACGACATTCTGAATCATCCTCTTGGCGAAGAACTGCAGATGAGTCATGAATCTGGCGAAGTTGATATCCTCTTTAAGCTGAACATTGAATACTTCTTCGACCGTTTTGATGCTGATGTCAATGATATCGGTTGCCTTATAGGTGTCCCTTAGGTCTATGTCCATTTCAGCATTGACGATATGCAGTGCTATAAAGGCAGCTTCTTTCGGGTCAATTTCGACATTGAAGTCGCTGTTCATCATGTCAACTATATCAACAGCTGTATGGTATTCATCAGCATAGATGTAACGGATATTCCAGTACAGTTCATTCTCAAATTTCAGATTCTGTCTGTTTCTTTCCAAAGTAGTGTATATATGGTCTGTCAGTGGTACCAGGATACGTTTGTTTATAGGCTTACTGGTACATGTCAGGATATATTCATAAGCTTTGAGGCCAAAGGCTACCACCTCATAAGGAATTTCATCCATCAGTTCAAAAAAGCCGCTCATTTTCACATCATCTGACAGGACAAAAATCTTTTCAATCAGTTTTTCGTTTATGTCACTGCCTTTTTTCCCGCTAAAGCCTATTCCTTTACCGAAAATGACAATTTCCTTTCCCTGGGTGTTTTTAGAAATGACGGTATTATTATTTATGATCTGTACAATTTTCATAAATTTCCTCCATTTCAAAGGTGTGCCGAAAAAATAAAACCTGCCAAAAAAACATTTGACAGGTATTGCTCTTTCGATAACAAGCCTTTTACAAGCAAAGTATACCATAACAGAGGGCAATTTCAAGTAAAAACATTTATAAATATATAAATGGGTTAAGCTGAATCAATACAGTATAATTAGTGTGAAAAATGATATAATCACACTTGGATAGGAATAAGTTAGTTATATGAGAGTAATTGAAAGCTGTGCACAATGCCTGTATGATAAGCAGAAACATCTTAGCGATGATACGCAATATCTGGCAGAAGTCAGAGAGATACTTGATAACAGAAGAGAAGATGATACTTCACCATACATGGTGTATCTTTTCAGTAAGGCTTATGAAAAAAGGTTTGGAAAAAATGCGCCCTACCGGGAAATAAAGAAAAAGTATAATGATCTGGTTCTTTCAATGGAGGATGCCGTCAGAAGGAAAATTGAAAAGGCTCCTGATCCGCTGGTGGAGTCACTGATCTATGCCAGAATCGGTAATTACATTGATTTCGGAGCCATGAATTATGTTGATGAGGATACTTTTCTGTCTCTGTTTGATGATGCAGGCGTACATCAGCGTGACAGAAGGACTGTTGATTCTTTCATAAGACAATGTGCAGCAGCTGAGAACTTTCTGCTGATAACGGATAACTGCGGGGAAATCGTATTGGACAAGCTTTTTCTGGAACAGCTGAAGAAAAGGTTTCCTGAACTGAACATTACCATCATGGTCAGAGGTGCTGAAGTTTTAAATGATGCCACGTTGGAAGATGCCAAATACGTCGGACTTGATGAGACAGGAAGGATCATCACCAACGGAGATGCAGTTGCAGGAACGGTATATGAACTGCTGTCAGACGAGGCTAAGGAAGCATTGGACAGTGCTGACCTGATACTGGCCAAAGGGCAGGGAAATTATGAATCTCTGTGCCGTCAGGGCAGACATATATTTTATTCTTTTCTCTGCAAATGCGATCTTTTCATGGCAAGATTTGATGTACCGAGGCTGACAGGCATATTTACGGAAGAGTTTGAATAGTTTTTTGATGATACATCAGTATAAATATGAATTGGATAAGTGTCTTTTCTTTATGAGAAAAGATACTTTTGTTATAATGAATTAAAGAAAAACGGAAGAAAGAATATGATAAATAATTGCCTGTTATGTCATAACGCCAAATGCACAGAGGCATGTAAAGTGATTGACCCAGCCAGAATAATCAGAAGCCTGTATTTTGACAATGAAGATACAGTAGTTAACCGGTTAAATGGTTATATACCATGTGCCTTCTGTGACGGCAGATGTGAAGAAGCCTGTGTTGCGGATGTTAATATCAAAGAGATCATATGTGAACTCGGTAACAAAAAGACGGATAAAAAAGAAATTGACTACAGTTGCCTGAAAACCGATTTCTGCGGTATTCCTATGGAAAACCCGTTCCTTCTGTCCTCTTCAGTAGTAGCGTCTACCTATGATATGTGTGCCAGAGCCTTTGAGGCCGGCTGGGGAGGTGCCGCATTCAAGACAGTCTGTCTGATGGACATTGTAGAAGCATCACCTCGTTTTGCAGCCATTAAAGGCGATAATGGCCGAGTTATCGGCTTCAAGAATATTGAGCAGCTTTCAGATCATACTCTGATAGAGAATCTGGGTATTTTCCGTAAGCTGAAAGATAACTATCCTGACAAATTCCTGCTGGTATCAATTATGGGACGTGATGATGCAGAATGGGCTTACCTGGCTGAAATAATGAATGACAGCGGTGCAGATGCTCTGGAACTGAACTTTTCATGTCCTAACATGACAGAAGGGAATACCGGCAGTGATGTCGGTCAGATTCCTGAACTGGTTGAGCATTACTGCAGGATCGTTAAGCAGCATTCAAAACTGCCTTTCATTGCCAAGCTTACTCCTAATATCTCTGATATCAGGGAAAGTGCTGATGCAGCCATAGCAGGAGGAGCGGACGGTGTAGCCGCCATTAATACAATAAAGAGTCTGGTTGAAGTTGACATAGATCCTACCGATGGTATTTTCAATGCTTCCATAGGTGGCTATTCAGGTAAAGCCGTAAAGCCAATAGCCTTGAGATTCATTGCTGAACTTTCAAAGGATATGAATCTTCGGAATAAACATATCAGCGGCATGGGTGGCATTGAAACCTGGAGAGATGCTCTGGAATTCATAGTTCTTGGTGCTGACAGCGTTCAGGTAACCACAGCAGTCATGTTATATGGTTATAGGATCATTGACGACCTCAGAGACGGAATGGCACTGTATCTGAATAAACACGGTTTCAAGTCGGTCAAGGAAATTGAAAATTCTACAATTGAAGGAATAGTACCAACAGAAGAACTGGACCGTTCCTATATAATCTATCCGAAATTTAACAGAGATAAGTGCGTAGGATGTCAGAGATGTTACGTTTCCTGCATGGATGGCGGTCATCAGGCCATAAGTATTGTTAACGGCAAACCGGTACTGGATGTTTCCAGGTGTGTTGGCTGTCATCTGTGCGTTCTGGTATGTCCTAGAAATGCGATCGTTTCATCAGATATAAAAGTACATAAAAAACAATGAACAGGAAACAAAAGAATATGAAAATGGATTATCATCTCCACACGGAGTTCAGTGATGACTCCCAGGAACCAATGGAGAATCAGGTTAAAAGGGCAATAGAACTGGGATTTGAAGAAATCTGTTTTACCGACCATGTAGACTATGGTGTCAAAAATGACTGGGCGGACGGAAACATTCAGTACCGCGCAGGTGACGGTATCGGAAAACCGGAAGGTTCACTTGATCCGATAGCCAATGTTGACTATCCTCTTTATTTTGAAAAACTGCATCTTATGAAAAAGCAGTATGGAGACCGCATTAGAATTAAACAGGGTTTGGAATTCGGCATGCAGACGATCACAATTGATAAATACGAAAAACTGTTTGCCAGATATAAGGATGAACTTGATTTTGTCCTGCTTTCCATTCATGAAATCGATAATAAGGAACTGTGGACAATGGATTACCAGAGAGAGCGCAGCTGGAAAGAATATAACGAGGGTTACTATAACGAACTATATCAGGTCATGAAGAAGTACAAAGATTACAGTATACTGTCACATCTTGACCTTATCGTAAGATATGATCCGCGGGGACGCTATCCGTTTGAAAAAGTTGAAGATCAGATAGCAGAAATATTGAAACTGGCCATCATAGACGGCAAGGGAATAGAAATCAATACCTCAAGCTGGCATTATGGACTGGATGATACCATGCCTTCCAGACAGTTACTGAAACTGCATAGGGATCTGGGAGGAAAAATCATAACCATCGGTTCGGATGGGCATACAACCAGATATGTTGGCGATCACTTTGAGGATGCCGTAGACATACTTAAGGATATTGGCTTTACACATGTTGCCGGCTTTACGAAAATGAAGCCAGAACTACATGAGATATAGGGAATAAATCAAAGAAAAAATGGAGGTTGTTATGAAACCGGAAAAGAAAGCTTCAGAAATGACAACAAGAGAATTGGCTGCTTACATTGACTATTCAGTACTAAAACCTGAATTTACAGTAGATGAAATCATCGAACTGACAAAGGACGGTGCGGCTCTGGGATGTGCAACTATCTGCATAAATCCGGCGTATATTGAATTGTGTGAGCCATATGTCAGAGGAACAGATACAATGCTGTGCCCTGTTACCGACTTCCCGTTTGGTGACAGTTCAACAGAAAGCCGTGTAGAGCAGATCCGGAAAGTTGGGAAGTATGACATCGTTAAGGACATCGACATTGTTGCCAACTTCGGTAAGATCCGTTCAGGTAAATATGATGAAGTAACAGCTGACCTTAAAGCCTGTGCTGATGCTGCTCATGCCCTGGGACATGAACTGAAGGTCATTCTGGAAACAGATGCGCTGAATGAAGAACAGATCAGAATTGGATGTGAATGCATTATCGCAGCCGGTGCTGACTTCATTAAGACATCAACAGGGTTCCTGACCGGTCATACAGCAATCGGTGCTGCACCTGATGTTATTGCCATGATCATGAATCAGAATAAGGGCAGAGCCAAGATCAAAGGAAGCGGTTGTATTCGTACACGTGAACACTTCCTGCAGTTAATTGACATGGGTATCGACAGAATGGGAATTGGCTATAAGTCTGTACCTGTTGTTCTGGATTTAAAGAGATAAACTAAACAGAAAGGACCATCGACGGATGATTCTTTCTTTAGTGACTCTATGATCAGTATTTTGTGTTTGTCATGGATGTGTCATAATAATGATAAGAAAAAAGGAGACAATAATATGTTTGTGTTCTGGGGAGACGGTTCCGACGAGATTAAGGAACTAGTCAAATCTATAGTTGTCCGCAGTACGGAGAATTTCAACTGGACATTCATCTTCATACTGGCGGTTGTTTTCTATGTTTACTGGTCAGAGTTCAAGAAAAAGGACTTTACAGCCATCGTGGCCGGTTTTTCACTGTATGGTGTGCACTGGCTTTATGAGATAGGTAATGCGGTGATCGCTCATTTCTTTGAATATCCGCTGTGGTCTGTCAGTAACGCATCTACAACGTTCATACTTTTAATTGGAGTATGCTGGGAGCTTTCAATGATGTTTTCACTGGCCGGCATTATTTCCTATAAGATGCTGCCTGAAAATCCGACCAATAAACAGAAACTGTATGGAGCCATAAGCATGGCAGCTCTGTTTGCGCTGGTTGAATCATTCCTTGCCGGTACTTCCAATCATTCTTTCATGTGGGTATATAAGTGGTGGGGTGTATTGCCGGTATTTGTGACGACCTACATTCCTTTCTTCCTTGCGTGCAACTTTGTATCGTTCTGGGAAAAGAAAAAACAGATGTGTTTTCTGGCCTGCATCTGGGGTGCCGTGGCTCTGTGTCTGGTTACACTGATACCTCTGGGAATCATTTAGTTTTTTGATAAAAGTCCCTGGCGACAGGGTCTTTTTTTGCGCCGGGCATCAAAATTGAAGGTATATTTTCAGCACGATATAATTTAAGCGGAAAAACTGTTTTTAAATGTAATTACGTAGAATAAAGGAGCTGCGACTATAAATACCATGGATGTAATACGCGCAAGAAGAAGCGTACGTACTTTTGACGGTAAGCCGTTAACTGCTGAAGACACTGCGAAAATAATTGAATATGCAAATAAGGTTGAAAACCCGTATGGACTGCCAATTGAATGGAAACTGCTTAATGTAAAGAATGACGGTGTATCTTCACCGGTAATTACCGGTACTGATACCTTCATTGCCGGCAAGATGAAACCTGCTGAACATGCTGAGGAAGCTTTCGGCTATGCCTTCGAGAAAATCGTTCTTTATGCCGGATCCCTGGGGATTGGTACGACCTGGATCGCGGGAACGATGGACCGTAATGCTTTTGAGCGTGCGATGAACTTAGAGAAGGATGAAGTTATGCCTTGTGTCAGTCCGTTAGGCTATCCGGCAGCAAAGATGTCTTTCAGGGAAACGATGATGCGCAAGATTGCCAGACAGGAAAATCTGTTTTTTCTGATGCCGCATATGTGCGTCATGGACTATTCGACAATTAAATATAAGGGAGGAAAACTGATTCGCAGTAAGACACTGGGAAGCGGTGATGACTGCTGCAACTTTCATGTTGTTAAGAAAGAATAACAGAAGCTGCTGATATGAAAATTACAGATATGAAAAACATCTTAATAGATGTTTTTTTGTGGTTGATCCAGTCAATTATTAGTTTCGGAATAGTATTTTCTGTCCATTGGTTAACACAGATTAACTGTCAACTGGAAGGCGACCATTTCTTCTGGACGACCTTTTATAATGTCAGTGTAAGGAAAGAAGGTGTTAAATATGTTAGGAGCTATTTTTGGAGATATTGTTGGATCAGTATATGAGTTCAGAAATACACATGATTACAATTTCAGATTACTGACAGAATATTCTGAGTTTACGGATGACAGTGTAATGACTGCTGCGGTTGCCATGGGACTGATGGAATCTTATGGAAAGAATGATGATGAAATAAGGAAATCATTAATCAAATGGATGAAGAAAATGGGTAAGCACTATCCAAATGCCGGATACGGTGCAAAGTTCTATTACTGGGTATTAGGAGATGACAGAGAACCGTATTACAGCTGTGGAAACGGCAGTGCCATGAGGGTGTCATCAGCAGGATGGATGTTTGATTCACTGGGTGAAACAGAACATGTTGCGGAACTGACTGCCGAAGTTACTCACAATCATCCGGAGGGAATAAAAGGAGCTAAGGCAACTGCTACAGCGATATTTCTGGCTAGAACGGGCAAGTCAAAGAAAGAAATCAGAGATTATATTGAAAGTGTTTATCATTATGATCTTGATAAATCCATGAAGGACATCGTGTCGAGGGGACACGGTGAGGAGATCTGCCAGATAAGTGTACCTCAGGCTCTGGTATGTTTCCTGCTTTCTGACAGTTATATTGATACCATAAGAAAAGCTGTCAGCATTGGCGGTGACAGTGATACGATTGCCTGCATTGCCGGCAGCATTGCGGAAGCATATTACGGCATGGATGAGCAGTATAAGGATGAAACAATTAAAAGACTTCCTGATGACCTTAAGGAGATAGTTACTGCCTTTGAAGGATACAGGAAAAATCGTGTAAAATAATATATAAGAGGTAACAGTGAATGCCATTTAATATCATAAGAAACGACATAACCAAAGTTAAGGCTGATGCCATTGTAAATACGGCTAATCCATATCCGACATTTGGCAGAGGAACTGATGAAAGGATATATAAGGCAGCCGGTGCTGAAGAGTTACTAAAGGAAAGAGTAAAAATAGGAATAATTCCAAGAGGTAAAGCAGCCGTTACCAGTGCTTTTAATCTGAATGCCAGATACATTATCCATACTGTTGGCCCGGTATGGGTTGACGGCAGTGAGCATGAAGCTGAAATTCTGAAGTCCTGTTTGAAGGAATGTCTGAGACTGGCAACGGAACTTAACTGCGAAAGCATTGCCTTTCCGCTGATCTCTACGGGTGTCTATGGTTTTCCAAAGGAACTGGCAATCAAGATATTTACCAATGTAATATATGATTTTCTTATGACCAGTGATATGCAGGTGACACTGGTAGTATATGATGATGAGTCCTTTAGCATATCATCCAAAGTCTTTGCCAATGTTGAAGATTACATTGAGCCCGAGGGGATCCTGCTGAATACGGCTGAATCCTTTGAAGAAGCCATCAAGGTCAATGAAATGACCTTTCATGAATATCTGTGGGAACTGATAATCAAGAGTGGCATGACAAATCCTGAAATCTATCATCGTGCCAACATAACGAAGCAGCATTTTTCCAAAATGATGTCAAACAAGGATTACAATACCAGTAAGAATACCATATGTGCTCTCGGCATAGCATTGGAACTAGATATTGATACACTTGAGATACTGTTGGATAAGGCTGGCTACAGCCTGTCTGATTCAAGGCAGTTTGATTTGGCAGTAAGATATTTCGTGAATAACGGGATGTATAATATCATGGAGGATAACCTGATACTGTTCTCTAACGGATTGGAACTGCTGGGAACAATAACAGCATAAACAGCATTTACACAAATGCTGTTTTTTGAATTTTATCGATAACCGCAGTGTGGAATATATTATTGAGGATGATTTGATAGTATACTGATAACATAAGTTACAGATAACTAAATAACATGGAAATTAAGGGGTGTTAGAATGAAATATCTGAAACAACTGATGATCATACTTTGTGTTTCTCTTGTAGGGGAACTTCTGCATGAACTGCTGCCATTACCAGTACCGGCCAGTATATATGGCATAGTCGGCATGTTCATAATGCTATATACCGGGTTGATCAGGACTGAGCAGGTAAGGGAGACTTCTGCGTTTCTCATTGAGATAATGCCTGTAATGTTTGTTCCGGCTGCTGTGGGACTTATCAATTCCTGGGACGTTCTTAAGTCACACTGGCTAAGTTATGTGACTGTAACACTGGTATCAACTGTTATTGTAATAGCAGTCAGCGGTCTTGTTACACAGGCGGTAACTGGAAAGGGAGGAAAAGGCAATGAATAACATATTGAGTTCCTCAACTTTCTTTGGCATGTTTCTTACCCTGGCAGCATACGTGCTGGCAGTAGCCATAAAGAAAAAGCTTAAAAGCAGCCTGATCAATCCTCTTCTGATAGCTATCATGATCTGCATTGCGGTTATTCTTGCAGGCAGAATTGATTATGATACATACAATCAGGGTGCAAAATACATCAGTGTTTTACTTACGCCGGCAACAGTATGTCTGGCAGTACCTCTGTATACTCAGATTGAAAAACTCAAGAAGAATTTCCGGGCAATCATGGCAGGAATTATTTCCGGAGTACTGACATCTCTTGGTTCAATACTTATGATGGCTAAAATATTTGGTTTCTCTCATGAAGAGTATGTAACATTCCTGCCAAAGTCCATTACTACAGCCATAGGCATGAGTGTATCTGAAGAATTAGGAGGCTATGTTGCCATAACTGTTACGGTAATTGTACTTACAGGTGTATTTGGTAACATAATATGTGAGTCAGTGCTTAAACTGTTTGGCATTCATAACAGGGTTGCCAAAGGCATTGCCATAGGAACAGCATCACATGCCATTGGCACTTCAAAGGCTATGGAAATAGGAGAGATTGAAGGAGCAATGAGTTCGTTATCCATTGTGGTATCCGGCATTCTGACGGTTATACTGGCAAGCATTTTTGCCGGATTATATTAGGCAAAATCACATAAAACACTAATAACAATAATGAATTAAAGCCGTTTTTTAGCCAAAACACGGCTTTTTCTTTTTTTATTTTTCTTGTTTAATTATAATAAGGCGTATAATATAATAGTACGAATATGTTTTCTGTAAATGTAAACAGATAATAATTAATAAATGGAGAAAATACGGTATGGATAATAACGGTGCGAAAAAGAAATTTATCGACAAGTTGAAATTCATGAAGAATCCTTTTGTGGCAAATAAGATTGTGGTCAACATTGTACTGATCCTGTTTGGTGCTGCTCTTATAAGCACATTCCTTGATTCTGTTCAGACTAATGTGTCTATATACAAACAGCAGAGGAATAATGAGCTTGCTCTTTCGGAGGTGGTCTCTCTTCTAAATAAAAATAGTGAGAGTTCAGATAAACTGTCCGAAGTTTACCATGAGGGAAACTGGAGAATTCTTGATGATATAGAGCTGCTTTTTTCCAATGGCATGTTTGATCAAATAATTGACGATGATAATACTGTCCGTTCACGGATTTTCAGTGAACTGTCTTCTCCTTCAGGAATTAATTATCTTTACATTTTGGATATGAATGGCAGGATCGTCATGAGTCCTGACGAAAGTCTCTATGGATTAAATCCTGCTGCAACAACTCACATGACCCAGGAAAATCTGAATAAGCTAATGGCCTGGTGTAAGAATGATGATGGTACAGTTGCACCGGTTCTGGTAAAGAACCAGCATGGTTCATTCTATTTCTACTCCAAACCTTATGAAAATGAAGGCAAACAATATGCTCTGGTTTTAGGTGTAAGCTCCTGGGCGCTTGACGAGAGAATAAGTTCCCTCAAAAATAAGGCAAATGTCTTAGAGCGTATAGGAGTAATCAATGACGGATTCCTGTTTGCAGTTGATTGTGAGAATGGTCTGTTCCTGCATTATAAGAACGACAGGGACTTCTTAACGGGACAGGACATACATAATACCGGTCTTGAGGAACAGGCTCTGACTGACGGCTATCATGGAACACAGGTCATTATGGGTGAGAAATACTACTGTACTACCAAGACACTGGACGATAAGACTGTCATTATAGCTGCAGCACGGTCCAAAAATGTAATTGGCCGCGACAAGTATGTAATCATTTGGTCAGCAATGGGCTTCCTGCTGGTAATGAGTTTATGTCTGTTCTACGCAGTTGTAGTCAGAAATGATTATATCCGTCAGGGAGTACAGACAGAAAGAATACAGATATCCAAGGATCCTTATAAGCCAGTCTATTTTAACAAATCAGTTTATTCCAAAGTCTTACCGTTAATGGTAATTGGCTTACTGGCAGTATTCGGAATTTCTTTCTACACTCAGACTCTGCTGGAAATCGAAGAAGGCGTTGATAAATCCAAGGTTATAATGCAGGAAGTTACCGGCAGATATGAGGAGAGTCAGGACAGCCGAGAAATCATTGAGGATTATTACAATTCACGTTTTATTTCTACGGCCAAGCTGATTTCTTTCCTGGTGGAAGAAAGCCCAGATGTGCTGAACATGGAATCTGATTACTATCATAGTCTTTATGATGAGAATGGAAACAGACAGTTTGTCCTGGATGACGAAGGTAACCGTCTGAAGTCCGTAGCCAATTCAGCAGCGCTGCAGAAACTCTGTGATGAGAACAGCATAGATGCCATTTACATATTTAATGAAAATGGTCATACAATTGCTACAAATACCGCTAACTGGTTCTTTGATCTGAGCTTGAATGAAAAGGACCAGTCATATCCTTTCCGTCAGATACTGGAAGGAAGAACTGACAGTTATCTGCAGACAGCCATGACCAATGACCTGGGTGAAGAAGCACAGTTCTTTGGCATAGTTCTGCATTACTATACAACTACTGATGCTGCAGGCAATACGAAATATGTTTCAAGATATGACTTTGAAAAGGCCTGTGCTGATGAAGGAGTTTCCGGTGTTATAAGTGCCGGTGGCATTACCAAACACAGATCACTTTTACAGATAGAACTGGATGAACAGCTTGTGGACTCCATTACCGGTATAACGGATGCTGAATATGTTCTTTCTTCCAGAATGCTGGAGGGTGGTGCAATTGTCATGTTTGATGAGAGTCAGGATCATATTTGTCTGTATTCACCTTTAAAAACCAGTATTGGCAGACCGGCTGCAGAACTCGGTATGTCTCCAAATGCTTTTAATGGCCTTACATATTATGGTTTCAACAAAATCAATGGTACTAATTACTTCCGGTATTTCAGTTATATAGATGAGTATTTTGCCGCAACATTTATTCCGGCTTCTACCATGTTTACCAGCCGTGCTATTATTTCAGCGATTACGGCTGGCGTGTGTCTGGTAATGATTACCGTTCTGCTGCTGATCATAACTCTGTCTAATGAAAAAGAAGAAGAAGTTTATGACCTACTCAGCAAAGAGGCAAGCAACGATGATCTGAATTCAACCATATTCAATATCGTATTGCCTTCAGGCCGCTCAGCCAGCACTACCAAGGCTTCGAACCGCTGGAATAACCGTCGAATACCGTGGAGTGAGCTCTCACCTGAAATGAAATTGGGTGCCGTACTTGGCTGGGTAATTGCCATACCGATGGTATATTTTGTGTTGTCTGCAATCGGTATTAATTACATTTCTGATAATGATTCAATCATACGTTATATCATGAGCCAGAACTGGGACAGAGGACCAAACGTATTCGCGTTCAGTTCCTGCATAATGGTTATTACAACAGCAGTCATAGGTATTGAACTGTTCAGGATCCCGGTACGTCAGTGTACAGCCTTGCTGGGAACTCAGGGTGAAACAATT
The DNA here is from genome assembly GCA_017405675.1 of Erysipelotrichaceae bacterium. The sequence goes on from JAFRAB010000045.1 coordinate 26,676, forward strand.
GGACATTTGTTGCTGTCTATTGTCAGATATGGCAGTGTTATTACAGCCATATTCTACTGCCTGTATCTTTTAGGTATTGATTCACCTAATCTGCTGGCCAGTGCCGGACTGATTTCTCTGGTCATAGGCTTAGGTGCACAGAGTCTTATAAAAGATATTCTCGCCGGTATCTTTATCATATTTGAAAGCGAATTCCGTGTTGGAGATATCGTTACAATTAATGGATTCCGTGGTACGGTAACGGATATTGGTTTAAGAACTACTAAGATTTCTGGCGGTGGTAACGTTAAGATATACAACAACAGTGAGATTTCCGGTGTTCTGAATATGACCAAGGAAACATCCGTAGCGTCAGCTACCATTGGTCTGGAGTACGGCCAGGATATTGATTATGTTGAAGAAGTTCTGAATCGTGAACTTCCAATACTCAGGGAAGAAAACAAGCACATTTTGGATGGGCCGACAAATCTTGGTGTTTCTGAATTGGCAGAAAGACGCTACACGGTAACTGTTATTGCCCGCTGTTCTGAACAGAATGTCCGTGATACTAATAGATTCCTTAATAAAGCTCTCCTGCAGATATTTGCCCGTAATGGCATCAGAATAGCTAATCAGAGTAAGGATACTATTAAAAAAGATGTTCCACCGGAAAACATAAAGTAAGGGAGGCAGAATCATTATGAAAAAAATCATGTTAGTATTACTGGCATTAATTCTGCTTCTTGCTGGATGTGCCGATAATAGCGATAAAGAAGAGAAAGTAGAACCGGAGATTCCGGAAACCACAGTCATCAGATTGGCTTTGAATGATTCCGGACATATTCTTAATTTCATAGCAGAAGATCAGGGATACCTGGAAGAAGAAGGAATCAAGGTTGAATATGTCTATGTAAGTACTGATGCTGAGGTGTTTGATGGCCTGAGAAGCGGAAGAATAGATATAGCGTCCAATTCAGGTACTAACCTGCCTTTACAGGAATTATCTTCAGGAACGAATCTGACTATCTTTGGAGGATATCTGCTGACAGGATGCATGCCTGTTTTCACCCGAGTTGAAACTGAATGGAATGGGATTGATGATCTCATTGGTAAAACGATGGCCTGCGAACCAAACCTGTACGCTTTAACCGGTCCGTTATTAGATAAGGGATATAATCCTCTTAGTCAGATTAAATGGTATCAGCCTGAAAATCAGAATGACCGTATTGCTGCAGTAAAAAGCGGCGAAGCAGACTTCGGGCTGGTTGGAACAGCACTGAATTATAAAGTACTGCAGGATCCTGAACTAAAGATAGTAACTTATGCAGCAGATGTTCTGCCTGATTATTCATGCTGCCGTGTAGAAGCGATGACTTCCTGGGTAAATAAAAATCCTAATACGATAAAGGCTCTGTTAAGAGCCTGGATAAGAGCAATGGAATATTATAATGAGCATCATGAAGCAGTGGTAAAATTAACCTCTGAAAAAATAAACGTTGATGAAGCACAGGTAAGAGCATATCTGGATAATCCGCGCTTTAATCTCAATACTGATCCTATGAAAAAAACTGTAAAGAGAGCCTGGAACTATATGGATCGTCTGGGATTGCTGAATAACGTGGCAAGGCAGATTAATATTGAATATCATATAAACGTAAAACTTTATAAAGAGGCTCTTGACGATTGTACTGTCCGTTATGGAAAGGATAATCCGCAATTCTACGAAAAATTACAGGCTCAATATGCCAGAAACAACTAAAAAACCTGACAGTGAACTGCCCCAGTGAAAATGGACAGTAAAAAAAAGACCAAAACCCTCCTGTACAATAAAAGTAAAGGAGGGTTTTAAAATGGCAGGAAAACCAAATAATAAATATTCACCAGAATTCAAAAAGGAAGCAGTGGAGAAATATCTCAGCGGTCAGTATGGAGGGTATATACTTTTAAGTCGAGAATTAGGTCTGAGATCAGAGAGACAATTGAAGGTTTGGGTAAAGATATATCGTGAGGATCCGGAACTATTGAAGCAGGATGGAAGGCAGTTAGGGAAAAAAGACGGAGTAAAAAAAGGCAGGCCAAAGAAGATTAGGCTGGAGGAGCTCAGTCTGGAAGAACAGATAGAACATCTGAAGATGGAGAACGCAATACTAAAAAAAGTGAAGGCTCTCCGCAAAGACTACGGAGAGCACTAAGGTATATGGTAGTCTACGATCTGAAAGAAGATTATAAGATAAGTAAACTATGTAAGTATTTAAAAGTATCCACCAGTGGTTATTACAGATGGCTTAAGCTGGGAAGACCGATAAGATACAAGTGGGATGAATGGCTGGCAGATGAGATAGAAAAGATATTCTATCAGACATATAAGGGATATCGATTGATAATGTCAATGAGAAATTCACCAAAAATGTTACTGAAATTTTTACCAGTTTTGTTAATCAGATTTGTCCTGTGACTCCATCAACACATCCTTCATGCGATATGATTTACCCGTGATATTTATAATATGGGAATGATGA
>JAFRAB010000046.1 GCA_017405675.1 Erysipelotrichaceae bacterium
AAGCTAAGAGATGTTTTTGCGGAATGGATCGACAATGGACATAATGATTTTTCCGATGAAAACACGATCATCCTGTGTATCAGATTGACAGATGGATTATTGCTCTCGCATGGTACAAGGTACGTATTTTAGTTGCTGCTTCGAATATGTTGACCTGTTTCTTCGGTTGTAGTCAGTTGAGACGGTATGCTGCTTGTACCACCAAAAGAAGGATTTCATCTCAGTACCATATGAGCCGAAGGATGACGATTATCTGAAACAGCATAAAACCAACTTCTCAAATGACACATAAAACGGAGCTATAATAAAAGTATGAATTATTTCGTTGAAGGGATACAGGGAAGCGGAAAGAGCACTCTGGTTCGAAAACTATCTGAAAGATACCCTGATTGTACGACAGTTATGGAAGGGGATTATTCTCCGACAGAATTAGCCTGGTGTGCACGAATGAGCGAGACGCAGTATTTGGAAGTCTTGGAACAATGGAATGATCTGCAGGATCAGATTCGGAGCAAGTCGCATAAAGAAGATAACTACTGGATCGTCTGTTATACACAGGTTAAGAGCGACAACCGTGATTTTTATCAGCAACTGGAGAAATATGAGATTTATAACGGAAGGACGGCGTTTGAAGAGTATAAGAATATCGTTCTGACGAGATATCGAAACTGGCATGGAGATGGCAAAATTTTTGAATGCTCTCTGTTTCAGAATGCAGTGGAAGATATGATCCTTTTCAGAGATATGTCAGATGATTCCATCTTTGATTTCTATAAAGAAGTACGATCCGCCCTTAATGGCAAAGAATATGAGATCTACTACATCGAGTCGCCTGATATCGAGAAAAACCTGAATGCTGTCCGAGTGGAACGAGTGGATAAAGACGGGAATGAAATATGGTTTAATATGCTGATGGAATTCTTTATCAATTCACCATATGCAAGGAAGCGCTCTTTGAATAAATACGAAGATCTTTTGATACACCTTCGGCATAGGCAGACATTGGAATTGCAGATATGCCGAGAGATATTTGATGAAATGGTTACTGTAATTAAATCCAAAGCATACGATTTGTGATTTGAACCATTACATGTCGATATGTTTCATCCACTTGATTTACTTGAGACTATCGTTTTGATGTCGAAATAAAGGAATATGTATATGGTTAGAAGAGCAAAAACAGAAGATGTGGAAGCACTTGCCGGTTTGGCAATTCAAATGTGGGCAGATCACGATTTGAGAGATTTAACAGAAGAGTTTCGTAAACTTATATTGAGTGATAAAGCTGCTTGCTTTATAAAATGTCTTGATAAACAGCCGATAGCTTTTGCACAGTGCCAACTACGATATGATTATGTAGAGGGCACCGACAGTTCACCTGTCGGATATCTGGAAGGCATCTTTGTTATCGAAGATTACCGCAAACAAGGCTACGCCGCTGAACTGTTGTCAGAATGCGAGAAATGGGCAAAAGAAAAGGGTTGTACAGAATTTGCCAGCGATTGTGAGCTCGATAATGCGGACAGTGCCAGATTTCACATGTCTTTGGGATTTGAAGAAGCCAATCGTATTATATGTTTCAGAAAAGATCTGTAAATCTGTTCTGCCGAAAAGTATTTGGAAGGGTTTGATTGATGATAGAGTTAGTTATACCAAAACTGGAAGATCTGTGGTTCAGAGAAAAGCTTTTGGCTGATGAAGAAACCATGTCATATAACCATGCCTGGGGAGGAACAATCTCTTTCCCGGAAGAAAAATGGCAGAACTGGTATGATCGTTGGATTATTAATCACGAGAATAAAAGATACTACAGATATCTGAAGGATGATAAAGGTTTTGTAGGAGAAATTGCGTGCCACTATGATTCTGAATATGATGGATATGTAGCAGATGTCATAATCTTTTCTCAGTTTAGAGGAAGAGGTTATGGCGCTCAGGGATTGGAACTGCTTTGCAGAGCAGCTAAGGAAAACGGGATACAGGTACTGTATGATGATATTGCGATTGACAATACAGCAATTCATCTTTTCATACAGAAGGGCTTTTATGAAGTCAGCAGAACAGCAGAAAAGATCATTCTGAAAAAAGATCTGTAGATCACATTTTGTTGTCCGATTTACATAGAAAGTATATTTTACAGGGAAAACATATGAGATTATTATTCGAAATGGATAAAAAGGATTATGATCAGTGCACGCATGTATTCAGACGCGACTCTGCCAGAAGTATAATTATCAGGGATGGCAGAGTAGCCATGATCCATAGTCTGAAATATGATTACTATAAGTTTCCAGGCGGCGGTATCAATAAGAATGAGGCTCCTGTTGAAGCAATGATCAGAGAAACCAGGGAAGAAGCCGGGCTGCTAGTTGTACCGGAATCAGTAAAGGAATATGGATACGTACACAGGATCCAGAAAAGTGATAAGAATCAATCGCAGTGCTTTGTTCAGGATTACTATTACTATCTCTGTGAAGTAGGAGACGAAAAGGTTCCGCAGAAATTGGATGGTTATGAGGCAAAAGAATCTTATACTCTGGAATATGTTGAGCCAGATATTGTGATAAAAAAGAACCGTAATGCGGTAAAAAGTCCCTATAATCCGCTGATGCTGGAAAGAGAAGCTTTGGTAATTGAAACACTGATTAAAGAAGGTCTGTTATAATCGATAACAGGAATAAGTAAGTAAAATTTATTGTAGTAGGGAGGCAGTTATGAAAAGAATTGATTCAGTTGATAACTTCAGAGTGATCCAGTGGGTCAAACTGAAAGACAGGATAAAAAGAGACAGCGCCAGGGAATTTGTCGCTGAAGGTTATCATGTTGTAATGGAAGCCTATAAGGCAGGTTATCTGAAAGAGGTTATCACTACTGAAAACAAGGAGTTCTATGATATTCCTACCTATTATGTCAGGGAGGATGTCATGAAGAGAGTTTCTTCATTAGCCACACCTACCAAAATAATCGGCATCTGCAGACAGATGGAACCGGAGGCCTATAAGGGAAATGTATTATTGCTGGATCAGATACATCATCCCGGGAATCTGGGGACCATAATAAGAAGTGCTGTTGCTTTTAATATAGATACAATCATTTTGAACGAGAGTGTTGATATATATAATCAGAAGGTCATTCAGGCCACACAGGGAATGATCTTTCATCTTAATATCGTTAAGGCACCGCTTAATTCTGCAATTCTTGATCTGAAAAAGAAAGGCTATCAGATAATTGGAACTGATGTCAGAGAAGGAGTAGACCTGGATAATTTCAGAGCTATTAAAAAACATGCGATTCTAATTGGAAATGAAGGAAATGGACTTGGTGATGATCTGCTGAGCCTGTGCGACGTGAAGGTAAATATCAGGATGAATCCTTTATGTGAATCACTTAATGTCGGTGTGGCTACAGGAATCATACTGTTCTGCCTTAAGTAATAAACGGAGATACCTGATGCTTATACGCAAGGCTACAGCAGATGAAATGCTGAAACTGTGGGGCTATGATGAAAATACAGCTTCTCCCACAGCGGAATTCTTTTACCGCAATATCAGTTCAGGCAATGCTGTATTCTGGGCTGCTGACAAAGACGGTGAATTGATTGGCGAACTTTACGCTTTTCTGAATCTGGACGATAAGGATTTTGCCGATGGAAAAGATACTGCTTACTTATGCGCTTTCCGTGTGAAAAAAGGATTCCGCAGAAAGGGATTAGGAAGCTGTCTGATGGAGTCTGCTTTCGAAGATCTGAAAGAAAAAGGATTCAAACGTGTTACCATTGGTGTAAACAGTGATGAACCTCTGAACATAAAACTGTATACACGCCTGGGATTCGGGGAAAAGGTTAAGGACTGCTATTATGATCCATGCGGATTAGACGAAAGCGGTAATCCCGAATATGATGAAAAAGGCTGGTGGCTGCTGTCAAAAGTTCTGTAATAGATCTGAAAGGGATGATCATATGAATGAAGTAAACAAGACTTTATATATACCTCTATATGGGAAATCATATGTCAGCAAACTGAATATGATTCTTAAGGATCCCATGGCTGAAAAGATCTGGGCTGAAGAATCATTCCCTCTTAAAAGAAAGTCAAAATCAAAATGGCTGACATATAACATGGCTATGAGAGCCCGTGTTTTTGATGACTGGACTGATGCAATGCTGGCTGAAAACAAAGAAGCCGTTGTTATCCATATCGGGTGCGGTCTGGACAGCAGATATCTAAGAGTTAAGCGGAAATATGAAAAATGGGCAGACTGCGATCTGCCGGAAGTAATTTCTGTACGCGAAAAGTATTTTACAAAGTCAGATACATATGAAATGATCTCTGTGGATGCTACTGATCCTGAACAGATCAGCAAACTTCCTGATGGTGATACTGCCATAGTAATATTGGAAGGGTTGTGCATGTATCTGACCAATGAGCAGGTTCATGGATTATTACAGGCTCTTAAGGACAAATATGCTTCCTTACACATTCTTATGGATGTCTATACTGAATTTGGAGCCAGAGCCTCCAAAATAAAGAATCCGATCAGCGAAGTAGGTGTTACAGAAGTCTATGGCATTGATAATATTGAAGACATCATTGGAAATCTTGATATCAGACTGAAGTCAGAACATTCCTTTACACCGGAAAATCTGATAAAAGAACTCCCGGAATCAGACCAGAGAGTATTCAGACTGTTATATACAGGCAGTTTATATGGTAAGATTTACCGCCTGTTTGAACTCGAAGCATAAAAAATGGGGTATAGCATGGAATACATTAGAGTAACAAAAGATAATCTGGAAAATGAGCATATCTGCTGTGCGATTTCCAGTAATAAGGATGTTCAGGTTGCATCGAAGAAATCCTGGCTGAAGGAACGTTTTGATGATGGTCTGGTGTTCCTGAAAAGTGTTGAAAGAGGAAAGTGCTTTATTGAATATATACCAGCAGAGAATGCATGGAATCCAATAATTGCTGAAGGGTATATGTACATAGACTGTCTGTGGGTATCTGGATCTTTTAAAGGTCATGGGTATTCTACAGATCTTCTGAATGAATGTATCCGTGACTGTAAGGAAAAAGGGAAGAAAGGTCTTTGCATACTTTCATCAGCTAAGAAAAAGCCGTTTCTTGCTGATCCGAAGTTTCTGATGCATAAAGGTTTTGAAGTATGTGACGAAGCAGATAACGGCATTCAGCTGTGGTATCTGCCGTTTGAAAAAGATACAGAAAAACCGCAGTTTAAAGAGTGTGCCAGACATCCTCATGTTGAGGAAAATGGCTATGTTCTTTATTACACCAGTCAGTGTCCATTCAACGCCAGATATGTTCCTGTTCTGGAAGAGGTAGCTGCCAGAGAAAACATCTGTTTTAAGGCAATTCATCTGACCAGCAGGGAAGAAGCTCAGAATGCACCGACACCTGTTACAACGTATGCTCTGTTTCACGATGGTGTTTATCAGACAAATGAACAGATGAATGACAGAAAATTCCTTAAACTAGTTGGAAAATAATAAAACAGTCTCATTACTGAGACTGTTTTTTGATTGTCATTTTAATTCATTCTTTTCATGTAGGCAATGAATGCTCCAAGAAGATTGGCATCGTTACTGAAGGTAGCCGGTACTATTTCTACTGACACGTTTTCAATTATCTTAGGCATCGGATGAATTGAGAGGAGCTCTTTGAATTTGGCGTTTATTCTTTCCGTTACAACCGGCTGACGGCTTATGCCGCCGCCTATTGCCACTTTCTCAATGTCAAGCAGCCAGTAAAGATTATAAATCTGATGGGCAATGTTTCTGGCCAATATATCAAGAGCCTTGTTTGCGACATCATCTTCAGGCAAACGCCTGAAAAATTCGCGGCCGTCAATTTCTTCGTCGGTTCCTTTCAGTTTCTTATATGTTTTCAGTAACCCGGTTGTTGAACAGGCATTGCCGACAAACCCGTCAAAGTTATCAAACATGTTTGGGTCATCATTAATGAAACTGAATTCTCCGGCTTTGGAATTAATACCGCGTATGATCTCCTTATTGACTATTATGCCGCCGCCGACACCTGTCCCGATTATGAAAACCGTAGCGTTTGTGCAGCCCTGCAGTGATCCTGCCGAAAATTCAGCAAGTGCTGCAGCCTTACCGTCATTTTCCAGTACAACAGGACATCCGCATTTTTCAGCCAGCTGAGGTCCTACCGGTCTTTTCCAGTTATAGCGTAAGGCACCGCTTCCCAATACCACACCGTTTTCGATGTCAATGATGCCTGGCAGTGACATGGCAATTCCTTCGGTTTCAGCAGCATGTGGTTCATATATGGTGTAGATCACATCTGAAAAATGTTCAAATGTATCGTGCGGGGTAGGGACAAAGCCTTTTTCATAGATATGGTATTTTTCATCCATTAAGGCATATTTGATTTCTGTTCCGCCAACGTCAAAAGTCATCAGTTTCATATTATCAATTCCTTTTTCTTATTCAACCATATTATATCAGTACATATATCTTTGGAAAATAAAAAAAGACCGTGATATCACGGCCTTCTGATTACTTCATCAAAGACAGGAACATTTCCTTGATATCTTCAACTGTAACTGGTCTAGGGTTACCAGGAGTGCAGGCATCCTTTAGAGCATCAGCTGAAAGGGCATCAACATCTTCCATAGGTATAACATTCTTTAATGACATTTCAATACCTACGTCTTCACCGAGTTTCTTAACTGCTGCTACAGCTGCTTTTCTGGCTTCTTCCAGAGGCATTATATATGCACCTTCAACACCGAAGGCATCAGCGATGTCTCTGTACTTTTCACCGGTAACCGGAGCATTGTATTCCATTACGGTAGGAAGCAGAGTGGCGCAGGCCTTACCATGAGGCATGTTATAGTATGCACTTAAGGTATGAGCCATTGAATGGTCAACACCTAAGCCAACGTTTGAGAAGCCCATGCCGGCTACATACTGTGCCAGAGCCATAGCCTTACGTCCTTCAGAATCATTCTTTACAGCATCTCTTAGGTTTTTGGCAATCATGCGGATGGCTGTGATATGGAACATGTCTGACAGTTCCCAGGCACCGCCTGTGATATATCCTTCGATAGCATGTGTCAGAGCATCCATACCGGTTGCGGCTGTTAAGCCGGCAGGCATTGATGACATCATGTCAGGATCGACAAATGCTACTACCGGAATATCATGAACGTCAACGCAGACGAATTTTCTCTTTTTTTCAACGTCTGTGATAACGTAGTTGATCGTAACTTCAGCAGCTGTACCAGCTGTAGTTGGTACTGCGAAGATTGGAGTGCAAGGTTTCTTTGTAGGGGCAACGCCTTCCAGAGAACGTACATCTGCAAACTCAGGGTTTGTGTTGATGATACCGATTGCCTTGGATGTATCCATGGCAGAACCGCCTCCAACAGCGATGATCACATCTGCACCTGATTCAGCGAAAGCCTTAACACCGGTCTGTACATTTTCTATTGTTGGGTTAGGCTGAATATTTGAATAAATAACATAAGGAATTTCAGCTTCATCCAGTAAATCAGTTACTTTCCGGGTTACACCGAACTGCAGTAATCCTGGGTCTGAAGCCAGGAATGCTTTTTTGAAACCACGTGCTTTGAATTCGGTAACTATTTCCTTAATAGCACCGGCACCATGGTATGAAGTTTCGTTTAAGACAAATCTGTTAGCCATATTTTCCTCCTGTATTGCTACAAATATATTTTACATCATTTATTCTTTTAACTGTCTCAGCATAATTGTGAAAAAGCTGGAAAAACTGTCAACATATCCTGAAGAAATGGGGAGGCCTGTATTTACAAGGATAACGTTTTCCTTTAAAATTTAATTAAAGAGACAGACAAATAAAATGGAGATGATTTAATGAAAAAAGCTGGAGTTTTAATGCCAATAGCTTCTTTGCCATCACCATATCTTGTCGGTGATTTCGGACCGCAGGCATATAAATTTGCGGACATGATCAGGAAGGCTGGATATGACATGTGGCAGATGCTGCCTTTAAATACCGTTGGGTTCGGTAACTCTCCATATCAGTGTTTTTCCAGCAAGGCCATTGATCCGATGTATATTTCTGTGGATCTGTTACGTAAGGATGGCCTCATCAGAAAACAATATCCTAAGAAAGAGACTGACACGATCGACTACATGGCAGCCAAGCAGCTTAAAAACGAGATGCTTAAGGAAGCTTATTCCAGATTTAAACCAGATGATGAATACCGTGAATTCATAAAACAGCCGTGGGTAAGAAAATACGCGGTCTTTATTGCGTTTAAGGAACTGCATGGCATGTCATGCTGGAATACCTGGCCAGACGAATACAAAAACTATCCTCTGACCGGTGATGAAAAACTGACTGAGAGTAACTCTGAGGCTATAGATTTTCAGATGTTTGTGCAGTATGAACTGTTCAGACAGTTTAGAATGCTGAAAAAATATGTCAATGATCTGGGGCTTACCATTATAGGTGATATTCCGTTCTACGTAGGCATTGACTCAGATGATGTTTATTTCAATAGAGAATATTTTGAACTGGATTCAGACGGCAGACCAATATGGATAGCCGGTGTTCCACCTGATTATTTCAATGATCTGGGACAGAGATGGGGAAACCCTCTGTACAAGTGGGATCTGCTGCAGAAGAATCACTACGGATTATGGTTTGACAGACTAGCGGCCAATGCCAGAATATTCGATATTCTGCGAATTGACCATTTCAGAGCATTTGATACTTACTGGAAAATCAGCGAACAAGAAGAGACGGCTGTTAACGGTGAATGGATTGAAAACTGCGGTGAAGATTTCTTCAGAACACTGTTTAAGAAATATCCGGATATCAGAATAATTGCTGAGGATTTAGGCGATCTCAGACCGGAAGTACACCAGTTAAGAGACAAGTTCAACCTTATGGGCATGAAGATCATGCAGTTTACATTTTTTGAACCGGAGAAGGTCAGGGAACTGTGCTATATCGGCACCCATGATAACGATTCTCTTACCGGCTGGCTGAAGAAGGAGTCAAGAGCTTTCCGTAAGCAGATCAGAGAAGTTGTACATAAGAAATATCCGAAGGACAAATTCTATGACGCTGTCATGAAATATACTCTTGGTCTGAAAAATGAGATGGTCATTCTTTCAGTTAATGACATTACACTTGATGACCGCCGTATAAATCTGCCTGGAACCATAGGCAGTCCTAACTGGGAATACAAGATAAGAAATTTCAGATCTCTTGCTCAGAGACTGAAAGTGATAAGAGGTGAACGTAATTGATTAGCATTAAGGATGTTGCTGCCAGAGCGAAAGTGTCCGCAGGTACAGTATCCAAAGTTCTGAAGGGGTATACCAATATTTCTGAGGAAACGAAAAAAAACGTCATACAGGCTGTAAATGAACTGGGTTATGTGCCTAACAGTGCAGCCAGTACCTTATCCAGCAAAGGCAAAAAGAAAATTGCCATCTACATCTACATCAACGACAAATTTCAGCAGATCGACGAAATCAACATGCTGTATCTTATGGGAGCTTTGGACAGATGCCGAGAACTCGGCATTGAAACTGTTACGGTTTACAATGATACCTTAGAACGGCTCCAGCACGATACCTGCTTTACGTATTTCAGTTCACTGTCAGCTGATTCAGTTATCGTATTTGGTTTAAACCGAGATGACCGCATGATGCTCGACATGCTGGAAAGTCCGCGCTTCAACTTTGTGGTAGTTGATGCTCCGATCGTCAGAGAGAATACTTCCTGTATTTATATTAATCAGCAGAAAGCTCAGTATGATGTTGCCAATCAGGTAATTGCTGAAGGGGATAGAGTACTTTATTTTGCCGGTAAGAAAAATGGATACGTTTCAGAAATGAGACTGGAAGGAATCAGACAGCTGCAAAAAGACAAAGACTTTGAACTTACAGTAATAGACGGTGAGTTCTCTGAAGCCATAGCTTATAATAAGACTCTCGAGATGGCAGAACAGTATGACTGTATTGTCTGTGCCAGTGACATGATGGCAATCGGAGCTAAGAAAGCCTGCAAGGAACTTGGCATATATGTAAAGATATCCGGTTTTGACGGTATCCGCCTAATGGGATATGTCGGCAGTGCCATTCCAACGGTCAGACAGAATTTCTATAACATTGGCTATCGCTGTGTTGATGAAATAATAAAGCTCAGAGAAGGTGAAAGCGGTCAGGAAGTCATAATGCCTTATGAGATAGATCGCATATCATATCGGAGTGTCATTAAGTAATAATTTCAGGTATTAGTTAATTATGAGAAAATGTGATAGGATATTCGTATATTCTGTTACATTTTTTTGATAGTATGTTAGTTTTAAAAGAACCAGAGATAAAAGACAGTGATAAACTGTATGATGCCATGATGACGTTTCCAGCCTGGGAAAATGGTTTTGAAAACCCTTTTTTACATATGAGCAGAGAAGAGTTTGCTAATAAGGGGATCAGAATGATGCTGGATTCAGGGCAGGGCGTTAATCTGAAACCAATGTATGTCCCACAGTCATACTTTTTCCTCTGGGATGATGATGAAGTTGTAGGCTTATTCAAAATAAGACATTATCTTAACGTTTTCCTTCGAGAGGGCAGCGGGCATATAGGATTCGGTATTGTCAGTAATTATCGCAACAGACATTATGCCACAGAAGGCCTGAAGCTGGCTCTGGAGAAGGCCAGGGAAATAGTAAAAGAAGATACAGTTTACATGTCATGCTTCCGCTACAATACAGCTTCGCTTAAGGCCATGCTTAATAATGGCGCATGGATCGATCACGAAGATGATGAAATATTTTATACGAGGGTAAAGATCAGATGAAGCAGGAAAGGACAAATGTCATGAGACTTCTTGATTCACTGCAAGTACAGTTCAGTGAACACACTTATGAAAGTGACGGTTCTCTTTCCGGTATCGAAGTGGCCCAGCTGATCGGACAGGATCCGCAGCAGGTTTTCAAAACTCTGGTGACGGTTGGCAATAGCGGAGAACATTTTGTTTTTGTCATACCCGTTAATAAAGAACTTAATCTTAAAAAAGCTGCCAAGGCTACCGGACAGAAGAGCATTGAAATGATCAAAAGCAGGGAACTGCTGCCCCTGACGGGATATATACATGGTGGATGTTCTCCTATCGGAATGAAGAAATTCTTCAGGACAACAATAGATGAGACTGCAATCCTTTTTGATACGATCATCTTCAGCGCCGGTAAGATCGGTTTCCAGGTGGAGATATCGCTTGATGAGTTAAAAAAAGCCATTGATTTCTCACTGGCTGATCTTGTTTAGCAGCTCTCTGCTGATATTTATAACTATTCTAATTGAGTCGTCACGTCGTGTGCCGACACTGGTTACTTCAATATGTCCGTAATTGGTCAGTGTGTACCAGCTGAAATGCTGATACTGCTGGCTTTTTGTTTCGCCATATACAGTATCCGGAAGATCATCCTGGCATTCTTCCATTGTCCAGCACCAGCTGTTTGTACCAATAAGCCAGCTGTAGTCACTGTCATCGGTCTGAACATAATATTCCAGATCGTTATCATCGGTTCTCTTTTCCAGAGGAACGATTTTACGTATATCACTTAAATTCAGCAATCTGATGGCATAGCCATCTTTCTCAGTCAGTTCACCCAACTGAGGAGCGATTTCCTCTTCGAGATACAGCTTCATGGCACTGTCTTCATATTTGAGTTTGTCATCAGTGAAGTGTCTTATCATTCCGAACATCAGATCATAGTCAAAGTAAATACTGTCAGAATAATCAGCTTCTGCACTGACCAGAGTACAGCATGTATCATCGAGTGACAGTATATACCAGTCTCGTTCACTATAGGTGACCTTGTCGCCAATGTTAAAAGTGATTTCCGGTGTAACTGTATCATCGGGTTGCGGATCGTCTTCAGGCTTAGGTGCAATAGGTACACTGCTGCAGGAAGCCAGCAGCAAACAAACCAATATAAAAAACAGTTTTTTCATGTCTTAATTCTATCACAGAGAAGTGAGTTGTGGCATAATCAGCTCAATTGTTATACAATTTAAACAAGATGTGTGAAGAGATTATCTGGGAAATCAAACAGAAAGCATTAGATGACAGAGTACCTATCATGGAAGATGAGGGGATGGATTATCTCTGCCGTTTTCTGCAGGAAAATAAGGTTCGCACACTGCTGGAAGTGGGAACGGCTGTCGGCTACAGTTCCATAATGATGGCACACTGCAATCCCGAACTCAGAATACTGACTCTCGAGCAGGATGAGGAACGTTATACGGAAGCAGTTTACAACATCAAAAGATGCCATATGGAAGACAGGATTGATGCCGTCTGTACCAATGCCAGAGAATATGATACGGATGAAATGTTTGATGTCATTTTCCTGGATGGGCCCAAAGCGCATAATCAACGGCTGTTTGAACGCTATGAAAAGAACCTTAATCCAGGTGGATACTTTATCATTGATGATGTATGGTTCCACGGTTTTATAGACAACCCGGAATTAATGAGAAGCAAAAGACTTAAGAAACTTGTTTCTAAACTGAAACAGTTTACTGATAACATGATGAATAATTCTGATTACGAGTGCACCTATCTTAAAATAGGAGACGGTGTGCTGATCGCCAGAAGGAGGGATACAGATGAATAATGCAGAAAAAATGATTGAATTCCTGAACAGATGCCACAGTGTTTTCCATGCCACAGCACTGCTGGAAGATGAACTGAAGGAAGCTGGCTTCACTCAGCTCTTTGAAAACGAAAACTGGAAGCTTAAAAGCAATACCAATTATTATGTAAAAAGAAATGATACCAGCATAATCGGCTTCAAGGTACCTGAAATCAAAAATGTAAAGTCACTGAATATCGTGGCTTCCCATTCCGATTCGCCTACCTTCAAGCTCAAACCGTTAGCTGACATGGTTGATGAACACTACAACAGACTGAACGTCGAAACGTATGGAGGTGGCATTCTGGCAACATGGCTTGATCGCCCGCTGTCAGTAGCCGGCAGAGTCATCGTCAGAGAAGACGGTGTTCTGACTTCAAAACTTATAGATTTTGATGAAAACATGGCCATGATTCCAAATGTTGCCATTCACCAGAACAGAGATATTAATTCCGGATACAAATGGAATCCGCAGGTCGATCTCATTCCTATGATCGGTATGGAGAAGGGTAAGGATTACCTGAACAGAAGAATTGCTGAAAAACTGGGTATTGAAGTTACTGACATCATCAGCTTTGACCTTTTCCTCTACAACCGTGAAAAGGGCTTTACCTGGGGTGAGAATGGGGAATTCATCAGTGCTCAGAGAATTGATGACCTGGCCTGTGCCTATACCTCATTACAGGCATTCAAAAAGGCTGAAAGCGTCAATGCACTGAATATCTGCGCCGTATTTGATAACGAAGAAGTAGGCAGCAGAACCAGACAGGGCATGGCTTCAACTTTCCTGTCTGATGTCATTGACAGAGTCTTTGCCGCATTCAAGTGCAGTGATTCAGAAATAAAGGCCATCATGGCCAACTCATTCATGGTCAGCGCTGATAATGCCCATGCAGCTCATCCGAATCATCCTGAACTGTATGACAGAGACAACCGCTGCTACATGAATAAAGGCGTCGTAATAAAACGTCACGCCGCCCAGAGTTATGTTACTGATTCAGTAAGTGAAGCAGTTCTGAAGGAAATGTTCGCCAGAAGTGAAACCCCGTATCAGTATTTCGCTAACAGAAGCGACTTAAGAGGTGGAGGCACGCAGGCATCAATTGCCAGCATTCATATCGCTGCCATGGCAGTAGATATCGGTTTACCGCAGCTGGCCATGCATTCATGCTTTGAGACAGCCGGCAGTAAGGATGTTGACTACATGATTGACATGTTATCAGAATTCTACAGCTGTGCCGTAGTTCTGGATAACGACAAGATAAGAATACTGAAGTAAAAAAAATAGCTGGTTTATACCAGCTATTTCCATAAATCGTAAGGATAGTGACCCTGAACTTTGTAGGTCGCTATTTTTCTTATTACGTTTTCCTTATCCTGTGGATAGGTAACGCCGAACCACTCAGATTCTGTTCCCAGAACTTCAACAGTTAGCTTGCCTTCATCGATAAGTTCACCGATGGCTGTAGGAATTACATATTCTGATTTAGGAACTTCAATATTCTTGTCGAGGAATTCTCTGAACTTGGCATCAAATACATCGTAGATGGCAGGAGTGAAGCCCCAGAAGTTCATTGAAACATAGCCAGGTGGCAGTAATGTTTCGTTGCCTTCGTCATCTACTGAATAAGCATCGTTTTCAACTTTCTTGATTGATTTGGTTTCAACGATCTTGGTCAGATAGTTATCCTTGATATCGCATACGCCTCTGGTAACAGTTCCGTTTTCAGTAAGTGTATTGGCGAGCTGATAGCCTACCATTGAATAATGATTATCTTCAACTTTTTCAGTCAGATACTTGTACATTATCTCAAATGCTTCGCGGCCATAGAAGTCATCAGCATTGATGATGGCGAAAGGTCCGTCTACATGACCTCTGGTTGAAAGTAAAGCATGAACAGTGCCCCAAGGTTTTGTTCTACCCTGTGGACATTCATAGCCTTCAGGAAGGTCTGTAACGCTCTGGAATGCATATTCCACGTCGATGAAAGGTCTGATCTTATTGGCAATCTGGACATCAAACAGTTCTTCATGTTCAGGTCTGATGATAAGAACGACTTTCTTGAAACCGGCTCTCATGGCATCATACATTGAGAAATCAATGATGCTTTCACCGTTGTTTCCTACAACATCAATCTGCTTTAAGCCGCCATATCTGCTGCCCAGACCGGCTGCCAAAATTACAAGTACAGGACTAGTCATTATGTAATACCTCCGTTGTTCTGATTACTTTTATTGTATCAGTATTGTATATAAATAATCAATAATAAGGGTTGCGCGAAAGGGGTAAAAAAGTTTAAAATATGTGTAAGGAAAATTCAGATATTTTTAATCTGCAGGAGATATTATGGGCATTGTTTACGCCGTTAAAGTATACAATAAGAAAGCTGATAAGGCTTTGGGGGATTTAGCCACCTTGATGGTGGTTGCTTTGAAATCGGAAAATATATAGGGTGCTTTTTTGCGAGCACCTTTTTAATACTTTGATCTGTAAAGGAGGTAAAGCCATGGATCAAAAGGTAAATAAGTTTTGGGATGCGGCTACAGTTGGTGACGTCAACATCATTAAACAGATGCTTGATGACGGCATTGACGTTAATCTAAGAAACGAAGAAAACAGAACGGCTCTGATGCGCTGCGCCAGAAGAGGCCGTAAGCAGGCAACTCAGCTATTGCTGGATGCTGGTGCTGATATCAATGCATTTGACGACAATCACAAAAATGCACTGATGGGTGCAGCAAAGAAAGGACACCAGGAAATCTGTGAAATGCTGATCGATGCTGGAGCAGATGTTAATGCCAAGGACCGGCAGGGCAGCACTTCTCTGATGAGAGCAGCCTTCATGGGTCATGAACAGATCGTCAGACGACTGATCAAGGCCGGAGCCAATGTCAATGATCAGGATGACAAAGGCAGAACAGCTCTTATGGAAGCCTGCAGCGCTGGAAGCATCAATGCCATTGATGTACTGCTGGCCAGAAAGGCTGATGTAAACATTCAGGATAAAATGGGCTGTACCGCACTTATGCGTGTGGCATATGCGGGGTATGACATTCTTATAGAACAGCTGCTGCAGCATGGAGCAGATAAGGATATCGTGGACAACGATGGCAGAAAAGCATATGATTATTATGTTACAAGACATCATAATCCAGATATTGAAAAACAGTTAGGTTAAAGGAGAGGGAAAATGAAAGAGTACGAAACCAAAAACATTAAGAACGTTGTCATTTTAGGACACACCGGTTCAGGAAAGACTGAAGTTCTTGAATCTATCCTTTTCAATAATAAGATCACTGACCGTTTCGGTAAGTCTGTTGATGGAAACAGTATTATTGATAGCGATGCCGAAGAAGTAAAGCGTGGTATGTCAGTTTATACCCACGTAGTACCTGTTGAATGGAAGGGTCAGAAGATCAACTTCCTCGATACACCGGGTTATCTGGACTTCTCAGGCGAACAGACTGCAGCTATGGCAGTCGCCGATAATGCCCTTATCGTTGTTTCAGCAAAAGATGGTGTTGAATCAGGAACAATGAAGGCATATCGTTCAGTAATGGAAAAACACATGCCATTATTCTTCTTTGTTACCAGAGTTGATGAAGAAAACGCTGACTGGGACAAGGTTATTGCTGAACTGGAAAGACGCTGCAAGGCTGTTCCAGTAGTATTACCTGTAATTGAAGGCGGTAAGGTAACAGGCGTTGTTAACGTATTATCAAAGAAAGCAATCATTAACGGCAAGGAAGCTGACATTCCAGCTAACCTCGCTGACAAGGTTGAAGAAGCATACAGCATCTTAATTGAAGCAGTAGCCATGACAGATGATGCTTTAACTGAAAAGTATCTGATGGAAGAACCTTTCACTGATGAAGAAATCATTCAGGGTCTGGGACACGGCTTACGTCACGGTACTGTAACACCAATTCTGTGCGGCAGTGCCACAAAGTATGTAGGTGTAGATACATTATTAGATGCCATCATCAATTATGCCTTAAATGCTGATAAGGTTGTTTACAAGGCAAAAGACGGCAAGGGCGAAGAGATTGATGTAAAGGTTGATCAGAACGGACCATTCGCTGCCTTCGTATTCAAGACAGTTAACGATGCATTTGCTCAGATCTCTTATGTAAAGGTCATTTCCGGTGTCTTAAGCGCTGAAACTCCTGCTTTCAATGTAAACCAGGGCGAAAACGAAAAGATCGGTTCAATCGTTGTAATCAGAGGCAAGAACCAGGAAAAGGTCAACAAGTTATATGCCGGTGATATCGGAGCTTTATTAAAGCTGCAGTACACTGAAACAAATGAAACACTGGCTACAAAGGCAAACCCAATCGAACTGCCTAAGATCGAATTCCCTCACGGTATGTTAGGAAAGGCTATCTGGCCTAAGTCAAAGAACGATGAAGACAAGATGTCTTCAGGTTTAGCTAAGATCCGTGAAGAAGACCTGTCATGCCAGGTTGTCAACAATACTGAAACCAGAGAACTGGTATTATACGGTATCGGTGACCAGCACATTGATGTTATCGTCAATAAGTTAAAGAGCAGATACAAAGTAGAAGTTGAACTGACAGAACCAAAGGTTCAGTACCGTGAAACTATCCGCGGAACTGTAGAAGTTGAAGGTAAGCATAAGAAGCAGACAGGCGGTGCCGGACAGTATGGTGACGTTTGGATCAGATTCGAACCATGTGAAGATTCAGAAGAAATGGTCTTCGAAGAAGCAGTAGTCGGCGGCGCTGTACCAAAGCAGTACTTCCCAGCTGTAGAATCAGGCTTAAGAGATGCCATGAACAAGGGTGTTCTGGCCGGATATAAGGTAGTTCATGTAAAGGCTACATTATTCGACGGTTCATTCCATCCGGTTGACTCCAAGGAAATCGCCTTCAAGTCAGCTGCTCGTCTGGCTTACAAAGCCGGTATGCCAAAGGCAAAACCAGCATTACTTGAACCAATCATCAAGGCTGAAGTTACAATTCCTAGTGAATATGTCGGAACCATTTATGGTGACTTCTCCAAGAGAAGAGGCATGATCATGGATAACAGAGCCATCGATGATGAAACAACAGTAATCGTTGCTGAAGTACCAATGGGAGAAATGGTTAACTATGCAACTGAGTTACGTTCTATGACTCAGGGCAACGGTTCATATCTCCAGGAATTCATCAGATATGACTATGCTCCTCAGATGGTAGCTGATAAGGTTATCGCTGAAGCTAAGATCGAGGACGACGAAGACTAATTTTCAGTTAAAAAGAAGTTAAGAGACTGCAGTTTATCTGCAGTCTTTATTATTTGCACTACTTTAGAGGAACTCTAACGTTTAAATAATTGTTATCTTCAGATATAAAATCCCGTTGAGTTTTCCAAATATCACGGATAGTGATAAAATGAAGACATGAAAAAACTGTTAATGATTATCATGGCATTGCTGGTATTAGGCGGATGCCGGAAGAATATAGTATATGATCAGCGGGATGGTGAACTGGCTGACATGAGCTGGTATGAAATCGAAGACGGCAGTTTTTGCTACGCAGATATTGAAACCTTCAGAAAGCTGTTTGCCGATAAGAAAACAACAATTGTCTATATAGGTTATGAAGAATGCCCTTGGTGCCGGGAACTGTGTCCTGTACTTGATGAGTATCTGAAAGAGTATGAGTTTAAAGCATACTATTATGACATTCAGATAGGTGATAACGGTTCAACGGAAAACCTTACCGAAATAGAACAGATGCTGCTTGAAAAACTGGAGAAGGATGAAGATGGTAAACCGATACTTTATTCTCCTACAATTGTATATCTGCAGCAGGGCAAGGTTTACCGGCTGCATGAAGGTACTGTTAACTCACACAATGCGCGTGAAAGAAAAATGACGGAAAGAGAAATGGAAAGGCTTCGCTTCCAGCTCAGCAAAGAGTTTGAAGGAATGATGGGAAAATATGAGTAAGATTTATGTTATTGGCGGTGCCAATGTAGATATTTCAGCAAGAAGTTTTAATCAGATAGTTGATTATGATTCCAATCCGGGAAAAGTAAGCTACAGTTTCGGCGGAGTAGCTCATAACATTGCCAGAAACCTTTCCAATATCGGATGCAAGGTAAATTACATTACCGCTTTTTCCAATGATAATTTTGGCCGTCAGCTGGTCGAATCAATGCGTAACAGCAATATAAGCATTGAAAATTCACAGTTCTTTGATGATCAGACAACTTCACTATATCTGGCAGTGGTAGAACCTAACGGAGATATGAAAGTGGCTATTGCTGATATGGAAATACTGTCACATCTGGATATCAGTAAACTGGAACCAGTTCTGAAGTCCTTAGGTAAAGATGATATTCTGGTTCTGGACACCAACTTGACTGTCGAACAGATAGGACAACTGATCAACATGGCTGACTGTCATATATTTGTTGATCCTATCAGCACGGCCAAAGCTGTCAAGATATCAGGATATCTGGATAAACTGGACATGCTGAAGCCTAACCGTCTGGAAGCTGAGATCCTTTCCGGACTGAAACTGGAAAATGTAGATGACTATCTGCCGGTTCTTGACTGGTTTATAGAAAAAGGCTGCAGGAATATCGTTATCAGCATGGGTAAGGATGGTCTGATCGGCAGTAACGGTAATGAAGCATACCATCTCAGCAATACCAGAGTAGAGATAGTAAATACAACCGGTGCCGGGGATGCCTTCATGGCTGGATATGTATACCGGCAGCATCATGGCTGCAGTTTTCTTGAATCACTGAAATATGCTTTGGCTAATTCAGCTATCGCTTTGATAAGTCTGGACACTGTCAATAGTGAAAACAGTGAAGAGATGTTGAAAAAGTATTACGAAAAGGTAGAAAAAGAATCACAGGTAACGGTATTGAAATAATGAAGATAAAAAGATTGATTTTATTACTGGTATTACTGCTGGTAATGACAGGATGTTCCAAAGGGAAGATCGTAGAAAAAAAGGCTCCTGATATCATTGAGATGTTTGATAACAAAGAGTCTTTTGTCATGTATGCCGGAACCAGTGACTGCGAAAACTGCAAGGAATTCAAGGATATTCTTGGACAGGTTTTAAATGATTACCGGCTGACGGTTTATTACTTCCCGGCGGACGATTATGAAGATGAAGATGTTAAGAATCTGATTTATAATTATCTATATAAGCTGCAGTGGACACCGACTGTATATATTGTTGAAAACGGTAAGGTCGTCAACATCAATGAGAATGAAGATAATACGCTGATGTCCATTCCGGCATTGACAACGTGGTTGAAGAGCAATGGAGCAATTAAAGAAAGTTCTGACTAAGGATGATCTGGTCAGGCAGCTCAGAAAACTGGGCGTACAGGAAGATATGATCATTGAAGTGCATTGTGCAATGCACGCTTTTGGTTATGTTATCGGTGGTGCCCAGACTGTAGTTGATGCTTTACTGGAAGCAGTGGGACCGGATGGTACGGTGGTAATGACCATACAGGCTTCTGACAATACGGAGCCTTCTTTCTGGATAGCCCCGCCAATTAACCGCAGTTTATGGAAAACGGTCAGAGAGACAACCCCGCCGTATAAACCTGATGAAACGGAATTCCGCATGATGGGATCTGTAGTCAGAAACTTCAACAGAAGAAAAGGGGTGTGGCGTTCAAATCATCCTTGCTGTGCCTTTGCTGCTTACGGAAAATATGCGGAAATAATAACCAAGGAACATGAAATGAATTTCCCTCTGGGTGACAAGAGCCCGCTTGGCGTAATGTACATGCTGCCGACTTACATTCTTTTACTGGGAGTTGGCTATGATAACTGTACAGGCATGCATCTGGGAGAAACGCGTTCCAATGTCCGCCGCATCTTCCTGCAGGGCTCAGCTGTTGAAGAAAACGGCAAACGTAAATGGGTCAGATATATGGATTACGCTCTTAACTCGGATGAATTTGCTGAGATCGGCCAGAAAATGGAACAACAGATAAATATCAAAAAGGGAAAGATAGGTAATGCTGAATGCCGACTGTTCTCCTTTAAGGAAGCTGTTGATTTCACTGATGAATATCTGAAGGAAAAGTATCCAATGTAAAAAGGATTTGATACCAAATCCTTTTTTGTTTATACAGATGTTTTTTCCAGAGATCTTTCAATAATGTGAGCGATTATTTCCAGATATTTCTGATCAGTTTCATCAAATCTTTCCAGTAATGGAGAGTCTATGTCCAATACTCCATACAGTTTATTGTTGACGTACAGAGGAATGACTATTTCTGAGTTTGATGCGCTGTCACAGGCAATGTGGCCAGGAAATTCATGAACATTCTTGACAAGAACGGTACGGTTTTCGCTGGCGGCAGTTCCGCAGACGCCTTTTCCCATTTCGATGACTTCACATGCTACCTTGCCCTGGAAAGGACCCAGAATAAGCTTTTCGTCAAGAAAGAGATAATAGCCGACCCAGTTAAGATCAGCCAGGTTGTCCATTATCAGAGCAGATGTATTTGACAACAGAGTTATTGAGTATTTCTGATCAGCAGCGATTCCTTCAGTCTGAAGGACAAGGTTTTCATATATTTCGTTTTTCATATTCAGTATTATAACACGAACAATGATTATGTTGGATTAATTTGAATAAGAGTATATAATTAAATATGGACAGGGGTGCGAAAGCTGAGAGTTACCCTTAGTACCTGATCTAGTTAGTACTAGCGTAGGGAGTTCCTTGAGACCCCCCACAGGAGGTGTTTTTTTATGAAGAATAACAGTACTAGAGACATAGTCTACATGGCATTATATGCTGCATTATTCGTTGCACTTGATTTTGTCACCAACACATTCAATCTGCTGCCTATGCCGCAGGGCGGGCATCTGGGGCTTGGCACAATTGCTTTGATTCTGGCCAGCTATCATCTGGGATGGAAAAAAGGCACTGTTGTATGTCTTGCCAGTAACCTGTTAATGTATATTACCGGTTCAATGAATTTCTACGGCAGTGTCATTTCACTTTTCTTTGACTATATCATTGCATATACAGCTTATGGTTTCAGCAGCTGTTTCCCGAACATCAAGTATTTCTACAGCGGCATCATCATTACCAGCCTGATCAGACTGGCATGCTCCACATACAGCGGTATCGCTGCCTTTGGATCACCTTTCATGGCTTCACTTTCATACAATGCCGGATACATTATTCCGACAATGCTCGTTGATGCCATTGTTGTTCCGCTGTTATACGAAAGACTGAAACCGATTGTTAAAAAATAGGAGGGAATATGATCCCTGAAGAAGGAACATATGTCAGTATCATAAGTTATAAACATGACGGTCATATCAGACGTAACTGGGACCGGGGTTTTGTTCTGGAAGCAAACGATAAACAGTTCATTATCGTTACCAACAAAACCTGGGTTCAGGATGATGACGGTCATAAATGGTATACAAGAGAACCGGCTATCTGTTATTTCTATACAGACAAATGGTATAACGTCATAGCCATGCTCAGAGAGACAGGAACATATTATTACTGTAATCTGGCTTCTCCGGTTCTTTATGATGGCAAGGCCGTAAAATATATTGACTATGACCTTGATTACAAGATCTTCCCGGATGGGACAACGCTTCTTCTTGATGAAGATGAATACCGGGAACATTCCAGAGAGATGAATTACCCAGAGGAAATCGACGGGATCCTGAAAAAATATCAGAAAGAGCTTCTTGAAATGTATCGGCGAAAAGAAGGAAGCTTTTCACATCAGGATAATGAGGAGAGGTTCCAGCAGTATTTGGAAAAACTGTCCAAATAATATACAATAAAGGCAGAGGTACAACATGAAAAAAGTAATAGCCATAGTTGATGATGAAAGAGATCTTAATGAGCTGATGAAGAGCTATCTGGAAAAGGAAGGATATGAGGTAAGATCATATTATTCCTATGAGCAAGCTCTGAAACATGCTTATGACGATGACATTCATCTCTGGATGCTTGATATCATGCTTGATGAGAAGAGCGGATTTGACCTGTTTGAAATCATCAAGAGACAGGACCGTGAAATTCCGGTTGTTTTCGTCAGTGCCCGTGATAAGGAATTTGACCGTATCATCGGACTTGAAAAGGGCAGTGATGACTACATAACAAAGCCTTTCAACATGAAGGAAGTAGTCTTAAGGATCAACAATATCATGAGACGTTCATACCGTGAAGATATGCTTCTGGAAGTAGACGGTTATCTGATCGATGAAAAACAGAGAAAGGTTTCCTCACCGAAGCTTGATACTGATATTGAACTGACTACCAAGGAATTTGAACTGCTTGTTTTATTTGTACATAATAAGGGAAATGCCTTTTCCCGTGAGGATATTCTCAACAAGGTATGGGGATCGGATTACTTCGGATCTGACCGTGTCGTTGATGACACACTGCGCAGACTCAGAAAGAAACTTCCTGATCTCAGCATTCATACCTTATATGGATTTGGTTACAGGTTAGATTAATGAAGCGCTTTTTCAAAGCAATTACAGATTTAAGTTTATTCCAGCAGCTTAGTGTAATCTTTTTTACGTTCGGTTTCACTTTGCTGATTTTTTTCAGTGTCTATCTGCGAAATAACATAAATAACTTCGTTGACAACCAGGTCATGAACATTCTGACTATTTCTCAGAACAAGGTCATAAGTATCGTTGAAAGCCAGTCATCTGTAGGCAGAGGTGTTGGTGCTGATGCTCAGGTAATGCACTTCGTTTTCAACAGAGACATGCTGCAGTTTTCCGTATATGAGGGAACCTTTGACAATGAATTCATAGGTGAAGTACAGAAACTGGATGCAACGATCGAAGATAAGGAAATCAGAGGCGTGATCGTCATTCAGAATCAGTCTTATTTCTATCTCGGATCACGTATAGATAATAATAGAACGATTGTATCATTATTAACGGCAGCTTATGGTCTGCAGATGGAAGGTGCACTTTCTACCAGCGTTTCCAATACGACAGCCGTAGCCATCATGCTGGTGTTTTTGGCAGTAATGATCTGGACGTTTACCATAATCACCCCGTTTCAGCAGATCCGTGAATACATCAATAAAGCCAGACGCGGTGAAGCAGCCACACTTAAGATAAACCGTCGTGATGAAATAGGGGAACTGGCCCGAGAACTTGTTTCGCTTCAGGATGAACTTAAGCATCAGGAAGAGACCAAGGAAGAAATGGTTCATAACATTTCACATGACCTTAAAACTCCTATTGCAACCATCAAGTCATATGCTGAAAGCATAAAAGACGGTATCTATCCGTATGATACTCTGGAAAAGAGCGTTGACGTTATCATCGACAACGCTAACAGACTGGAACAGAAGGTCTACAGTCTGCTGTTTCTGAACAGACTTGATTACATGATGGAGCAGGAACAGGAAACAGATAAGACCACTGATATGAAGGCTACTATTGAAACCGTTCTGCTTTCACTCAAGATGATCAGACCGGATGTCAGCATTGACTGTACTCTGGAAAACAGCATTTTCAGAGGAGATGAGGAAAGCTGGCGTATCGTGGTTGAGAATCTGATCGACAATGCCTTAAGATATGCCCGGAGCAATATCACCATTACACTTAAGCCTAATGAAATGTCCATCAGCAATGACGGACCTCCGATTTCCGAAGAAAGAATGGCCAGACTGTTCAAGCCTTTTGAAAAAGGAACCAAAGGTAAGTTCGGATTGGGCTTAAGCATCTGCAACAAGGTATGCATTGCCTATGGATATAACATTGATGCTGAGAACCTTGAAAAAGGGGTTGTCTTCAGAATTTCCGACAAGAAAAAACCTAAAAAGGAAAGTAAGCTG
Organism: Erysipelotrichaceae bacterium; assembly: GCA_017405675.1. The sequence continues at coordinate 24,518 of JAFRAB010000046.1, forward strand.
TCCAAACTGATCAATGAAGCTAAATCAATTGAATCAAAGGACAGATTATGATAGTTTATAGTTAGAAAATCATTGGAAATATAATACGAGTGTAAAGGAGGAGATCTAATGAGTACACCACATAATTCCGCCAATAAGGGCGATATAGCCAAGATCGTTTTAATGCCGGGCGATCCGCTCAGAGCCAAATTCGTTGCTGAGACTTATCTGGAAGATGTTGTTGAATTCAATCATGTCAGAGGCATGCTGGGCTTTACCGGAACATACAAGGGACACCGTGTATCCGTAATGGGTAGCGGCATGGGTATGCCAAGTATCGGTATCTATTCATATGAGCTGTTCAATGAATATGATGTTGATGCCATCATCAGAATCGGATCAACAGGATCCATGGTTCCTGAGGTTCATGTCTATGACATTATCCTGGCTAAGTTTGCCTACAGTATGTCAACATACGGCAGAGTACAGAACGGCGATACCAGCGATTGCAAGTATCCTGATCCTGAACTGAATGAACTGATCCTTAAGTCAGCTGAAAAGTTAGGATATCCTGTTGTTTATGCACCAATCAACTCATCTGACGTATTCTACTGTTCAGACCTTGATGAAAAGGCTAAAGCCATGGAATATGGCTGTGTAGCTGCTGAAATGGAATCATTTGCCTTATTCCACAATGCCAAGCATTTAGGCAAGAAGGCTGCCTGCCTTTTGACAGTATCAGATTCAATGGTTACTCATGAAGCAACAACTGCTGAAGAAAGACAGACATCATTCACCAAGATGATGGAAATTGCTCTTGAAACAGCTTTATCATTCAAATAAGAATTAATAAGAAACCTTCCGGGTAACAGACCTGGAAGGTTTTTTCAGTGTCATGGGACTGAACCATAAAACATTGAATTGCCTTATTAAATATTGTAAAATATGATGGTTGTGAAGGTATTATATGGCAAAGAAAAAAAAGGAAAGAGTTCCTGTCAGTACAGGAGAAAAGATATTACAGATCATTAACCTTGTAGCGATTGTTGTTGTTCTTGGTATTCTTACTTACAGAGCATACAGTTACAAGGCCTATTTTGACGGACTACTTGATGCTCAGGCCCCGGCTGAATCCACACTGGCAACAGCGCTGAAAGAAAAGGCTGAAGGCAATCTGAGCGTATTCAAGGATGAAAACGGAGATTATTACTACATTGATGATCCTGACAATAACTATGTTATCTATTCAGGTAAACTGTTCAGAGTTATCAGAGTCCTCAAAAGTGATATTGTCAAGATGGTAGTTGAAGAAACTGTTGGCATATCAGCACTGAACAGAAGTGAAAGCTTTGATCAGTCAGCCTTAAACAGATGGCTCAATTCAGACAGTGAAAGTCCGGAAAACACAGGCGTTTTTGAAAAATCACTCAGAGATCCGCATGCATTCCTGGCAAGCGGAACCTTCTGTATCGACAGGATCGATGACGCCAATCACATTGCCTGTACCATTAATTCTCCTGAAGTTGAAATAACGATGCTGACCCTGGAAGACTATCTTTCAACAGGCGGAGCCAAGGGTTTCCTTAACAACGGTCAGGAATACTGGCTGGCATCCAATACAAATGATTACCAGTACTGGTATGTAAATCATGACGGAAATCTGTCAGTATCTGACTATGATACACAGCTTATCGGAGTAAGACCGGTTGTATTCATTAACTTCAATGTACTTGTTGAATCAGGTGCCGGTACAAAGAAAGATCCGTTTGTATTAAAAGGTGACATTCTGAATCCAACCAAAGTTTCAGAATTGTCAGGCGGAAAATACGTTACTTACAGTGATAAACTGTGGCGTGTTATTCAGATAGATGAAAACGGCGCAGCTGAAGTCATCTTACAGGATTATGTACGTAACAGTGATGGCCGGGAAGTCAGCGTATCATACGGTACAGCTTCTTCATACAACAGTTCGTCTGGTGCAGGCGGATATCTGAACAGTACTTTCCTGCAGACTTTAGACAGATATGAAGATTTCCTGGAAGTTCATAAATGGTATTACGGCGGAATTAAACAGGCTGACGGTTTTGATTTCAAAGGTAACTTTGATTACAGCACTGAATGTTATGTAGGTATACCGAATACCGCAACAATGTACAATGGTGGATTTAACGGCATCTTCCTTTCATCATATGATGCACACAATACAGATACTGTTTACGTCTTTGATGAAAACGGAAATCTGTATGCTGACTTTGACTGGAGATCCTATAAGTTAAGACCGACAGTTGCCCTGAAAGGCGAGATAGCCATAACCGGTGGAGCCGGTACTGCAGATAATCCTTATACAGTGGATATTGCTGCATCTGGTAATTAGGAGGTAAGTGAGTAATGTCAGAAAACAATATGGTAAACACTTCTGAAAACACAGCTGTAAATGAAACACTTCCTTCCGAAGAAAAAAAGGAATTTAATAAGAAGCCCAGAAGAAAAGTAAGCCTGCTGACGAAGCTTTTACTGGTAATCGATATAATTGCTCTGGTCTGCTTCTACGTCGTCTACGGGCCTGTAGAATCGATCAGAGAGTGGTATATCATGACAGCTATCAATACCGGCAAGCATAAATATCTGGCCTACATTTTCTATGACAACAACACTATCGGTGAAGTCATAAACAGAAACAGAGTTATGTATTCCGGAGAAACTACCAATCCTGATCTGATCAATATCGTTGATAATCCTAATACCGGAGTATACGCCAACGCATATGACAGGGAGATCCTGGAACATGACCCTGATCAGAAATATAAAGTCATTACTATTGATGAAGATGGCATGTATGGCTGGCTTACAGTTATTTATCAGCCTAAGAATCTGAGACTGGTTGTAACAAATACGACACAGGGAGAATACATTACCGAATTTGCTGACAGATTCAATTCCGATGTTGTCATCAACGGCGGCGGATTCTATCTGACAAGCAACTATACCAGATATAACATGGGAAGTATTATTCTTGATGGACAGGTATTTAAGGATACCGGAGAAGTTGAAAATCAGATCGCAATGGATTATGACGGCAGATTACTGCTGTTGAATGCTGATATTAATGAAGTTGCCAAGCATAATGTTAAATGGTCACTGTTCTTCTATCCGTTCTTTATCGTTAACGGTATCAAGACACAGTATGGACCGGGATCTAATCCTGGTGGCCTTGAACCTCGCACTGCAATCGGACAGAGAGCAGATGGCATCGTTATTCTGATGACGATTGACGGCCGTGGCGGAAACGGTTCACGCGGTGCCAACTTCAGACAGATGACGGAGATTTTTGACAGATATTCGTGCATAAATGCGGCTAATCTGGATGGCGGCGGAAGCTCAATGCTGGCCATTAATCATAAGCTGGTCAATGCACCAATTTCTTACCAGGGTGCTGGTGAAAGATACATTTACAACGCAATAATCTTAGAGTAATTACAGAACAGACTCTTAGCAAAAAACTGTTAAGAGTTTTTTCTTTGGTGTTATAATAATCTAGTAAACAAAAAAGGGGATATATAATATGAAGTCTTATATTGGAATCGATTTAGGCGGAACAAATGTCAGAGTAGCTAAAGTCAGTGCCGATGGTGAAGTACTGGCAGTTGTAAAAGGTCCATCATACAGCCAGGACGGACCTGCTAAGGTAATGGCAAATCTTAAGAATCTTATTCGTAAGATTCCTGACTGGCAGGAATGCTCAGGTATCGGTGTCGGTGTTCCGGGACCGGTAGATGCTGTAACCAGAACCATGGTTCTTTCTACAAACCTTCCTGGTTTTACAGGTTATCCTATGGCAGCTGAACTGGAAGCTGAATTGGGAATTCCTACATATCTTGACAATGATGCCAATGTTGCCGGTCTGGCCGAAGCACTTGTTGGCGCCGGAAAGGGACTTAAAACAGTATTCTATACTACCATTTCTACCGGTATCGGCGGTGTTCTGATCGTTGATGGCAAGGCTGTTTCAGGCAAGCATGGTTTTGGCGGTGAAATTGCCAACATCATAATTGACCGTAACAGAGAGAAGGTAAACTATCTTAATGTCGGTGCCATTGAAAATGAAGCCAGCGGTACAGCTCTGACCAGAAAAGGCCGTCAGGTCTTTGGTGATAAGATCAAACATGCCGGTAACGTATTTGATCTTGCTAATAAAGGTGATCCTGATGCCGTTAAGATCATTGATGATATAGCAAAGGACCTCGGTCAGCTTTTCGCTACGATCGCCTGTGTGTGTGACCCGGATATCTTCATTATCGGTGGTGGCATGATGCAGTCAGCTGAATCACTGATGCCTGGAGTTATAAAGAACTTCAAGGAAATGTCTCACGCAGCTCTGGCAGATACCAAATTCGTTATTGCCGGACTTGAAGAACCAGGCGTTGTCGGAGCAGCAATGCTGCCGGTAAGCTACGGAAAATAAAACAGAAAAACCGCTCAGCTGAGCGGTTTAATGTTAAATGGCGTCCCCGGCAGGACTCGAACCTGTTACCTACTCCTTAGGAGGGAGTCGCTCTATCCTGGTGAGCTACGGGGACAGCAGATGCTCAACCATTATAACATAAATAGAATTTGTATGTTAAAATAATTGCGGTGATATATTATGAGAAATGTCTATTTAAATCAGATCGTCGATATAACTGACAGAAACTGTGAATTCATTAATGAATTTGACCATGAAATAAGAAAGTATGGGGCTGTAGTATACAATCACGAATACAACTCATATCAGTTCATCAAGCATTTCAGACAGATAGATTTCAAAAAGGAACTGCTTCCTGATTTCATAAAAATAGAGAATTCAAATCCTGTTCTTAAAGCTCTGACGATTACGATTCATTATGAATTTGACCCTGAAACAGAAGAAGATGAGGAGAATCTGGATATCTGGTCCGAACTCTCGCAGATCGATCTGCCGGTTTTCGGGTATGAGGATGACGGTGAGATCTATGTAAAGGATGACATCAAGATGAACGTAAATGCCAGCAAGCATACTGTCTGGTTCCTCAGTGAGGAAAGCTATGATTACATGATGGATCTTGACCTGCTGCTTTTTGATCCGATCATCAAGAATTTCAACATTGCTCAGAAGCTGGTAAGAGAGTTTGGAATACATCCTTTTGAAACCGATTACGATGAAGATGATCTGGATGATTTCGAAGAGCCTGACGTCAGTTCGGTAACCGTTGATCACAGAGATCTGCAGTGAGTAAAAAATAAAGACAAATGAAAAAAAATGTTATAGAATGAAATATAGAATAATTAACTTTTACACAGGAGGATAATATGGGAAAATTTGTGGTAAGAGAAGTTAATACCGGTACTAGATTCAATTTAGTAGCAGGTAACGGCGAAGTTATCGGTGTCTCTGAAGTTTATGCCAGCAGATCAGGCTTACGCAATGGTATCAAGAGCGTAATCAAGAATTCACGGATAGCTAAAGTTGAAGACCAGACAGTTGAAGGCTATGAAAAAGTAAAGAACCCTAAATTCGAAATGTATGTTGACAAGGCAGGAGAATACAGATTCAGATTAAAAGCCCGCAACGGTGAAATCATTCTTGCCAGCGAAGGCTACAGCCAGAAGGCAGGATGCAAGAACGGTATCGAAAGCGTAAGAAAGAACGCAGCCGATGGCGTTGTTGAAAAAGAAAAGAAATAGAGTATTGAGTTAAAACGCCTTATGGCGTTTTTTCTTTTGAAAATAGGATATAATTGGATATTATAGAGGATGAAATATGATTTTCAGAAAAGCGACAAAACAGGATCAGGAAAATCTGCTGGCATTATATGACAGTGTAATTGAGCAGCAGAAATACGATAAATACGGCGCCAGCTGGACCAAGGGTGTATATCCTACTGATGCTGATATCATTTCGCATCTTGAAAAAGGGGAAATATATGTTGGAGAGGAAAACAAGGTGCTGGCATGTTGCTGTGTTGTTGTGGCCGGGGAAGATGAGATCTATAAGAATGCAGACTGGAGAACAGCAGTAAATGATGATGAAATTGCCGTATTGCATCTGTTGGCTGTTAATAAGGATTTCAGAAGAAAAGGGCTGGCAACGGAGTTTCTGTATCATATTAAAAATGAATTGGAAGGCAAATTCAAAGTCATACATCTGGATGCTCTTATAAGCAATCTGCCGGCCGACCGATTATACAGGAAATTTGGATTTAAATGCATAGGGCGTTATCCGGTATGGTATGAAGATCTTGGCGATACGGAAGTTTATTTGTACGAGTACACATTATAAAAACGGGACACATGGTCCCGTATTTTTGTAATCGGACTTGATTAGTCGTCCATCTTGATGGTTGTAGTTGACGGTTTAGGGAGGAATGGGATCAGTCTGCCTGCCAGGTCTTTAGCAGTCATCGTCTGTAACCAAACTTTACCAGGTCCTGTCAGTGTTGTTAAGAACAGGCCTTCACCGCCGAATAATACGTTCTTGAATCCCTTGATAGATTCAATATCATACTGAACACAGTCTTCAAACATTGCAACGTTACCGCTGTCAACCTTGATAGTCTGACCAGGTTTCAGATCGATCTCTCTTATTGAGCCGTCAAGTTCAACAAATACAACACCATCACCAGTCAGATGCTGCAGGAAGAAACCTTCGCCGCCAAATAAACCAGCCCAGAAAGAATTGGTTGTAGCCATATCAACAGTGACTCCCTGAGTAGCACCTAAGAATGCGCCTTTCTGAGCAATATAATGATGTTCATCATCAATAGTCATAGGAAGAATAGTTCCAGGTAAGCTGGCTGAAAGAGTGATTTCCTGATTGTCAGTATCAGCAATATAGTCTGCGATGAAGATAGAATCACCGGAGAGCATTCTCTTGAAACCGGCCAGAAGTCCGCCTTTAACATTGGTGTCCATAGTGATCTGATCAGACATCCATGCCAGACCACCAGCCTGTGTATAAATGCTTTCACCGCGATCTAGGAAAACTGTTACTGCTGGAAAATCGCCGCCAAAAATTTCGTATTTCATGTAATTAATACCTCCTCATGAATTATATCACAGCACAAATGATAAAGTATAGTACCATGGAGTAACTCAAAACGTACCGAAAAGTATTTAAAAAGGCTGTATTTAACAGCCTTGTGATTAATCGATTGCTTCTGATTTAACCATTTTTTCAGGTGCGCTGACGCCTAACAGATATAAGGCGTTTTTCAGTGTGATTCTGGTTGCTTCTACGAGAGCAAGACGTTCAGCTGATAATTCAGGATTATCCTTGTCGTTAACCTTGCAGGAACCGTAGAATGAATGGAAATATGCAGCCAGTTTCTGAACATAATTACAGATCAGATTAGGAGCTCTGTTTACAGCTGCGTCTGCTACTACATCAGGGAAAGAGGAAACATGCTTGAGCAGGTCAACTTCCTTGGCTGTTGTCAACAGGGAGAAGGAGTCTTTCTGCTGAGGTTTTGTTTCAGCCTGACGCAGGACAGAACAGATACGTGCATAGGCATACTGAGCATAATACACCGGATTGTCATTAGTCTGGCTTCTGGCTAGTCCCAGGTCAAATTCCAGATGAGAATCAAGGGCCTTTGAAAGGAAGAAATATCTTGCAGCATCGAGTCCGATGTCATCGATCAGTTCGCGTAATGTAATGGCATTGCCGGTACGTTTGCTCATTTTGACTTCAACGCCGTTTTCTACCATTCTTACCATCTGACAAAGGTCAATAAGCAGATTGTCTGAGTTATAACCAAGAGCCTTCATGGCAGCCTTCATACGTGGAATGTATCCGTGATGGTCGGCGCCCCAGATGTTTACCAGCACATCATAGCCTCTGTCATATTTGTATTTGTGGTTGGCAATGTCAGGCGTCAGATAGGTATATAAACCATTTGATTTTCTTAAGACACGGTCTTTTTCGTCACCGTATTCCGTAGCCTTGAACCATAAAGCGCCGTCAAGTTCATAAGTCAGACCTTTTTCAGTCATTTCAGCTACGACACCGTCAACCATTCCCTGACTGACGATCCATTTTTCAGAGATCCATGAATCAAACTCACAGCCATAATACCGTAAGTCTTTCTTGATCCTTTCAAGTTCCATGTTTCTGCCGATGGCTGCCAGTTTCTCAACAGCTTCATCTTCAGGAAGAGTAAGATAGTAATCCTTGGAATCGGCGACGATTTCCTTGGCGATTTCAACTACATCCGGTCCATGATAGCCGTCTTCAGGCAGGATAAAGTCCAGACCGAACTTTTCTCTGATACGTGCATAAAGGGACAGCCCCAGATTGTGGATCTGAGCGCCGGCATCGTTAATATAATATTCTCTTGTTGCATCATAACCGGCTGCTTTGAGAATACGAACACAGCTGTCACCCCAGACAGCACCGCGGGCATGTCCGCAGTGTAATGGTCCTGTAGGGTTGGCACTGACATATTCTTCAAGGTACTTAATGCCATTTCCGGTGTTGGTATGACCGTAATTGTCGCCCTGGGCCATTATGTTATTGATGACATTGGCCATGGCATCTTTTCTTATCCAGAAGTTAATAAAGCCCGGACCGGCAATTTCGATATCTTCAACTTCATTAAGACGTGATAAAACTTCTTCCTTTATTTCAGCAGCAATTTCCTGAGGTCTTCTTCTGAGTAATTTGGTTAGGCGCATGGCAAGATTAGTGGAATAATCACCGTTTGAATTATCCTTAGGAATTTCAATCATGACCATCTTGTCTTCCGGAGTTATTCCGTATTTGTCAGTGACGATCTGTTTAAGCGCTGTAATTAATACTTCTTCAACCTTCATATTCTTACCTCATTTCTCTGACTGCATAAAGCTGTGTTATTTCAGATACTTCGCTATTATATTATAACCAAAATATATATTCAATTGTGAAAAAAGATCACAGTCCATATCAATGTCTTATGTTAAAAGGCTTAATGCTTTTACGAACAGATAGGAGAGACGTTTTAAGAGATTTAGTGATAAAATACACTTAGCAGTTATATTAACAGTCCTACAATGTTACTATATAGTAGAAGACTTTTAAAATATGACTATAAGTAAAGAAAGGATACACTTTATACAATGAGAGGTATTCATGTAACCAGTGAAATCAAACCACTGAAAAAAGTATTACTGCACCGACCGGGAAGAGAATTGCTGAACATTACTCCGGATACGCTGCAGGAACTCCTCTTTGATGACATCCCATACTTAAAGGTAGCTCAGCAGGAGCATGACGCATTTGCCGGGACCTTGACAGACAATGGTATTGAAGTTGTCTATCTGGAAGATCTCATGACAGATGTTCTGAGGCTCAATCCGAAACTGATTGAACCGTTTATCTATCAGTGGCTGTCTGAAGGCGATATCAAAACCAGAAGGTGGCAGGATAAACTCTACAGTTATATGGTTTCCAGCTTTAAGGGAAAAGATCTGGTACTCAAAACCATGGAAGGAATTACCTTTAAGGAAATGGAAGAATATACAGGAAAAGCCATTAAAGCCTATTCACTACAGGACAGAATCGCTTCAAATGATGACCTGGTAGTTGCTCCAATGCCGAATCTGTATTTCCAGAGAGACCCGTTTGCCTCTGTTGGCAATGGTGCCTTTGTAAACAGAATGAGATTTGCAACTCGTAGCCGTGAAACGATTTATGCCGATTATATTCTCAGATATCATCCTGATTTTGCCGGATATGTCAAGAGATATTATGACAGGGACGGCCATGCCTGCATTGAAGGCGGTGACGTATTCAATCTGACAGAAGACGTTCTGGCTATCGGTATTTCTCAGAGAACATCGCCTGACGCCATTGAAGCAGTGGCTCTGAACATGTTCAATGATCCTGAATGTGAGATCCGTACTGTACTGGCTTTCAAGATACCTGAATCACGTGCATTCATGCATCTTGATACCGTATTTACCAGAATTGATGTTGATAAATACACAGTTCATCCGGCAATTATCGGACCATTGGAAGTATATGAGATTACTCCGTCATATGAACCTGATAAGAAACCTGATGACCTGCACATCAGAAAACTTGAAGATAGTCTGGAACACATCCTTGAAAAGTATACCGGTGTTGAAAAGGTCGAACTGATCTACTGCGGCGGTGATGATATGATCGCTGCAGCCAGAGAACAGTGGAATGATGGTTCAAATACCTTATGTATAGCTCCGGGTGTCATCATATGTTATGAACGTAATGACATCACCAACGCTATTCTGCGTGAAAAAGGCCTGAAGGTTATAACAATACCTAGCGCCGAACTTTCAAGAGGCAGAGGCGGTCCGAGATGTATGAGTATGCCTTTATGGCGTGAAGATTAAATGGAATAGGAGATAAGAAAATGCCAAGAAATTTATCAGGACGCAGCTTTTTAAAGCTTTTAGATTTTTCAACTGAAGAGATCCAGTATCTGTTAGACCTGGCCAGACAGTTCAAGCAGCTGAAACTGTCAAATACGCCGCATAAGTATCTGGACGGCAAGAATATTGTTCTGCTGTTTGAAAAAACATCAACAAGAACCAGATGTTCATTTGAAGTAGCAGGTCATGACCTGGGTATGGGTGTTACCTACCTGGATCCGGCCTCTTCACAAATGGGCCATAAGGAAAGCCTGGCTGATACCGCAAGAGTGTTGGGCAGAATGTACGACGGTATTGAATACCGTGGTTTTGATCAGCAGATCGTTGAAGACCTGGCTAAGTATTCAGGTGTTCCTGTCTGGAATGGCCTGACAACTCAGTTCCATCCAACACAGATGCTGGCTGATGTCATGACAGCCTATGAATACTTTGGATATTACAAAGGCCTGAAATGGGTATTCTTCGGTGATGCCAGAAACAATGTTGCCAACTCTCTGCTGGTTGTATGCGCCAAGTTAGGTATCAACTTTGTTGCCTGCGGGCCAAAGGAGAACATGCCTGATGCCGAACTGGTAAAGACATGCAAGGCTATAGCCAAGGAAAATCACTGCACAATTACACTTACTGATGACGTTAAGAAGGCAGCCAAAGGCGCCAATGTCATCTATACGGACATCTGGGTATCAATGGGTGAACCTAAGGAGCTGTGGGCTGAAAGAATCAAACTGTTATCACCTTACCAGGTTAACAGAGAAGTCATGAACATGGCTGATCCTGACTGTATCTTCTTACATTGCCTGCCATCATTCCATGATCTTAATACTACAACAGGCAGACAGATCTATGAAGAATTCGGCTTACCTGAAATGGAAGTATCTGATGAAGTATTTGAATCAGCTCAGTCAAAGGTATTTGATGAAGCTGAAAACCGTATGCATACAATTAAGGCAGTTATGTATGCTACATTGAAGTAATATGGGAAAAAGATTAGTAATTGCACTTGGGGGAAATGCTTTGGGTAATTCTCCCAAAGAGCAGCTGGAATTAGTTAAGGAAACAGCCAGTACCATCGTTGACCTGGTTGAAGAAGGTTACGATGTTGTCGTAGGACACGGTAACGGACCGCAGGTCGGCATGGTAAATCTGGCATTTGAAAATTCACATAACAAGGTAGGGGGAACTCCTGAAATGCCTTTCCCTGAATGCGGAGCCATGACGCAGGGATACATCGGATATCATCTGCAGCAGTCAATCGGCAGAGAACTGAAAAAAAGAGGCATAAACAAACCTGTGGCTACAGTTGTTACACAGGTAGAGGTATCTAAAGAAGATAAGGCTTTCCAGAATCCTACCAAACCGATCGGCTCATTCTACAGCAGGGAAGAAGCTGACAGAATAGTTGCTGAAACAGGTTATACATTTGTTGAGGATGCCGGAAGAGGTTACAGAAGGGTTGTTCCTTCACCGATACCGGTATCGATCGTTGAACTTGAAGTTGTCGAAAACCTGGTTAAAAATGGTGCAGTTGTAATAACTGTTGGCGGTGGCGGTATTCCGGTAGTTAAGGCTGATGGCTGGTACGAAGGGGTTGCTGCTGTTATCGACAAGGACAGAGCAAGTTCCCGACTCGCCCTGGATCTGCACGCCGACATGCTAGTTATTCTGACAGCAGTGGACAGAGTATGCATAAACTTCAATAAACCTGATCAGTATGAGCTTTCTGAAATGTCTGTGGAAGAAGCCAGAAAGTACCGGACAGAGGGACAGTTTGCTCCGGGAAGCATGCTTCCAAAGGTAGAATCATGCATAGATTACGTTGAAAACACGGAAAACGGCCAGGCACTTATAACTTCACTGCACAGAGCCAAGGAAGCTCTCAGAGGTGAAACAGGAACCATTATCCATAAATAAATCAATATGTTCAATAAACACTATGATAACTATCTGGATCTGACTCTGGATACGGAAGTAAAAAGCTGCATAGAAGAAAAAGACAGATATCTTTATGAATTTGAAGATACTGTCTTCTATTTTGAAAGCGGCGGTCAGCATTCAGATCACGGAACCATAAACGGAATAGAAGTGACTGAACTGCTCGAAAGAGACGGTCACTTTTATCATGTTCTGCCGGAAAAACTGCGGAATGGATTCTGCCACATGGAAGTTGATCGTGACTTCCGCCGAAAACAGGCTGAAATTCACAGTGCTTCGCATCTTATCTGTGCATTGATTGAAAAAACATTCAATGTTCATAAAATTGCTTTCTACAATGACGGTCATGATTCATACGTGGAGATGGGATTTGAGACACTTAGTACTGAAACTGTCAGTAGAATAGAGGACATGTGCAATGACTACATTTTGCAGGATATACCGATTGAGATATCTTATCCTGAGTATGAAGAAGTAAAGGATAAGTTTCCGGCTGCCAAACTGGAACATGATGTGTTACGTACAGTCAAAATAGACAGTATTGATTATGACATGTGCGGATGCACACATGTACCATCTTTACGTTATCTGGGCATGATCAAGATCCTGAAAACAGAAAAAACTGCAAGAGGATATAAACTCTACTATCTGACAGGAAAACAGCTGTTTGAAAGGATTAACGAATATAACGATATCCTGCGGAAACTGTCAAATGATTTTGCCGTACCGGCTGAAGGAGTCACAGGTGCAATAGCCAGACTTCAGCAGGAACTGCGTGCCAGCAAACTTGAGACTGAAGAATACAAGGAGTATTATCTTGAATCGGTTGCGGAAAGATATATCAGCAGTTATGAAAGAGTTGTCTTCGGACAGTTTGACTTTGATATCAAATCACTTAACAAACTGGCAACAATGGTTGTCAGTAACGCTTCAAAACTCGTATTCCTCATTTCAAATCTGGATGATAAAATGCATCTGGTAATTGCCCGCAGCAAAGACCTGGGTGTTAACTGCTCGGAGATATTTAAATCTCTGGCTGCGGAATACAATTTACGAGGTGGCGGTAATCCGTCATTTGCCCAGGGCGGGGGACGTAATGATCCTGGCCTTCTGTTTGCCCTGACTGCCAGATATGGCAGTATTGAATTGAATTAACTACACTGATTAAACGGAGGAAAACATATGAAATTCAAGGATTTTGAATATAAGCGTCCTGATTACCGGGAACTTGAAAAACAATTTACTGTACTGATAGACAGACTGGCAGCAGCAGATAATAAAGCTGATTTCATGAAAGTTTACAAGGACATTGAATTACTCGGAACTCAGATCAGTACAATGTCAACATTATGTTCAGTAAGACACTCAATTGATACGGCTGATGAATTCTACGCTGCAGAAAGTGATTTCTGGGATGAACACTGGCCTTTGATAAATGTATATGAAAACAGGATCGACAGGATACTGTTTGAATGTCCTTTCAGAGAAGAACTGTATGATGAAATACCGGAAGTCTATTTCCAGCTTATTGAATGTTCTTTGAAGTCATTTGATGAGAAGATAGTACCTCTTCTGCAGCAGGAGAATCGCTTATCAACTGAATACGGACGCCTGAAAGCTTCAGCGCGTATAGAATTCCGCGGTGAAACATACAATCTGTCAACCATTACTCCGTTTACGGAATCACTTGATGAAGAAACCAGAAAAGAAGCAAGTGCAGCAGCATTGCGTTTCTACAGTGATAATGAAACTGAATTTGACCGTATTTATGATGAAATGGTCAAAGTAAGAACCGAAATGGCTCAACAGTTAGGGTTTGAGAGTTACACTCAACTTGGCTATCTCCGTATGAGCCGCATTGATTATACCCCTGAAATGGTAGCTAACTACCGCCGTCAGATCCTTGAAGATCTTGTTCCGGTAGCTAACAGACTGTATGAAAGACAGGCTGCCAGACTGAATCATGACACGGTTGCATATTATAATGAAAAAATGGAATTCCTGACTGGCAATCCAACTCCAAAAGGCTCATATGAAGAACTGATCGAAGCTGCCAGAAAGATGTATCATGAGATGAGCCCTCAGACCGGAGAATTCATCGATACAATGATAGAAGGTGAACTGTGGGATCTGAAGTCCAAGCCTGATAAGGAGATGGGCGGCTACTGCACATCTATTCCTGCTTATAAAGTGCCGTTCATTTTTGCCAACTTTAACGGTACAAGTGGCGATGTTGATGTACTGACTCATGAAGCAGGTCACGCTTTCCAGTATTACATGTCAAGAAACATTCCTGTCGAGAATCTGCAGTGGCCTACGATGGAGTCCGCTGAAATACACTCAATGAGCATGGAATTCAATGCCTGGCCTTGGATGAATCTCTTCTTTAAAGAAGATGAACCTAAGTATAAATATCTGCATCTTAGTTCAGCAGTCAAATTCCTTCCTTATGGCGTGCTTATTGACCATTTCCAGCATGAAGTTTATGACCATCCGGAATACACTCCTGAGCAGAGAAAACAGTGTTACAGAGAACTTGAAAAGATGTATCTTCCGCATAAGGACTACAGTGAAGCCCCATTACTTGAAAAAGGGGCATGGTGGTTCCGTCAGGGACATGTCTTCCAGTCTCCGTTCTATTACATTGACTATACGCTGGCACAGATATGTGCCTTACAGTTCTGGGCCAGAAACCAGAGACATGATCCGGACAGCTGGAAAGACTATCTGCATCTGTGCTCATTAGGCGGAACAATGGCGTTTACATCCCTGGTTAAGGAAGCCGGACTTATTTCACCGTTTGCGGACGGATGTGTAAAATCAGTCGTAAATGAGGTTGCAGAATACCTGGAAAACACTGATGATAAGGCCTTATAAAAAAACAACCTATTTAATGTAAATTTTCATTGACTTTAATGTTTAATATAAATAAAATATTAATTGGCACTTATAATGTAGCCCCGGAAACTACATTTGTAAGGAGGAAAAAACTATGCGTCAAACAACGATGCTTAAACCAAAAGAAGTAGAACGTACATGGTATGTTGTCGATGGAGCAGGAAAGACACTCGGACGCTTATCAACCGTAGTGGCTTCAGTCTTAAGAGGCAAACATAAACCTACGTACACACCAAACGTGGACTGTGGTGATTATGTTATCGTAATCAACGCCGACAAGATCGTCGTAACCGGTAACAAGTTAGACACTAAGAACTATTACCATCATTCACAGTATCCAGGTGGAATGCGTATCAGATCAATGCGCACCATGAAAGAAAAATACACTGTAGAGTGGGTTGAGAAGTCAATTCAGGGTATGTTACCTCACACTAAGTTAGGTGATGTACAGCGCAAGCACTTATTTGTTTATAAGGGCAGTGAACATCCACATGCAGCACAGAAGCCAGTAGAGCTCAATGTCGACTAGGAGGAAAAGGTAAATGGCAACTAAGAAAAAAGAAGTAGTTAGATACCAGGGTACCGGTCGTCGTAAGAGTTCTGTTGCAAGAGTTTATTTAACTCCGGGCAACGGTGCTATTACCGTAAATGGTAAGCCATTGGATGAATATCTTCCATTAGAAACATTAAGAATGGTTGTTAGAGCACCATTGGAAGTTACTGAGACTTTAGGCCAGTATGACGTTAACATTAACGTTTATGGCGGCGGTCATGCAGGACAGGCCGGTGCTATGAGACATGGTATTGCAAGAGCCTTATTACAGGTTGTTGAAGACTATCGTCCAAAATTAAAAGCAGCTGGATTCCTGACAAGAGACTCACGTGCTAAAGAACGTAAGAAGTATGGTCTGAAGGCAGCTAGAAGAGCTCCTCAGTTCTCAAAGCGTTAATCATTCAGTGTTACAGAAAGTCCGTATACGTTGTTATGCGGGCTTTTTTGTTACAATAATAAAGAGGGTATCAGCATGATAGTAAATAACAGAGAAATACAGATATACAGAAAAATGAATGTATCATCTGCACCGGCGGTTGTAGTGATAGGGGAACATGATAGTATTGAAGAAGTAATGAATCACATTGAATGTGACAATTATATCCTTATCAATATTGTAACAGTTAACTGGAATGATGATCTTTCAGCGTGGTATATGGACAGACTGTTCAAATCAGATCAGCCATATAACGGTAAAGCAGATGATTTTATAAGAGAAATAACTGATATTATAATTCCATCTATACAGATCGAGTTAAGGGATTCAGTGTCGTATTACAGTATTGCCGGTTATTCACTGGCTGGAATGTTTTCTCTTTACAGCATCTATAAAACAGATATATTCAGACGTGTTGCTTCTGTATCCGGTTCTCTGTGGTATCCAGGACTGGTGGATTATATTGAGAAGGGGAAACCATGCGTAAAACCTGATAAGATCTACTTTTCGTTGGGTGACAGAGAAAATAAAAGCCGTAATGCCCTGATGGCCACGGTAAAGGACTGTACGATCCGTCTGAGAGACTTTTATGCACAATGCGGAATAGATACCGTCTTTGAGGAAACCCCCGGAAATCACTTCCAGGACGCAGCAGAAAGACTTGCTAAAGGAATAAGCTGGATTCTTAAATAAAAATTAGCACTCTATACTTGACAGTGCCAAAATAATGGATATAATATAATTAGCAGTCGGACAACAAGAGTGCTAAATGTTATATGCAAGTAAAGGAGTGTTAAATATATGATTAATTACTTTTTAAGACCAGCCAGAAAATATGATGCAGGCAGAGAACTGTGGGATGATTTCTTCAATCATGATTTCTATCCTCAGACAATCAGACAGATGAAGACAGATATTAAGGAAACTGAAACCGAATACCTGTTAGATATTGAAATGCCAGGTTACAATAAGGATAATGTTCAAATAACCGTTAATGATGGCTATCTGACAGTTACCGGTACTAAGGAAGAGAACAGGGAATCAGGTGAAAAAAATTATGTCACCAGAGAAAGATATTCCGGAAAAGTATCAAGAAGCTGGTATATCGGTGATGTAAACCTTGAAGATGTCAAAGCAAGTTTCACTGATGGAATTCTGAAAATCAGCGTTCCTAAGGAAGACAGAAAAAAGGAAATCAGTTATATTAAAATTGATTAACAGAGAAGCCGGGTTCATCCGGCTTCCATCTGTTTCCTTAAATATCAGTGTGATTTGTGCTGAATAAATTAAGATTAAAAAAACAGAAAATATTATCCAAAATAACCTTGACGAAGCAGATAAGTTACTGATATAATAAACAAGCCGTTAAGATGGTCCGTTGGAGAAGAGGTTTAACTCACATGCCTTTCACGCATGCACTCACGGGTTCGAATCCCGTACGGGCTACCATTTACGATCAGCGAACTATTTGCGAAAGTAGTTCGTTTTATATAGATAGTTGCTTGACGTCTTGAAATGATGTTAAGTAAATGCTACAATTACAGTGCTGCTTTGATAGCTCAGATGGTAGAGCAACTGACTCTTAATCAGTGGGTCTAGGGTTCGAGTCCCTATCGGAGCACCATTTGTTATATGAGGCTTTATGGAGGATGCAGTTGTTTTTCATAAGGCCTTTTTTGTTCCTTATGTAAATTACAGGAATGAACTGCAGGGTAGAAATGAGGTGCTATATGTTTAATTATCAAATTCTCAAATCAAGAATCATTACAGTATTTGGCTCTCAGAAAAACTTTGCCAAAGCCATGCGTATCAATGAATCCACCTTGTCAAAGAAAATGAACGGTGTATCCTTTTTTGACCAGGACGAAATTGATTCCGCAGTTTCCCTGTTAGGAATACCGCGCGAGCAGATCGTGGAGTATTTCTTCACGAAGGAAACTGCTCCTGCATATTCACATTAACATCAGCAGACGCACTGCCACACGTTTGCTTGAATTTTAATCTAGTGGTATAATAAAGACAATCAGAGGATTGTCTTTTTATGTCGGATAACAGAACATATCTATGCATTGACCTTAAATCATTCTACGCCTCAGTAGAATGTATTGAACGTGGTCTGAATCCTCTGACAACCAATCTGGTAGTAGCTGATGAAAGCCGTACCCAGAAGACTATCTGTCTGGCTGTTTCTCCGGCTCTGAAAATGTATGGGATCCCGGGAAGGCCAAGACTGTTCGAGGTTTATGCTAAAGTAAAGGATATAAACAAACAGAGAAAACAGCAGGCTTACAGACACAGATTTACAGGCAAATCACGGGATTTTGTGGCTTTACAGGCTGATCCTAATCTGGAACTTGATTTCATCGTTGCTGAGCCCCGTATGCAGTTCTACATGGATTACAGTGACAGGATCTATAATATTTATCTGAAATACATTTCACGGGAAGACATTCATGTCTATTCCGTGGATGAAGTATTCATGGATATAACCGGATATCTGAAAAAGTATAATAATTCCCCGCATGAAATGGCCATGACTATTATTAAGGATGTTCTGCGGGAAACAGGTATTACCGCAACTGCCGGTATCGGCACAAATATGTATCTGGCAAAAGTCGCCATGGACATTGTAGCCAAACACGTACCGGCTGATGAAGATGGGGTCAGAATTGCCAGTCTTGATGAAATATCATACCGTGAAAAACTGTGGGACCATCTGCCGTTAAGAGATTTCTGGCGTATCGGCAACGGCATTTACCGCCGACTTGATAAATACGGTCTTTCCACAATGGGAGATGTAGCCAGGTTTTCAATCGAAAACAGTGCTGTTCTGTTCAAGGAATTCGGAATAAATGCGGAACTGCTGATAGATCATGCCTGGGGCTGGGAACCGTGTACGATCAAGGAAATAAAGGAATATGTACCGCAGAATAACAGTCTCAGCAGCGGACAGGTACTTGCTGAACCGTATCCGTATGATAAGGCCAGGATAATAGTTACCGAAATGATCGACGGTCTGTCACTGCAGCTGATAGAAAAAAAGGTCGTCACTGACCAGCTGGGATTATTCCTGAATTATGATACTTCAAACATTACCGATGACTATGATGGAGAAATAGTTCTGGATTATTATGGCAGACCTGCACCTAAATCAGCAGGCGGAAGCATAAATCTTAACGAGTTTACCGCTTCATCTTCAGTTATGATGAAAGCCATGCTGAAACTGTTTGACGGCATAGCTGACAGAAAGCTGACTGTCAGAAAAATAACTGTTTGTGCTAATAAGGTTCTGCCGACGGATAAGCTTGATGATTCATACAGACAGCTTGATCTTTTCACTGATCCGGAAGAAATGGAAAAGAATGAAAAAGACAATAAAGCACAGTCAGAAAAGGATGCCAGAGCCCGGGAAGCAGTACTTAAGATCAGATCCAGGTTTGGTAAAAATGCTGTTATAAGGGGAACAAGCATGCAGGAAGGAGCAACCGCAAGAGACCGCAACCGTCAGATTGGCGGCCATAAATCATGATAATTTCATATAATCTATGCTAAAATGTTCATAGAGGTGATCGAATTGCCTAGTTATAAGGGAACACTTAATGTAACAGCTCACGAGCTTTACATTGCACTGCTGGAACAGTCCATCGCTGAGATCAAACAGATAACAGGAAAGGAACTGACCATAGACGAACTTGAAAAAGGTTATAAATATAAAGCCAAGAAACAGGTTGGCAAGGAAATAAAGGATGCTACCGTTCATTTCAAGAAAACGGAACCGGACAGAAAAATTCATGTAACATATTCTCTGGAACAGTATTTTTATGAAATGAATTACATATTGACACCGTTAAGTGAAGACAGTGTAGAGTTTTCATATAGTCAGACAATGAGTAACGAAAAAATGAACTTCATTCAGAAAATGATGTTTGAAAATAAAATGAAGAGATGGATGAAAGCATTGGAAAAGGTAATTCTGAATAAAAGACATACCGGCAATGAGGGGTAGTTTATGGAGTTGTTAGACAGAATATCAGGTCCTAATGATATTAAAAATCTGCCTGCGGATCAGCTTGATCAGCTGGCAAAGGAAATAAGAGAATATCTGCTGGTAATAACCAGCCGAAATGGAGGACATCTGGCCAGTAATCTGGGAATCGTAGAGATAACGATCGCATTGCATCGTTTTCTTGACTTTCCTAAGGATAAACTGGTTTTTGATGTTGGGCATCAGTCATATGTTCATAAGATCCTTACTGGCCGTAAGGATGCAATGATGAGTTTAAGACAGCTTGATGGAATAAGCGGATTCCCTGATCCTTCGGAAAGTGACTGTGACAGTTTCGTGGCCGGTCATGCTTCAACTGCTGTTTCAGCAGCACTGGGATTTGCTCATGCCAGAGAATTGAAGAAGACAGATGAGAAAGTAGTTACAGTAATAGGGGACGGATCACTTACTGGCGGCATGGCTCAGGAAGCTCTTAACAATGCTTCGAATCTTAAAAGCAACATGATCATTGTTCTTAACGATAACGAAAGAAGCATTTCAAGAAATGTCGGCGGTTTATCAAACTATTTGGGTAAGATCAGAACCAGTAAGAGATATCTTGATGCCAAAAGAGCAGTGACTGAGGGTTTACGCAAGGTTCCGGGTGTTGGTGAAGCGATGATTTCAGGCCTCCGTACCGCCAAGGAATCCGTAAAGAGACTGGTTGTTTCCGGAATGTATTTTGAGGATCTGGGACTTACTTACATCGGACCGATTGACGGACATGATATCAAACAGGTTTATGAAGCATTGGTGAATGCCTCTAAAATAGAAGGACCTGTCATAATACACTGCCTGACAAAGAAGGGTAAGGGTTATTTACCAGCTCAGCAGCATCCTGCTTTGTACCACGGTGTTGATCCGTTTGATATCAAAACAGGAGTTGTCAGCGGGAAAAAGTCACGGAAAAGCTATACAGAGATCTTTTCAGAAAAGATGATCCAGCTGGCAGGAAATGATGACAGAATAGTAGCGATAACAGCTGCGATGCCTTTTGGTACAGGGCTGTATAATTTTAAAAAACAGTATCCGGAACGTTTCTTTGATGTCGGTATTGCGGAAGAGCATGCCATAACATTTGCAGCCGGACTTGCTACAGCAGGAATGAAACCTGTCGTAGCATTATATTCAACATTCCTGCAAAGAGGATACGATCAGCTTCTGCATGATGTCTGCATGATGCAGCTTCCTGTTGTTCTGGCAATTGACAGAGCGGGTCTGGTAGGAAATGATGGCAAAACGCATCAGGGTATATTTGATGAAGGTTTCCTCAGTACCATACCTGGTCTGACAGTAATGTCACCTAAAAACGGACAGGAACTTGAGGATATGCTGGAATTTGCTGTTAATTACGATAAGCCTATAGTAATCAGATATCCAAGAGGAAAAGTCTGTGATAGTCTGAACAATTACCGTCAGATGGTAAAACTGAATGAAAATGAGATTTTATTACAGGGCAGAGATGTATGCATAATGGCTTCCGGTACTATGGTTTCAGAAGCATATAAAGCCTGTGAAATTCTTAGGAATGAAGGATATGAACCTACTTTGGTAAATATCAGATTTCTGCATGACATTGACAGGGAACTGATTCTGAAGATGTCTGAAATACATTCACTGTTTGTTATTGCTGAAGAGGTTGTTTATACCGGTAGCTATGCTGAAAGATGCCGTGCTGCTTTTGATAATATAAGAATTGAAGCTGTAACTTTACCTGACAAATATATTGAGCATGGTTCAGTTGATCAGCTGAGGCAGAGATATCATATTACGGCGGAAGATATAGTGAATAAAGCAAAAGAAGTGTGATGATTTCACACTTTTTTTGATAAACAGCATGTTTTTGCCATTGCCTAATAGTTACTCTAAGCATAAAATACTTAACCTTTAGATTTTGTGAACTATAAAATACATGGTATAATAAAATTTATTCATATTTCATTTAAGGATTTTAATCTATTTAAGGAGGATTTTATGAAGAAACACATTGCAATTATTATGTTTCTGGTAGTATGTCTGTCGCTTTTAACAGGATGCGGTCGGTCATCAAATGAACCGCAACCCGAACCAGAGCCAGAGCTGACTGATGTAAAAGGTTTGTGGATCGCACCTGATTATGATGTTGAAGGCTTTATACTTGTTGCAAAAATTGATAATGAGTATATTGGTATTTTTGAATTAGATAAAGAAAATCCATCACGTATATGGCCATTATTTATGGGAAGTGTAGAAAACGGTGGCTCTGTAGCAGAAAATGGCTCTTGGATATCAAAGCCTGCTAAAAACAATGCATATCTGAATGATGAGGATCATACAATCACGCTAAAAGAAGGTCAGCTGTTATTCGATGTCAGCATAAAAGAAAATGAATTTGATCACACGGCAGAAACAGTTTTCATCCGTGGCGAATGGGATGATTCAAAGATGCCATGGATTAGATGGGGAGATAATGCAAGTTTTGTCAAAGATCTTGAAATCAAAGATTCAAAATGGGCTTTTGTCAATAATCGTTTATACTACTATATGGACATTTACAACCCAAATAACGACATTATGGTAACCCGTCCAAGATTCCTGATAGAAGCAAAGGATGCTTCAGGAAATGTGCTCGATACTACGAGGCCGGAATTACATCATATTAGTCCTGGAGAAGAGATTATCACAGCAGGCATAATTTCACTTGATAATATTTCTCCTGCAACAGTAACATTTACAAAAGATCCGTATCTCGAAGAATATCTGCATACCGGAGAGTTTACGGAAATAGCACCGCTCGAAATAAAAGACATCAGTTACAGCAGCTACACCGTAAACGGTAAGATTGTAAATACTGAAGGAGGGGAAAAACGTGAGTATACCGTTGCTGCTATTATTTTCGATGATAATGGAAATATTATTGATATTGATACAATATCAGGAGACGTAGCTGCAAACGGTGAGAGCGAGTTTACTCTCTCGTTACATAGCCAGGATACAACAAGCGCTAAGGTGTTTGTTACAGAAAAACCACTATGGTAAAAATGACGGAATGTTCTGTTATTTTAAGTAATTAATTAAAACATACTGCTTACTGGCAGAGCAACTCATAAAAAAGGAAGGAATTTCGTAAGAAAGGCCTTCCTTTTATTAATGGTAGTAGTGATTGAACGTTTATAAAGTGATATTTATTTTATAACTGATTTATCAGCAAGTATGCTGATAGCCTGATGAACCACTTTGAAGTCGATTTCTGGCGGGTTTCCTCCATATTCACCGTCAAGAGACCATTCAGTGTTGGAATCAGCATATATTTTACATTCTTTTATTTTTCTGTAATCAATAAATTGATTAGTCAGGTCGCCGTTAAGCAGGGAAACCGCCAGTCCGGTAACATCCTGAATATGCTCTGGACACTTTACCAGAAGCAGTTCAAATACTCCGTCAGTAAGGTCTGACACTGAAAGACTGCTGAGTCTGACACCAGCTACTGAAAGTGAATTGCAGATGGCTCCGAATAGATAATCTCCTTCGATGAAATCTTCTCCTGTATCTATTTTCAAATGACATTTCATTGACAGCATTTCCGGTAAAAGGGAAATACCGTTAAGAATGTAGGCAGCATATCCCATGATGTTTTTGAAAGTCTGATCGGTACTGTAACTGACGGAAGATAATGAACCGAAAGATGCAACATAAGAAAAGTAGGTGTTATTAAAACAACCCAGGTCATAGTCTATGACGTTGTTATCATGAATGATATTACACGCTTTATATATATCGGTTACAAGTCCCAGATTTTTGGAAAAATCATTTGTTGTTCCTGCCGGGATATATCCTAAAACCGGTTTATAGTCCAACTTCATTATTTCGTTTATTGCTCTGTTCAGAGTACCGTCACCACCAACACAGACTATTCTGTCATATCTTTCAGCAGACAGATAATTACTCAGCAGAAGATGGGAATCAGAACTGATTGGAAACACCGTTACACTGGTGTCAACAGCTGACAGTTCATCTATAATATCAAAGGTATGAACCTTATTGCGACCGTTTCCCGTAATACTGTTGATTATCAGAAGCGTTTTATTCATCAGATATTTCTCCCGTTTATTGACTTAATTATACCACGTTATTATTCTCTGGATTATTCTAACAATTATGCCGATATGTTTCAAATGAGGGCAGATTGCACATAACTGGAATAAGAACAGCCATATGTTATAATTAAAACAAATATACAGGAGAAAAAGTATGAAATATATATGGCTCTGTCTGCTGTCACTTATCGTTGCAGCGGTATTCATTTACTGTGAACATGAGGAAAAATATGTTCCTGCCGTTATTCTGAAGGGTACTGCTTCACTTTTATTTGTAATAACCGGTTTCCTTTCGGGAAAACTGAATCCTTCAGCGGTTTCCACAACAATAATAATCGGCTTATTACTGGGGTGTGTAGCGGATGTTCTGTTGAATCTGCGCTTTGTTTTTCCACGGAAAGGGCAGCTGATCTTTCTGGTGGGTATTGTGGTCTTTCTGAGCGGACATATAGCGTATCTGGCAGCTTTACTGCCTCTGATAAACAATAAGATGATTGTTCTGATAATATCTGTGATTCTTACGGCTTTACTGATGGTATGGATATTTAAGAGAATCACGGCAAAAATGGCCTTTAAGATCTTTGGTGTAGTATACATTGGCGCTATAATGGCGATGAACTGCGTTGCCTGTGCTAATCTGATTCAGTCTCCGTCAGCTTTCAGTGCTGTATATATGGCTGGGGCTATCCTGTTTCTGATAAGTGATATCGTACTGATACTGAATACATTTGGAAGTAAAACAAGATTCTCCCTGCGTGTAACAAATCTGTCTCTGTATTATATTGGTCAGATACTTATAGCGTTAAGTCTGCAGTTAGTTAAATAAACCTGAATAACAAAAAAAGCTCCGTTGGGAGCTTTTAATATCAATGGAGCAAGTGAGGGGAATCGAACCCCCGTGTCGACCTTGGCAAGGTCGCGTTCTACCATTGAACTACACCTGCATGGAAATGGCGGTCCAGACGAGGATCGAACTCGCGATCTCCTCCGTGACAGGGAGGCATGTTAG
>JAFRAB010000047.1 GCA_017405675.1 Erysipelotrichaceae bacterium
GATCAAACTCTCCGTTTGATATTATAGATCTTTTTATTTTTGCTTTTGTTATCCGATATCTTCCGATATCTTTGAGTGTGTTTCCACTCTTTTAAATTGACGTGTGTTTCTGTCTGATTCTCAAAGAACAACTTCGCGCTTTTTCAGCGCTTTTCTATGCATACCGTTTTCAGCGGTGTGCCTTAATAATATATCACGACCACAAACCGAATGCAACACCTTTTTTGTTTTTTTTGCTTGTTTTTTCATATTTAAATTCACGTAACTAAAAGGCCTCTTTCGAGGCCTTTTATACTGCTGTTTTAGTGCAGATCTTCAAGCTGCTGAAGTACTACATTATACTGCTGTCTGTATGATTCCAGCTTTTCTTTTTCCTGTTTGATCTTGGCTTCCGGAGCCTTGGAAATAAAGTTAGGATTTGACAGCATGCCCTCTCCTCTCTTTATTTCGCCTTCCAGTCTGGCCTTTTCCTTAAGAAGCTTTTTCTTTTCTTCTTCAAAGTCAACGATCTGCCCCAGGTCAACTGTCAGAGAGCCTCTTGTCAGAGGTCTGACAACCAGATTACCTTCAAGCTTTTCTACCCATCTGACCTTAGCCAGTTTTTCATACATCTTGCTCATCTCTGGTTCAACTTCAAGACTGTTGCCGTTTTCATCGCTGATGGCAATGTCAAACAGCAGTGACGGTTTGATGTTGTAATCAGTTCTCAGTGTTCTAACACCGGTAATAACATCGATCAGTCTGTCAACGTCAGCTACACCTGCGGTATCAATATCTCTGATCTCAGGATATTTTTCAATGCAGAGAGCCTTTTCAGCATGTGGCAGAGATGCATAAATATTCTCTGTAACGAACGGTATATAAGGATGTAATAATTTTAATATATCTAATAATACTGTAAGCAGCGTGCTCTTGGTTGCTCTTACAACCTTTTCATCCTCAGATGACAGAGTTGATTTTGTGAGTTCAATGTACCAGTTGCAGAAATCGTTCCAGACGAAGTCATAAACCTCGTTACCGGCTAAAGCAAATTCATACTTATCCATGTTGCCTACAACCTGCTTAATGGTTTTATTCAGTTTATCAAGCATCCAGGCATCAATGTTGTTGAGATTATCCAGGCAGATATCTTCAAGTGAGAAATCACCAAGATTCATCTGAACGAATCTGCTGGCATTCCACAGCTTGTTGATGAAGTTCCATGATGCTTCAACTTTGGAGTCGATGAATCTCATGTCCTGTCCAGGTGTGGAGTTGGTAGTCAGGAAGAATCTCAGACTGTCAGCACCATACTTTTCAATAACATCTCTAGGGTCAACGCCGTTACCCAGTGATTTACTCATCTTACGGCCCTGTTCATCCCTGATCAGACCATGGATAAGAACATCCTTGAATGGTCTGTCATCGGTGAAATGACGTCCGCAGAAAGCCATTCTGGCAACCCAGAAGAAGATAATATCATATCCGGTTTCCAGGCAGCTGGTAGGATAATAACGCTTGTAGTCATCTGTTTCATCAGGCCAGCCCAATGTTGAGAAAGGCCACAGACAGCTTGAGAACCAGGTATCAAGAACATCTTCATCCTGATGCCAGTTTTCAATGTCTGCCGGTGCTTCTTCAGCACAGTAGATCTCACCTGTTTCGTTATGATACCAGACAGGAATTCTGTGACCCCACCACAGCTGACGGGAAATGCACCAGTCTTCAATGTTTTCCAGCCATTGGATGAAAGTTCTTTCGAATCTTTCCGGATAGAAATTGATCTTGGTTTCAGGGTCTTTCTGTTTATCCAATACAGCCTTGGCTAAAGGTTCCATCTTAACAAACCACTGGTCTGAAAGATAAGGCTCAACGATTGCGTCGGTTCTTTCTGAATGGCCAACCGGATGGATGATCTTTTCGATTTTTACCAGATGTCCTTCTGATTCAATTCTCTTTACGAGTTTTTCACGGCAGTCAAATCTGTCGAGTCCGTCATATTCGCCAGCCAGTGAATTCATTGTGGCATCAGGGTTAATGCATACCGGCTTATCAAATCCGTATTTCTCACCGATCTTATAGTCATTAGGGTCGTGTGCAGGCGTGCACTTCATGGCACCTGTACCGAATTCGATATCGATGTAATCATCGGCTATGATTGGCAGAGGTTCATGGTTGGCAGGATTTACGGCATGTTTGCCGATAAGATGCTGATATCTTGGGTCATCAGGATGAACAACAACACAGACATCACCGAACATAGTTTCAGGACGTGTTGTAGCAACCTCAAGGCTCTCCCCGGTTTCAACAACATCATACCTGAAGGTATACATTGCACCTTCGGTATCCTTATGGATAACTTCAATATTACTTAAGGCAGTCTGTGCTACAGGGTCCCAGTTGATTATTCTTTTTCCGCGGTAAATCAGTCCTTCATTATACAGCTGTACAAATTCTCTTTTGACAGCCTTTGAAAGGCCTTCATCAAGAGTGAATCTCTCGCGGCTGTAATCAAAGCCCAGGCCCATTGAAGCCCACTGCTTGCGGATGTGTCCGGCATATTCTTCTTTCCATTCCCAGGCTCTTTCCAGGAACTTTTCACGGCCGATATCATATCTTGAAATGCCTT
Source organism: Erysipelotrichaceae bacterium (assembly GCA_017405675.1). Next base: position 2,609 of record JAFRAB010000047.1, read on the forward strand.
CTGACTTCAGTCTGGCATCAACCTTGGCCTGTGTGGCAATGCCGGCATGGTCCATTCCAGGCAGAGAAAGAACATCATAACCCTGTAATCTCTTGTATCTGGTTATGATATCCATCAGGGTGAAGTCCCAGGCATGTCCAAGATGCAGCATTCCTGTAACGTTTGGAGGAGGAATAACCATACTGTAAGGTTTCTTGCTGATATCACCAGCAGTAAAATAACCTTCTTCTATCCAGTTATCGTAAACTCCCTCTTCAACTTTTTTGTGTTCATACTTCTGATCAAGCATACTCATTTCCTCCCAAAAAAACAAAAAGCGCCATCCAAGGACGCTTTAACGTGGTACCACCTTTGTTTATACTCATTGTTTGTTAACGCCAGCTACGGAACGTACTACTGTCTTTCATACGTCCAACTCCAAGTCGACCTTCATGCTGCCCGTTACAGCCTTTCACCATACAGCTGCTCTCTGAAAATCAGGTTAAGCACTACTCCTACTTTTCTTCGTTGTTAGTTCAATTATAAATAATATGTATTCCAAAAACAACTGTTTCTTTTACCTGAAACACAATATGTTTACCCATTATCAATATGACAGCATAATAAAAAACAGTATCAGCGATACTATTTCTTATGTATTTTCTTTCTGAAAATCAGGCCAATGGCAATTGCTGAAACAGCCGCTACCGCAATCAACGGCACGATGAAATTAGTTTTTTCAACAACAGGCTCATCAACAAGCAGATCATTGAGCACCGGTAAAATATCAGTTATCATTTTTCCCTACTTCCTTTTTTTGAACAGGAACTTTATGGCAAAAGCTCCTGCTGCAACAGCAACAGCCAGCAAAGCTACCAGTGGTCCGTTATTTGTAACCACATCAATTGGATCAGGTGCAAGTGCATCTCCCAAAACTTTTACAAGAAATAATTCCATATGATTCCTCCCGCAAATGATGCTGCATTGACGATCAAGGCAGTATGCAACGGATTCATTTCCGTCTTCATGTATTTTTTCATGTATAACCGTTCAACAGCTACAACTGCAGCTTCCAGAACTGCCATACATATATAATTGTTTATAATATTATACTGCAAATTCAGCTGATATAGAATATTAGCCGGTATATTAGTGACGATGTTGATCAGTGTCATAAGAATAAATTCGTCTTTTTCCCTTACACCAATAACGAGCAGAACAGCATTTTCAATTACTATTGTCAGTGCCAGTGCAATGATTAATCTAAGCATCTTACAGCTCCTTTCTGCCGCCCGTAAGAGGCAGAAGCAGCAGCAATGATACCAATGACCCAACTGTTCCAATCAGCAGGGAATTGCCTGAAAATGCCGGAGACAGATACTTTATGTAAAAACCTATAAACAAGCCAAAAGTCAGTATGCCAAAGGCAAATCCTTCCAGATGTTTCATCCTTTCTGCCAGCATGCACAGTGTTATCGGCATTGTCATATTGAAGAAAAGCAATGCCAGCAAGCCAAACGGTGTCATCTTTCCCAACAGGTAACATAATGCAGCTGACAGCAGAGTCGCCACAACTGTTTTTCGGTATCCCAGAACCGGCTTTATAAACCCTCCAAGTGTTTTACCGCCTGCCACGCAAAGTACTGCCATGAAGCCCAGAAGAACTCCATGTTTCCATTCAAAGGAAACCGCAAAGCCCACATATGACCTGAGTATTACAACCATCAGAGTCAGTATTATGGCCTTCAGTGCTTCCTCATCAATTTCCAGAACAGCAGGCTTTCTTTCAGGATTGTTCTTTGTGATTTCCTTGTAAAACAGGATAAACAAAACCGTCATCACAACAGTAATCGCAATTCTTAATGCCAGACTGTTACCGGCCGTTATCTGCCCGATGAACAGACCAATGGCACCAGGAGCGACAAATGTTCCCAGTCCCCTTCCCTCATAGCTGTTCTGCCGGTCCAGGTGAATCGTAATTATGCCACCGCCAACATGAAACAGTGCATTGCCGAGGCCGAAAACCCATACCGGAAAGTCAAGCAATCCTGACAAAGTCAGGGGTATGCTTAACCGTATAAACAGGATGGCATTATCCTCCTGCCTCCTGCTTTTCATGGCATCTGCCAGAAGTCCCAGCGGCATCTGCAGCACAAAGGCACAGAAATTATACAGCACTACCCGGACCGCCTTTCCTTCAGCGATCATGCTGTAAACCGCAAAGGCGCAGATAAGATCAGTCATGAAATGCATGGCTGACAATAGGCCTGTTATTCTGATGGCAGCTGATTTTCTGTTTTCCATACTACGATTTTACCACAACAAAAGAGCAGTAGTGACTGCTCTTTCATGTTATTTGTTTAAGGCCAGATTCAGCACTTCATCAACGGTGCTTACCGGAACGAATTCCATGGCTTTTCTGACGGTTTCAGGTATATCATCAATATCCTTCAGATTCTTCTTAGGAAGAATGATCTTGCGGATATCACTGCGGTAGGCAGCCATTGTTTTTTCTCTTAAGCCGCCGATCGGCAGAACATTACCTCTTAAGGTAACTTCACCGGTCATGGCCAAGGAGCTTGATACACTTCTCTGTGTCAGAGCGCTGACAACAGCTGTCGTCAGTGTAATACCGGCACTTGGTCCGTCTTTAGGCACTGCTCCTTCCGGAACGTGAATGTGGATATCGTGGCTTTCGAAGAACTTAGGATCAATACCGAATCTTTCGGCATTGCTCTTGACATAGCCAACAGCTATGGTGGCGCTTTCCTTCATGACATCGCCGAGCTGACCGGTTATGATCAGACCGCCCTTGCCGTCAAAGTAAGTTACTTCAATTGGCAGAATATCTCCGCCGAATGATGTGTATGCCAGTCCGGTTGCTACGCCAACCTGATCTTCTTTTTCCTTTTCACCGAATTCGAACAGTTCCTTGCCCAGCCATTTCTGGATCAGTTCAACCGTAATGGTTACACTTTCGTGATCACCTTTTGTATAGGCAAGTGCTGTCTTACGGCAGAGTTTGCCGATAGCTCTTTCAAGCTGTCTGACACCGGCTTCTCTGGTGTAATGACGAATGATATAAAGTATCTCGTCAGAATTCAGTTTGAACATGTCTGAAGTAAGTCCGTTGGCCTCGATTTCCTTTTTGATAAGGTGATCAAGTGCGATATGGAGCTTTTCATCTTCAGTATATGAAGACATCTCAATGATCTCCAGTCTGTCTCTTAAGGCATCAGGAATCGAATATAAATCGTTAGCTGTTGCGATGAAGAGAACCTTTGAAAGGTCATATGGTTCTTCAATGAAGTTATCAGAGAACTGATTGTTCTGTTCAGGGTCAAGAACTTCCAGCATGGCACTGCTTGGGTCGCCCTTGTAGTCTGAACCGAGCTTATCGATTTCATCAATCAGGAATACAGGATTGATCGTTCCGGCACGCTTCATACCCTGAATGATCCTGCCCGGCATTGATCCCAGATAGGTTCTTCTGTGACCGCGTACTTCAGCTTCATCCTTGACACCGCCCAGAGAGATCTTAACGAACTTTCTGTCCAGTGCTCTGGCAATACTCTTGGCTAAGGAGGTCTTACCTACTCCAGGAGGGCCTGCCAGACACAGAATCGGAGCATTAAGTGAATTGGTCAGCTTCTTGACTGCGATGTATTCAAGAACTCTTTCCTTCGGTTTTTCCAGACCGTAATGGTCTTCTTCCAGAATTCTGGAGATCTCGTTGATATCATCTCTGTCTTCTGACTGCTGCCACCAAGGTATCTTCTCTATCCAATCCAGATAATTTCTGATAACGGCGGCTTCAGGTGAGCCAGATGACATCATTTCAAGTCTGTTGATTTCATCTTTTGCTTTCTTTTTGACGTTTTCAGGATAAGGATTGTTTTCAAATCTTTCTCTTAAGGCATCAATGTCATTAGCGTCACCCGGATCGTCTCCGAGTTCTCTCTTAATGGCTTTCAGTCTTTCTCTCAGATAGTATTCCTTCTGATTTTCGTCAATGCTGTCCTTGACTCTTTCGTTAATGTCATTTTCTACCTGCTTGATTTCTCTGCTGACTTCAAACTGCTGCAGAATGAGCATCAGTCTGTTATTGACATCGAGAGCCTCAAGGATCTCCTGTCTGTCAGCCAGACTCATTGGCAGATACTGTCCGAACTGATCAGCCAGAACGACACTGCTGACACCGGAGGAAAGATGATTGATCAGTTCCTTCGGTACGGCACCGAAATTAACGGAGATCTGTTCGAACTCTTCAAGAACTCTCTTGACGAGAACAGATTCTTCCTTGTCATCGCCATAGATATCGTCAACGGCCGTAATATTGGCCATGAACATATCATCGTTTTTGGTTATCACGTTTCCCTGTGCTCTGGCTAATCCATGAAATTTGACTTTCATGATACCGCTGTCCTGACGGACATGCTTAATTGAACACAGCGTACCAAAACTGTAGATATCACTGATGTCAGGATCTTCAACCATGACGTCTTTCTGGGTAACTACCCAAATCAGTGACTCATATTTTTCTCTTGCTTTGTTAAGAGCGTTTACACTCAACTTTCTTCCAACATCGATAATAATATCCTGTTCCGGGAAGATTATGACTCCTCTGGTAACGATTACCGGAAAGTCAGCATTATTGTACATTTCTGAATATAAACTCATTTACTACGCTCCTTTCAAGGCTGGAACCGCAGATTATTCTGATTTCTTATTCTCCTTTTTCAGAGTATCAAGAACCTTACGGATCTTCAGATCATCTGTCACGTAGCTTTCAGGTGCCAGTTCTCTGATTTTATCTACTTCCATGCCATATGTCTTGGCCATTGCTTCGTATTCTTCGTTGATCTCTTCTGCTGTAGGAGCGATCTTCATGTCGTCAGCAATAGCATCCAGAACCAGTCTGATTCTGGTCTTCTTTTCAGCTTCAGGTCTTAACTGTTCCTTGAAGCCCTTTTCATCTGTACCCGTGATTCTGTAGTACATGTCCATGTTCAGACCCTGCTGTAAAATACGTGATCTGTATTCGGCAAATGTCTGATCTGTTTCATCATCGATCATGATCTCAGGAATTTCAACCTTGCATACTTCACACAGTTCATCAAGTAAGGCATCTGTAGCCTTCTGTTCTGCTTCAGCCTTACGCTGGTTCTTCATCTGTTCCTTGAGATGCTTGGTGAGGTCATCAACAGTCTTTACATCATCGCTGATCTTTAATTCACCAACGAATTCATCGTTTAATTCTGGTAATACCTTTTCCTTGATTCCATCAACCTTTACGTGGAAAACAACAGGCTGTCCTGCCAGTTCTGCTACACCGTAGTTTTCAGGGAAAGTAACATTGATGTCCTTTTCTTCTTCAGTAGCCATGCCAATGATCTGTTCTTCAAATCCCGGAATGAAGCTGCCTGAACCGATTTCCAGAGGATATTCAGTTCCCTTGCCGCCTTCAAAGGCAACGCCGTCCTTGAAGCCTTCAAAATCGATAACTGCAATGTTACCGTTTTCGACAGTTCCTTCTTCTTTCAGGACTTCTTCAGAATGCTGCTTGCGCAGGTTTTCAATTTCTCTGTCTACGTCTTTCTTTAATACTGAAACCTTGTCTTCCTTGTATTCAACAGCCTTATAATCACCTAATTCAACATCAGGATAAACTGTTAATTTATATACTAAAGTTGCAGCATTTTCATCGAGAGCTTCAACATCCAGCATTGGGCGGTCAATCAGTCTGATATCCTTGAATTCTTCCAGACCATAGTTGAAGGCTTCCTGAGCAACGACATCTACGGCGTCGATCAGTATCTCTCTGGAATTGACCCGTTTTCTGACCAGATCTGCAGGGGCATGACCCTTTCTGAATCCTTTGATCTGAAGGTTGGCGGCAATCTTCTTAAATGCCTTTTCCTGGGCCTGTTTCCAGGTTTCGCCATCAACAGTAACCTTTAATTCGGCCTGACTGTTTGCTTTGGTTTCATATAATGCTTTCATAAAAATCTCCTTTTATACACTGAATTATTATACATACTTTCTTTCCTTTATTGCAACTCATAAAGACAGCTGTCCAATTGCTTTTTCGTCAATCCCGTATTCGCTCAGATACCGCTGCCATCCTTCTGTATCCTGTATGGCTTCAAACACATATCTGACTATCTGATCAGTCAGTATTTCAGCATTTTTAACTAATGGTTCAGGGTATTTCAGATAGGCATGCTGGACCAGTACCTGACGGCACAGTTCCAGAAAACTTGGGTTGCTGTTTTCAAAACGGGATGCCAGCAGTTCAGCTGTTTCCGCAAACCGCTGGTTGTCGGTAACATCTCCTGCTTCAGCAGGTCTCTGCTTCTTCCAGACACCGTTATCACAGTACTGCAGTTCGGTATTTACTCCCTGTCTGTGACACAGTTCGAACAGGATCGCAACGACCATTCTGTCAGCGTCATCCTTCAGCATGTAATCCTGAATGACATCCAGATATTCCCTGATATTAGCCTTCTTGAGAAAGCTTACAGCCTGATAGGCTCTTTCACCGCCGGCTGCCAGGGAACTTTCCACCTGCAGTTCAGACATGAAAGATGCCACCGGATCCTTTGTAAGGAAACCTTTGATTTCATCGCGGAATTCGATGAGTCTGTCATACGTATCAGCCGGTACATATGGCAGCTTCAGTTCCTCTTCAATCAGTTCCCAAGCCTGTCTGTATTCCTGTCTGCGGATGTGTTCGCTGATTCTTGCAATTAGTTCCTGATAATAATTAGCCAAGGATTTCTCCCCTTTCGCTTTACATTATATCATCCATTTTAGCACTGTCAAATTTAAAGTGCTAACAATTTGAAGCGTTGGTTTTTTTGCCAACAGAGGAAAGAAAAAAAGCACCTCAGTGCTTTTTTCAAACAAATGGCGCCCTCGGGGCGACTCGAACGCTCGACCGTACGCTTAGAAGGCGTATGCTCTATCCAGCTGAGCTACGAGGGCATTTGCTGTATGCCTATATATTCTATATAAAAACAGATGCATTTTCAAGCATCTATTTTTTATTTTTCTTCCAGCACAAATCAATACTTATAGGAATGATCTCCGATCTTGTATTCCGTGCTGGTCTTTTCATCACTGTATTTCTTCCTGACTTCTATCAGATTGAGCACATTATATCCGTTCCTGTTCAGCAGACCAATGACCTGTTCATTATTAGGGTTAATGTAAATGTACAGCGTTTCATTTCCATGCTCCGCAGCCACTTCTTCGCATTTTTTCAGCAGCATGGTGGCAATCCCCTGTTTGCGGTATTCCTTTTTGACAAATATGGATTCCAGCCAGACCACATCATCATCGATCCTGCATACTGCGTAACCGATAAATGTACCGTTAAGGCTGGCCGCAAAGATCGGATAGCGTCTTGACAGATAGAAGCCTATCTCTGATTCAGCGCTTTCCAGATCAGCATCACTCTCATAATTACGCAGAGCCGCCAGGGCCTTACGGAATTCAATGTTCATGTAATAAATGGCATAGGCATTCTTTTCATCGATGTTTACGATCCTGACCTTGGTACTCTTAGGTATTTCAGGTTCGGCTTTCTCTTCCTGCGGTTTCCGCTTGAGCTGCTCCTCAAAATAATATTCCAGACCGTTCTGTTCGCACCAGTAAACCGCTATGTCCTCATAGCACTTTGCTTCATAACGGTACCAGTCATTAGTGATCCCAAAACGCTCACAGGTGGCGCGGAAGCGGCGGAAAGCACCTTTGCCGGTAAGGGCATTTCTGAGCCAGCCCTGAATTTCACCGCTGGTCTCCTCTTCCATGAAATCCTGCATCATGCGGTAATTGTTGATATCATAATGTGTTGGCAGAGGTATGATCTCACCGTCATATTCATCAATGTTTATGTCATCTTCATAATCAGGTTTATAAACAAAACGGTCCAGCTCAGGAAGATAAAAAACCTCCGTCTGCTGATCGATGTCATACAGGACACTTCTTATTCTTTCGATTGATATTCTCATAACCTCACCTCGTCATAATAATTATACAACCAAAAAAACCGCAGCTGCGGTTTTCTTGTCATTTATGCGTTTTCCTCGAGCTTTTTCTTTTCTCGGAAAGCGTTCTTTCTATCCAGAGCAGTCAGATATCTCTTGCGGAGTCTGATGGCATCTGGTGTAACTTCTACCAGTTCATCGTCATCGATGAATTCCAGTGCATATTCCAGAGTAAGCTGAATTGGCGGTACCAGTTTCATGGCTTCGTCACGTCCTTCTGATCTTACTGCGGTTGCTTTCTTGTTCTTGGTAGGATTGACATCCATATCCATGTCCTTGGAGCAGACACCAACGATCATTCCTTCATATACTTCTGTCTGAGGTCCGATGAAGAACATGCCTCTTTCCTGCAGGTTCCAGATCGAATATGTCATGGCTGTACCGTTGGCATTTGATACCATTACGCCATTGCCTCTGGTATTGATTTCGCCCATGTAAGGCATGTAGTTTTCAAACTGACGTATCAGAATGCCTTCACCTCTGGTCATATTGATGAATTCCGTTCTGAAGCCGATCAGACCTCTGGTTGATACCAGGAATTCAACATTGGAGTAATTGTTTCTCTGAGTAATGTTCACCATTTCACCATTACGCTGATTAAGTCTGGAAATGACTGAACCTTCATACTGCTGCGGTACTTCACAGATGACTCTTTCAACAGGCTCGTATCTCTTGCCGTTGACAGTCTTGTAGATTACCTGAGGCTTGCTGATGGCCAGTTCATACCCTTCTCTTCTCATGTTTTCGATCAGAATGGTCAGACCCAGTTCACCGCGTCCTGAAACCTTAAAGGTATCAGTAGTGTCAGTAGGTTCAACTCTTAAGCCTACATTGACTTCCAGTTCTCTTTCCAGTCTTTCCTTGAGGTTACGGCTGGTAACATATTTACCTACACGTCCGGCAAACGGTGAAGTATTGACCATGAAGTTCATTGACAGTGTCGGTTCATCAATGTGAATCGGCGGTAATGGATCAACATGTTCAGCTTCACAGATGGTCTCACCGATGGAAATGTCAGGAATACCGGCAATGATCGCGATGTCACCACTTCTGGCTTCCGTTACCGGCTTACGCTTGATGCCGTCATATACAAACAGCTTGGTAATCGTACACTTCTGCTGCTTACCGTCGTTTTTACTGAGAACGACCTGCTCTCCAGTTCTTAATGTACCTCTGAATACTCTGCCTATGCCCAATCTGCCAATGTATTCATCATAGGCCAGATTTGAGATCTGCATCTGCAGAGGTTCATCATCGAGATCGCCGAATGGCTGTGCATAATTAAGGATAGTTTCAAACAGAGGCTTGATTCCTTCATCAGGATCATCAAGATTCTTTTTGACGATGCCTTCCTTGGCGATGCCGTAAAGAACAGGGAAATTGATCTGTTCGTCATTGGCGTTAAGGTCAAAGAACAGTTCATATACAAGATCGATTACTTCATCGATGCGAGCATCTTTTTTATCTATCTTATTTATTAATACGATTGGTCTTAAACCGAGTTCCAGTGACTTCTGCAATACAAATCTGGTCTGCGGCATTGGCCCTTCAGATGAGTCAACCAGCAGAATGACTGTATCAACGGTCTGAATGATACGTTCGACCTCACTTGAGAAATCTGCGTGCCCCGGAGTATCAACGATATTTATTTTATAATCCTTATAGAATACAGCGCAGTTCTTTGAATATATTGTGATTCCTCTTTCTCTTTCAAGATCATTGGAATCCATTATCAGTTCGCCTACTTCTTCATTAGGTTTAAAAACACCGGACTGGTTCAGAAAAGCATCAACCAGAGTTGATTTGCCGGCGTCTACGTGAGCTATTACTGCAATATTTATAATCTTCTGTTTGCCCATAATTTCACCTTCCTGAAAAAACAACGGTAGTATTATAACACTTTTTTCTCTACAGTATAAAGACCCTGCTCATCAATATTTATAATGAGATAGCCGGGTTCATTTTCATCTCTGTTGTAAGCCAGAGAGCCTGGATTCAGCAGTCTGACTCCATTAAAAGTTTTATCATAAAAACGATGCGTATGACCGAACACGCTGATCTGACAGTGCTTGCTTCTGGCAAAGTCGGAGAGTTCCCTCTTGAAGTCCCATAGTCCGTCACCGTGAACCATCAGAATATGGATTTTCCCACAGTCCACCACTCTGTAATTAGGCATGTCATAATCCCAGTCGCAGTTTCCTCTGACTGTAAATAGATCAGGATAATTGCGGCTGTCAGTACAAAGATCGCCGCAATGCAGGAACATATCAGCATCTTTTTCCTGCATCAGTACTTTATCTACTTTGGCATTTCTGCCATGTGAATCACTCATAACTACTATTTTCATGGCTATAATATAATAAAATAGAAATCTTTTTTCAATATAAAAAGTCCTGCATGATAACTGCAGGACTATCTTTTAAATCTGATGATCTCTTTACTGTGGTACACAGAAATCGCAAGGATCATGTCTGCCAGCATCCAGAGCATCCTGAATGTTGCCTTCAAAGACTATTGAAGAATTCTTGAGAGCCTGACAGTCCGGATCCAGGTGATATGATTTTCCGAATCTTGTGTAGTATACAGTATCAGCTGAATGTTCAGCAATAGTATGAGTCATTTCCTCTTCACTCATTGGGTTCCAGTCCCAGGAGAATAAACCGGCAATGACTAAGGCAGCTGCGGCAACAGGAATAAGGATATTCTTGGTCTTTTTGTCGAGATCCTTATTGGTGATCAGCAGGATTACCAACGGTGCCAGACATACTGCAGCGGCGATCAGACCCATCTGATTCCACAAGAAGAATTTCAGGCCGTTCTCACTGCTGGCCGGATCAACGTCATTAGCCTTTTTCCAGAACTGGGCACCGACGATAACGAGGATAGCATCAACAATGATGAATCCCAGCTGCCAGTACAGCATGTTCTTTTCAATGTACAGTGTCTTGTTCAGAGTCAAGATGAAGGCTATTTCACAGGCCAGTGCCAGGATCCAGAATACAAATGCGGCAATTCTCTTGCCGGTTGCCTTCTGCTTTCTTTCTTCCTTTGTTCTAGGAACTACTTCAACCTTAGCTTCATTAACTTCGCTTGCCTTTACAAATTTTCTTTCTTTTACAGCCATATCAAACCATCCTTTCCATGGATAAAAACTTACTTAATATTATAACACAAATATTGTTTATTTAAAATATTCCTTTATAATGCCTGCCTGCTTTGCACCTACAACCTTTTCCAGGTCTTCCAGACTGGCTTCTTCTATTCTCTTAAGTGTACCGAATTCCCTTAACAGCTTCTTCTTGCGCTTTGGACCGATGCCCGGAATGTCATCCAGCTGCGAATGTGTCATTTCCTTGCTTCTGACCTTCTTATGGAAACTGATTGCAAAGCGGTGTACTTCATCCTGCATCTTGGTAAGTTCAAAAAACAGTTTCGATTCACGGTCAATTTCAATCAGTTCCAGATCAGCATTCATCAGAGAAGCTGTCTGGTGTTTATCATTCTTAACAAGGCCGAAAATTTTCACGCTGTCCAGATGCAGGCTGTCGGTGATTTCCTTGGCAGCTCTGATCTGCGGTTCCCCGCCATCGACGATGATCATGTCAGGCAGAACGGTTCTTTCCTTAATTGCTCTGAAAAAGCGGCGATAGAGGACTTCCTGCATATTGGCATAGTCATTATTGCGGTTATGCACTCTGTAGAGACGGTAATCCTTTTTTGACGGGGCACCGTCAACATAGACGACCATGGCTCCTACGGCATATTCTCCTGAAATATGCGAGTTATCGTACAGCTCGATACGGTGTGCCGGACTGCCGGTCAAAGCTGACAGTTCGCTTACTATTTCTTCCCTGTCCGTTATTTCCTTATTGGCTATATCAAATTTCTGTTCGAGGTTGATACGGGCATTTTCCGTCGCCAGTTCAACCTGTTTTCTTTTCCGGCCTCTTTCAGGCTGGTGAATCTTGCAGCTGAGAACTTCAGACAGTGATTCCGTATCAAGTCCTTTCGGAACCATCAGGATTTTAGGTTCCGGATTGCTCTGATAATACTGCATCAGATAAGATGTGAAAGCTTCTTCAGGATCATCATAAAGAGGTTTAAAGAACAGATGTCTGTGCAGCAGCTTGCCTCCTCTGTAAAGAAGGCCGACTATGGAGATAAAGCCCTTGTCAACATAATAACCGAAGATATCCTCGTCACGGCGGTCCTTTTCATTCTGAACCTGTGAATCGGAAGTCACGTGTTTGATGGCTTCCAGAAGTCTCTGGCAGCGTCCGGCTTCCTCAAACTTGAGTTCCTCGGCAAATCTGTCGCGGTCCCGCAGCAGTTTGCTTTCCATTTCGGCTGTATCGCCTTTAATGAACTTTATGATGCCATCCGTTATCTGACGGTACACTTCCTTGTCAATATCGAACTCACATGGGCCCAAACACAGTCCCAGATGATAATACAGACAGACTTTGTCTGGCATTGTACGGCATCTTCTTAACGGATAAAGTTCATGTATCAGATTAACAAGTTCATACGCATATCCCGCATTCGGATAAGGACCGAAATACAAGGCGTTTTTCATTCTCTTGGCATCTCTGACTACCTTAAGGGTAGGATAATCCTCGCTGGTCAGACGGATGTATGGATAGGATGCATCATCCATGAACATGATGTTGTAGCGAGGCCTGTACTGCTTTATCAGATTGTATTCCAGTATGAAAGCTTCCTTTTCACTGCCGGCTACGATGTAGTCAAAATCCGCAACATTACTGACCATTTTCGTGGTCTTGTTGTCGTGGCTGCCGACAAAATACTGGCTGACTCTGTTTTTCAGTTTCTTGGCCTTGCCGACGTATATGACTTCCCCGTATTTGTTTTTCATAAGGTAGCAGCCCGGTGACATTGGAAGGGTTAACAGTTTGTTCTTGAGCATACTTTTACTCCTTCAGAGTCACGATCGTGGCACCTGAACCGCCCTGATTTGACGGTGCAAATTCATACTTGCTGACAAAACTGCACTTCTTAAGACGGTCCCATACTGCTTTGCGCAAGGCACCGGTACCCATGCCATGAACAACTCTGACAAAAGGCGCCTTGGCCAGCAGAGCGCTGTCCAGGAACTTGTCAAGCTGCGGCATGGCCTCTTCAACAGTCATACCAATCAGATTTAACTCAACCTTGAAACTGACGCTTCTGGCAGCTTTGTTTCTGACTACGGCTTCAGCCTTAGGTTTCGGTCTGTTGGTCTTAACCAGATTGTTAAGTGATGATTTTATTCTTATTCCGTTACACAGAACAGTGGCACCTTTTCTGTCTATTGAGATTATTTCACCATGCTGGTTGGTCAGAGTTATCCTGACATAATCACCGACTTTGAAATTACGGTCCGGATCATCAAAGGCATCCTCTTCTTCCCGGGCCAGTTCACTTAACTGATGTTTTATGGTAGCGACCTTGTTGAGGTCATAGTTCTTCTGCTGTTTAAGTTCCTCGATGATCTCCTCAGCTTCCTGACGGGCTTTTTCAACGATCTCGGCAGCTTTTTCCTTAGCCTTGTCAAATTCATCCTGACGGCTGCGGGCGAATTTATCCTTTTCGTTTTCAAAGTCATCCCTGTCCTTCTGCAGCTGGTCGATCTGCTGCTCAAGATATTCACGTTCCTGGTTTACTGTTTCCAGCTGCTTCTGCAGATTCTCCATTACAATATCTTCCGGAGCCTGCTGTGCCAGCTTGAACTCATAGGCATCCTGAAGGATATCTTCGCTAAAACCATATCTTCTGGCTATCTCAATGGCATTTGACTGCCCTACTGTATTCTCGAGATAGCGGTATGTCGGTTTAAGATTCTGCTGGTCAAATTCTACGGAAGCCATCAGTATGTCATCATACTGCTGACCATAAGCCTTCAGTTTGGCAAAATGCGTAGTGGCAACCGTATATATCTGATTGCGGCGGAAATATTCCAGAACGGCACTGGCCAGAGCCTGACCTTCAACAGGATCAGTTCCGCTTCCCAGTTCGTCAACGATAACCAGGCTTCTGTTGGTTGCCTTGCGGCAGATCCAGGCCAGTTTCTTTATATGTGCTGAAAAAGTTGACAGATCGTCCTGAATGGACTGATTGTCACCAATGTCATAGAAAATATTATCGTACAGCGGAATGGAAGCTTCGCGGCAAGGCAGAGGCATTCCGCTTAAGTGCATGACGGTAAAAAGTCCTATCAGCTTTAATGAAACAGTTTTACCGCCGGTATTAGGACCGGTAATAAGAATGGTTCTGATAGGATCAATGATGTGATAGCTGTTGGCTACGACCTTTTCAGGATCAATCAGTGGATGGCGTCCCTTTTCAATAATAAGGTTCATGTTGCTGCTGGTTTCAGCCACAATGGCATCTTTTTCCCTGGCCCATTGGGCTTTGGCAAATATGCTGTCCAGCATACCTAAAGTTTCGTTGTTGGCCAGATACTGTGAGCCGTCTTTTTTGACCAGCTGGGAAAGATTGAACAGAATACGCTGTATTTCCCTGTTTTCTGCCTCCTGCAGAAGCTGTAATTCATTGTTGAGAGTTACTATAACCGCAGGTTCAATGTATGTAGCAGCACCTGAAGCACTGGTCCCATACTGCAGTCCATTGACGGAATTCTTATATGAATTCTTGATCAGGACCACACTGCGTCCGTTACGCTGGGCAACGATGTCTTCCTGAAGATACTGACCGTTGCGGCTGATAAACTCTGCCAGTTTTCCTGAAATGCTGGCCTGTGTTCTGATCTTCTGACGGCGTATACGTGCCAGTTCAGCAGAAGCGTTGTCGTTTATCTCACCTGAACGTGAGATGCATCTTGTTATTTCATCAGCGCATTTTTCCAGTGTTTCCAGAGTATCAGTCAGTTCTCTTAAGGCATCAGTTTCATTCTGACAGTTCTTTATATATGCCTTAATGGCCTTAACAGCGTAGCTGTGATCGGCTACTGTCAGCAGATCGGCAGCAGTCAATGTAGAGTCACGTAATGCCAGTGATACCGAATATGAAATATCTCTTACGCCGCCAAAAGGCATGCTTCCGTATTTGACCGTACATTCCAGAGCCTGTTTTACTCTGTTAAGTTCGGTAATGACTGGAAGTCTGTAGAACATAGGTTCCGCATTCTGAATTATCTGCTGGCCAAGAGAAAAACTGCAGAATTTTATCATCTGCCGTTTAACTTCTGAAAACTGTAATCCGCTGTATTTATCACTCATCTGATTTGCCGATTTTATTTATGAGTTCATTAACCTTATTCGGATCAATGCCGTATTTAACCAGGAATTCTCTGATCTGGTCGCTTGAAAGCTTTGACTTTTTGAGCCACAGGGTTATGTTCTGAAGATCTTCTTCTGTCAGTGACAGAGGATCGGAGATCATTTTCTGAATGGCTATGTTTTCAGAGAATGAATTGGAAACAACTGCCATGGTCTTATGGCTGGCCATTTCCACATATCTGAAAAATGATTTGTCAATGATATCCTTGCCGTTTGATATGACTGCTGAATGCAGCACATACAGAATGACTACAAACATGATCCGGATCTTAACGACTGAAAAGACTGCACCTAATGAGCCGTTTATCTGCTTTAAAACCGGTAATTCAGTTATGGCTTTAAACAGAGGCTTGATGATGTTAAGCAGTATCAGCAGCAGTATCACTATTATGATGAACCATACGATATAGTTCAGACGGCCATACAGGATCTCACCGACACTGGTACCCTTGAAAGGTGCATAGTTTTTCGGGAAAATGTAGATCACATCTGCCAGACCCGGAGCTACGATCCAGGCAATCAGAATGGATACCAGAACGCCCAGAATGGACAGAATTTCCCATATGAATCCTTTCTTGTAGCCTGAGATGGCAGCTATGATAACCCGTGCTATCATGGCAAGATTTATTAAAGGTATGACATTTTCAGGTATTGTCATTTTTTCACTCCTAACTTTTTAACCATAGTATTATAGCATATCTGACCGAAATTGCGAATAAACCTTATAATATGCTAAGATATGAATATGAATTACGTATTTAAGGCTAGTGAAGCAGACATCAGCAGGATCAGGTCTTCCTTTGACAGGGAGTATTTTTCTGAACCTGTCCCCTATTCAACTGATGTCATCAAATACGATTCCTGTATAATAATCATTTATGAAAGCGGCAAGGTAATGTTCCAGGGTGAAAATGCCCGCATCTATGCGGCCTCTTTTTTCGGTCTGGAAGCAGTTGAACGGCAGGAAGAAGTCAGAACAGCTCCTGATCCTGCCAGAAAGACCATTATGCCGCAGGCCGGAAGCGATGAAGTAGGTACGGGAGATTATTTTGGACCGGTCTGTGTATGTGCCTGTTACCTTGACAGTAAAATCTACAGTTCTGTCAGACACCTTAATCTGATCGACTCCAAGCAGCTGACTGATACTGCTGTCTTACGGATGGGAGAGGAACTGATGAAGAAAGTTCCCCACAGTCTTCTGATCCTCAATAATGAGAAATACAACGAGATCCACAGTTCAATAAACCTTAACAGAATAAAAGCTCTGATGCATAACAAAGCTTATGTTAATCTGCAGAAAAAAGGATACAGGCTGCCTGAGCTCACCGTTATCGATCAGTTCTGTTCCCAGTCTCTTTATTACAAATATCTGACCGGAGAAAAAGAAATAGTCCGCAATATTACCTTCGAGACAAAAGCGGAAAACAGTTATGTCGCCGTGGCCTGCGGAGCCCTGATTTCCCGTTATGCCTTTCTGAAGGAAATGGAAAAAATGAGTCTGAAATACGGCATGACCTTCCCTAAAGGCGCCGGCAGTCAGGTTGACGAATTCATCAGATCATTTACAGAAAAATACTCAGTCGAGGAACTGAAAAAAGTTGCCAAGACCGATTACAAGAATACAGAAAAGGCTCTGAACGTTTAGTTCAGAACCTTTTTTATTTCTTCGATCTGTTCCTGAATTCTCTGAATATCCGGATGACTTTCAGGCAGTGATTCCCTGATCAGTTCCAGCTTGGCAATGCGTTTTTCATAACATTCAGTAAACACATCGCCTTTCTGCTGCAGCAGGCACGGTCCGAATTTTATCTGCTGTTCATCCAGCTCCATCTGACCTGGGCTGACAGTCAGGATCTCATAGTATTTATAATCCCTGATCATCACTTCATCATCGATCCTAAAGCCGTTTGACATAAGCCATCTGCGCATTTTATCTACTTCCGTATTGATCTGAATGATCATACGCTTTCCTTCAAAGTATTCAGGACGTCCGTTTATGATCTTTGTGACGGTAGTAAAACCCATGCCGGCCATGACTACTACATCAGCATCGAATTCAACGTTTTCGACTCCATATGTCAGCCATACTTCTACGTCCTCTATGCCGTTTTCCTGCAGGTTCCTGAGCGCATTCTGACGCGGCCCTTCTCTCAATTCGGTACATGCAATTGGCCCGCTGTGGCCGTTTTTCTTAAGCCAGACAGCCAGGAAAGCATGATCGCATCCCACATCAAGGACCCGTTCATTACTTTCAATCAATGCTGCCAGAGTTTTGATTCTCTTGCTTATCATACTGATACCTTTACAAAAAGTGTACAGAAGTACACTTTCTATACCTTATCAATGAAATCCTTTAATCTCTTGCTCTTGGTAGGATGTTTCAGCTTTCTCAAAGCCTTGGCTTCGATCTGTCTGATACGTTCTCTAGTAACATTGAACTCCTTGCCTACCTCTTCAAGAGTGCGGTTCTTGCCGTCAATAAGGCCGAATCTTAACTGCAGGACCTTGCTTTCACGTTCTGTCAGAAGCTGGAGAACATTATTGATTTCATCCTTAAGAAGCTGTTTGGAAGCGAAGACATCCGGTGAATCGCTGTCCTTGTCCTCAATGAAGTCACCAACCTGGCTGTCATCTTCTTCACCGATAGGCTTTTCAAATGAGACAGGTTCCAGAGCGATCTTCTGAATCTCTCTGATCTTCTCAGGCGGGAACTGGTCTCTGCCCATTACATCTGAGATCTCTTCGGCGGTCGGCTCACGTCCAAGTTCCTGAACGAGCTGACGCTGTACCTTGGTCATCTTATTAATGGTTTCAACCATGTGAACCGGAATACGGATCGTTCTGGCCTGGTCAGCAATGGCTCTTGTGATAGCCTGTCTGATCCACCATGTAGCATATGTGGAGAATTTAAATCCCTTTTCGTAGTCAAACTTGTCAACAGCCTTAACCAGTCCGACGTTGCCTTCCTGAATAAGGTCAAGGAAAAGCAGCCCTCTGTTTGTATATTTTTTAGCCAGTGATACTACAAGTCTCAGGTTTGCTGTAATGAGCTTGTCCTTGGCTCTCTTTATTATTTCCTCGTTACGGGCTTCGAGTTCAGCTATCTCCTCTGAATGATCTTCCTTTGATTTCTTCAGAGCAGCAATCTTCCGGTTGATCTCATCATCGCCTTCTCTGGCCAGTTTGGCTATTTCTCTTTCCTCATCAGCCTTCAGCAGCGGTACCTGTCCTATTTCTTTCAGATACATCTTGACCGGGTCAGATACTCTGTCTGAAAGACTGTCGGCATAATTAGCCTGCAGATCCTGCAGATCGATGTCGCTGTCAACGGCAGTGATGCTGTCAATTTCCTCATCGATCTCTTCGTCGAATTCCAGACTGTCATCAAGATCAATATCAGCATCATCCAGTTCAGGCACTTCCTTTTCGTCAAGTTCAGTCGGTCCCTGGTTGCTGTACCAGTTGATTATGGAATCAAGTTCTTCGTCTGTCAGTTCCAGAGTTTCCAGAAACTCCTTTACCTGATTGATCTGATTGGTATTCAGACTGTATTTGTCAAGTTCAGCTGACAGCGTATCTTCGTCAATCATCTGTCCTTCCCGATGCATTGTCTTAAATAACTCTTTTACAGTTTCAAAGTTGTATTTTGCTGCCATTACTTCTCCTCCTTCTTCTTCAGTTGGTTCCTGAGATCTCTTATGCGCTGGGAGATCTCGGCCTGTACCAACGGGTCGCTCATCAGGGCTTTCTGCTGCTCCAGTATGGCTATTTCCTTGTCTGTTTCAATCTTTCTGAAATACAGATATACTTCCTGGATGGCATCGCTGAAAACCTCATCATTGGCTTCCTTGTTGATAATATCGTATTTTTTGATGTCGTCAATAACCTTTCGGCAGTTTTCCGGCAATGAGGCATAGAAAGCATCCTCATCAAGCGTTTCATGGTCGATATAGTAATTGACGATCATACCTGCAAGCTCGTTTTCCGTATCATGGCAGAGCCTGTTAAGTTCATTTTTGTATTCCCGGCATCTTTCACGTGAATACAGCATGCCGTTTATGATGGTCCATTCGGCTATTCTGACTCCGGAGAAGTTCACTTTCGTTGCCTTCTTTTTTTCCAGAGCAGGCTGCTGCTGTATCACTTTAGCCGGTGTATTTCTGATCAGAGATTCAACCTTCAGACCGGTTTTCTGTTCCAGCTGACTGATGTAATTCTGCTTGTCGAAGGCATCCTGAACCTCATTGATTTCTTCCATGACGGCTGATACATATTCCTTCTTGGAAGAGTAATTATTCAGATCATGTTTCCTTTCCTGATACACGAATATGAATTCGATCCAGGTATAGGATTCCCTGATCATTTTCTTCAGGGCATCAGCCCCATATTTGTTGACTATTTCATCCGGGTCATCCTGAGTCTTGTTGTTAATGACCTTGACCGTAAAGCCCAGGCTGGCTGCCAGTTTTCCGGCTTTGAATATGGCATTCTGTCCGGCATCATCACCGTCATAAGCCAGCAGCAGCTGATTTGTCAGTTTCTTAAGCAGTCCCAGCTGATCTCTGGTACAGGCTGTACCCAATGTACATACGGCATTTTCGATTCCCGCTTTGTTAAAAGCCATGACATCCATCGGGCCTTCAGCCATGATCGCATATTTCCGCGCCTTGATGGCATCCTTGGCACGATGGTAGTTGAAGATGATGTTTCCCTTACGGAAAAGCGGTGAATCCTTGCTGTTAATGTATTTGCGGTCAGCGTTAGGATCAATGGAACGGGCTGTAAAACCGATCGGATGTCCGTCACTGTCGTGAATTGGTATCATCAGTCTGTCACGGAAAACATCCATGATTCCTCTGACCGTAAGTCTGGCCAGGTCAGCCGATATTATATCCTTCTCCCGATGACCTTTCTGTGTCAGATAACGGAACAGAGCATCATTGGAAGGATTGTAGCCCATTTCAAAGCGGTCGATGATATTCTGACTGATATTTCTCTTTTTAAGATATTCCTTTACCTTAAGCCCTTCCTGACTGTTCAGTGCGTTGCGGCAGTACAGTACAGCTTCCTTAAGAGCCTTGTGTTCAGGAGTCTCTACGAAATAGTCTCTCTTATCAAAAGTGCCGAAATCATAATCATATTTTATGAGTGAAGCAACTTTTCTGACTGCTTCGGCATACCCGATCTTTTCATAGTGTGAAACAAAACTGAAGACATCTCCGCCTGTTCCGCAGACAAAACACTTGAAAAGCTGTTTATCACTTGATATCTGCAGTGACGGATCATGGTCGTCATGAAAAGGACATATGGCCACATAATTGCGCCCTTTCTGCTGAACATCAATGTAATGGCTTATTATGTCTTCAATTCTGGCTTTTTTCTTTATGTCTTCAATTACCTGATCGGGTATAAGTGCCATTTAGTCTCCTAAAATTCAATTTTCTCTGCAATAAAGTCATGCAGATCAGCAATTGCCACTCTTTCCTGAGCCATTGAGTCACGGTATCTTACCGTTACACAGCCATCGTTTTCAGTATCTGAGTCGATGGTGATGCAGAATGGTGTGCCGATCGCATCCTGACGGCGGTATCTCTTACCGATATTGCCTGATTCATCGTATGTGGCATCAAAGTATTTGACTACCTGAGCATATACTTCTCTGGCTTTTTCGGTTTCATTCTTTGTTAATGGCAGCACAGCAGCCTTGATTGGGGCCAGAGCCGGATGCAGATGCATTACGATTCTGGTATCCTGCTTGCCGTCTGCTCTGGTCAGTGTCTCTTCGTCATAAGCGTCACAGACAAAGGCCAGGAATAATCTTTCAACGCCGACTGCCGGTTCAACGCAGTATGGAACATACTTTTCATTGGTATATGGATCCAGATACTGCAGATCCTGCTTGGAATGATCCATGTGACGCTTGAGGTCGTAATCGGTTCTATCTGCGATTCCCCATAATTCGCCCCATGAAATTGTCGGGAAGTTGTATTCAATGTCAGCTGTTCCCTTGGAATAGAATGCCAGTTCCTGAGGGGTATGTTCTCTTAATCTCAGCTTTTCTTCACGTAATCCCAGATTCAGCAGCCAGTCCATGCAGAACTTGCGCCAGTATGGGTACCAGTAATCATCATCACCAGGCTTGCAGAAGAATTCCATTTCCATCTGCTCAAATTCTCTGGTACGGAAAATGAAGTTACCAGGTGTGATCTCATTACGGAAACTCTTGCCAATCTGACCAATACCGAATGGCAGTTTCTTACGCATGGTTCTCTGAACGTTCTTGAAGTTTACGAACATGCCCTGGGCTGTTTCAGGACGCAGGTAAACTGCGTTTGTAGCGTCTTCAACAACACCCTGGAATGTCTTGAACATCAGATTGAACTTTCTGATATCAGTGAAATCATGTGCTCCGCACTTAGGACAGGCAATATTGTTCTCTCTGATATATCTGACCATGTCGTCTTCTTTCATTGACTCAACATTGACAGTTCCGTTAGTGACCTGTTCAATAAGCTGGTCGGCACGGTATCTGGTCTTGCAGTGCTTGCAGTCAATTAATGGATCTGAAAAGTTAGCCAGATGGCCGGTAGCCACCCACACTTCCGGATTCATCAGAATAGCTGACTGTATTCCTACGTTGTTAAGATCTTCCTGGATGAATTTCTTCCACCAGGCCAGTTTTATATTCTTCTTAAGATTGGCTCCCAAAGGACCGAAATCCCAGGTATTTGATAAACCACCGTAGATTTCAGAACCCTGGAAAACATATCCTGATGTCTTAAGATGTGTAACGATCTGTTCAAAAGTAAATTCTTTCATAATCCCCCTCCCGTATCACTGACTGCCGGATACACTGCGCCAGCTTCTTACAGTAAGTCCGCTGTGTGTCATCAGGAACTCCATCAGTAAGGCAGACAGCCGATACTCATTAAGGCCTAAGCCTTCTATTTTATCAAGCACCTCAAATGATGCTTTGTTAATAATTCTGAAGTTTTTCAGGAAGCCTGCATCTCTAGGCTTAAGATGCAGCTGCCTGTTGCAGTTTCTGCACACGAATCCTCCGTCAGAAACTGAAATGGTTTCTATATTTCTGGTATCACCGCACAGCACACAGCCGTCCACTTCCGGCGAAAGTCCCAGCAGATCAAGATATCTGACCACGAACAGTTCAAACACCGTAAACGGTTCCTTATGGCTGTCCAGCAGCTTAAGTGTCGTATCAAGAAGATCAAATATGTTATCTTCTTCCAGATACCCGGCCAGTTCTATGACTACTGAGGCCAGTGCCAGTCTGTCATAATCTGATCTTATTCCCAGAAACTCCTTTTTCAAGGTAGCTGACTTGAGAAGCTGCATTGATTTCATCTGATTCATCTCAATCAGAAATTCACTGTAGTCAAACAGCTGACAGGCATAGGCGTTTTTGCTGGTGCTTTTCTTTATGCCGCGGGCGTAAAGAGAAACAATGCCGTAATCTCTGGTATAAACGGATAATATGACATCATTATCCTTTACATCATTTGTTTTTATTACGTAGCCGGTTAGAATATCACTCATCTTTTACACTGTCCCAATAACCGAATTCCTGCAGCTGTGACGGTCTGTTACGCCAGTCAGGTTCAACTCTGACAAAGGTTTCAAGGAAAACCTTGGAATTCAGTCTTTCCTCAAGTTCTTCACGGGCAGCTGTAGATATCTTCTTGATCATTGATCCGTTACGACCGATGATTATGGCTTTCTGTGAAGATTTCTCAACCACGATAGCAACACGCACATAAACAACGTTAGGCTTTCTGGTTATTTCTTCCGTCTGCACGGCAATGGAATGAGGCACTTCCTCATCCGTAGCCATCATTATCTTCTCCCTGACAATTTCCGAAAACATGAAACTCTCAGGATAGTCGCTGATCATGTCGCTTGGATAATACTGTACGTCTTCCGGCAGATATTTCTTAATGGTCTCCACCAGTTCGGTAATGTTGCGGCTTTTAAGAGCCGAAAGCGGTATGATCTCATCAAAATCATCCTGATTAAGATTACTGAGATATTCCAGCAGTTCCTGTTTGGTAACCTTGTCAACCTTATTGATAACCAGGAATTTTGGTTTCTTTATGTCTTTGATGCTTTCAAAGATTATCTCATCGCCTTTGTTCCATGGCTTGCTGACATCAACAAGCAGCAGAATGACATCAACATCAGAAACAGCATCATAGGCACGTTTTACCATGGTGGCATTTAAACGGCCTTTTGACTTATGAATACCAGGTGTATCTATGAAGATTATCTGAGCATCATCCAGAGTCAGAATTCCTCTGATATTATCTCTGGTTGTCTGCGGCTTCGGTGTTGTAATGGCGACTTTCTGAGATAATAGTGCATTAAGCAGCGTGCTTTTCCCGGTATTCGGTTTTCCTATCAGGGCTACAAACCCAGCTTTGAAACTCATCTATTGAGATCCTCTGGACCGAACTGCAGTGGAAGCAGTTCTTTCATGTTTGTTTCCAGAACCTGATTGCCGTCTGAAAGCACTATAGGAGTATCAGGATTCAGAAGTTCACTTAAAACCTGACGGCAGATTCCGCATGGTGCAGCAATTCTGTGACCATCGCATACGATAGCCAGTTTTTCGATATCATCCTTGCGGTAACCATTTGAGTAAGCTGCAAACACTGCGCTTCTTTCACCGCAGTTGGTAGCTCCATAAGAAGCATTTTCTATATTGCCTCCTAAGAAGTAACTGCCATCCTTTAGGGCTACACATGCTCCAACATGGAAATTGGAGTATGGTGCATACGCATTGTCCATAGCTTTGAAGGCCAGTTCAAGTATTTCCTTGTTTTCCATTTATTCATCCTCCCGTAATGTGTCTTAGAATAAACATAATACCTACTATCAGGGCAAAGACTGAAGCGATCAGAACACCTCCGGCTGCCATATCCTTGATGTGTTTAACAGCCTTGGAGATTTCCGGTTCCTCCAGATTCATTATCCTTTCAATGCTGGAATTGGTATATTCCAGTCCCAGAATCAGTCCGCAGAAAAGCAGTACAATGGCGAACTCTTCTGCTGTAAAACGGAAAATCAGACTCACCAGTATTGCCAGTATGGCACAGGCAAACTGAATTCGTATGCTCGAATCGTATTTGATTCCGTGTATTATGCCATGATAGGCAAATCTGAATTTTCTTATAATCTTATCAATCATTTCTGCTGACCACTTCATCCAGTATTTTCTTCTGAAGTTCTATCATTACGGCTTCATCTTCCTTTGTCATGTGATCATAACCGCACAGATGCAGCAGACCATGAGTAAACAGGAAACATATTTCTCTCTTAACGGAATGTCCGTAATCTTCAGCCTGTCTTCTGGCTGCATCAATGTTTATGAAAATGTCTCCCAGTTCTTCTTCAATGTAATCACCTTCAGTTTCATCATCACGCAAGGCAAAAGAGATGACATCTGTAGGTCTGTCAACATTGCGGTAGTCTCTGTTGATCTGATGGATCTGTTCATCATCAACGAATATGACGCTTACAACCGTTCCCCTTTTCAGGTCCACGTATTTTCTGGCATTGCTGAAAATTCTGGAAAAATACTGTCTGTATTTACTGTATCCACGTTCTGCAGTCTGATTGTAAACATTTAAAGCCATAGTAAAAAACTCCTTGTGTGAATATTATATCACACTGCGTCTGACACTCACATAATATTTACTCCAAATAAAGCGAAAAAACCAGCGAAAAAGCCTCATTTCACCCAGATTTCTGTCATATATGTATACATAACGGTCATCACCGTCCGCCACCAGATAATAATGATGGTAAACAGCGTCATACATTATATAAGGAAACTCGTAACAGACCTTTCGGTCATAGTAAGCCACACACTCAAAACCGTTTCTGTTCATCACGTCAACAATGTCCAGAACTGACAGTCCTCTGTTACTGACATGCGACTGCAGCTGCCTGATGATTTCACTGCCGTCATAACTGATAAGTTCAAAATACTTTCTGACACAGAAAATGCCGCAATTCATACCGGTTCACCTCCAGTACTGTATTGCGGCATTAATTCTTTATTCCTTTTTTTCGTAAGCTTCTATGATTTTCTGAACGACCGGATGTCTTACAACGTCATTCTTGTGCATTTCCACAACGGCAATTTCCTCAATGTCCTTTACGATCTCAATTGCTTTCTTAAGCCCTGACTGCTTGCTGTTAGGCAGGTCTATCTGTGTTATGTCACCGGTAATGATCATCTTGGAATTGAAACCAAGTCTGGTCAGGAACATTTTGATCTGCATGGCAGTCGTATTCTGCGCTTCGTCAAGAATAACTACGGCATCATTAAGGGTACGTCCTCTCATGTATGCCAGCGGTGCAATTTCAATTACACCCTTTTCCAGCAGCCTTTCAACAGCCCCTGTTCCGAAAAGAGTATCGAAAGAATCATATATAGGACGCAGATAAGGGTCAACTTTTTCCTTCAGATCACCAGGCAGAAAGCCAAGAGATTCACCGGCTTCAACGACCGGTCTGGTAACTATTATTTTTCTGACCTTACCTTTTCTTAATAAATCAACAGCGTATATGACAGCCAGGAAAGTCTTTCCCGTTCCGGCCGGACCTGTAACCAGTGTAATGTCATGAGTTCTGAAGGCATCGTACAGCCGTTTCTGTCCGCGGGTACGCAGATAGAATTTCTTTGAACCGTAACCTGTTATGACAGCTTCCCTGTAAAAAGAAGAATCCGATTCATTCACAACCAGATTTGTGACATCCTGATATTCCAGTTCACCCTTGTTCTGGAATACAGAGGCCATATCCGTTATGATCTTTCTGATCCTGTCTACAGTATGTTCATCTGAAGTCAGAATGTAATCTCCTTCCAGATAAACCTTACAGCCGCAGCTGTTTCCTATCAAATCAAGATTGCAGTCTGATTCTCCGCAGATTGCCATTACGGTTTCAACATCAAAATCACTGACATCAAGTACCTGATACTTTTCCAATATTTGACACCCTTTCTACAAACCCAGCTTCTTACATGTTTCTCTGACAAAGTCGATATCACTGTGAGGATACTTGACACCTTTCTCCTCCTGCCAGCTTTCATGTCCCAGCCCGATGATTGTTATAATATCGCCTTCTTCGGCGTTTTCAATTGCGTAAGTTATTGCTTCCTGACGGTTTTTGATCAGGACGTATTTTGGCCTGTATCCGACTTCCTTTTCTACCTTATCAAACGAAGTCAGAGTATCAGCCGTTATTTTTTCATATGTTTCCCATCTGAGATGGCCTGATGTGATGATCGACAGATCAGCCAGTCTGGCACTGGCTTCGCCCATGCCGTATCTTCTGTCAAGCGATCTGTTGCCATCAGCTCCGAATACACATACAACTCTCTTAGGCCTGTATTCTCTCAAGGCTTTCAGATGGTTAAATGTACTGTAGCCGTTATGTGCAAAGTCAACGCAGACCTTGAAATGTCCGTTATCAAACACTATTTCAAAGCGGCCTCTGATCAGCAGATGAGTTAAGGCTTCATTTATTACCTCATACCCGATGTTTTCCATCTGAGCAATGGCTACACATGGCAGAGCGTTGTAGACGTTGAATTCACCCGGAAGATTGACACTGACTGTTCCCTTAGTCAGTCCGTCAACGTCAAATCTGATTCCCGGATAGCCGTCAAACGTCTTCTCGACATTCCTGAAAACATAATCGGCTTTTTCGTTTTCACCGTAATAATACAGCTTATTCTGTTTTTTCAGATAACTCTCAAATCTAATCAGACTCCTGTCATCAAGATTCAGGAAACCGATCCTGCTCTGATTTATCATGTTGGCTTTGCAGCAGATCAGATCATCTTCATCCTTATGTTCCAGACCTCCGATATGATCGGTGAAATCAAGATTTGTCCAGATGCCGTAATCAAATTCCATGCCTTCCACTCTGTGCATCTTCATAGCCTGGCTGGAAACTTCAATTATGACATGTGTACATCCGCTTTCAACCATCAGTGCCAGATACATCTGCATTTCCATGGCATCCGGAGTGGTGTTAGCCAGTTCATATACGTAATAACCTTCTGTTTCCTCACAGATCAGAGGCTTGTACAGATCGGCATTAACAACCCTTTTATAGGCATCCTCAACAATCGGCATGATGGCACCGTTAGTTCCTATCGTACCGCATCTGAATCCCCGTTTACGGAAGATGTCAGCCATCATGTGAGTCGCAGTAGTCTTGCCCTTGCTGCCTGTGATGGCCACTGTTTTCATCTTGCGGGCCGGATAATCGTAAAAGGCTGCCGCCAGCAGAGGAGAAGCAATTCGTGAACTGGCCACCTTAATGGCACAGACGCCTTCAGGCAGTTTGACATCTTTTTCCACGACCAGCAGAGAAGCTCCTTTCTCTACCACTTCATCTATAAGATCATGACTGTCAAATCTGGTCCCGGATATGCAAATGAAACCTTCATGAGGCTTTAAAAAGCGGTTATCATGGGACAGTCCCATTACTTCCTCATCAAGGTTTCCCTGTAAGTATTCATAATCAATATTCTTTATTAAATCTCGAATTTTCATATTTTAATTGTATCACAGAATAAGCATAAAAAAAGTCAGTTTTAACTGACTATTTCTTTCTGGCCTTGCGTGCGGCTTCCTGTTTTAATTTGCGACGTACGCCTGGTTTTACATAATATTCTCTTTTGCGAGCTTCAGCAAGAGTACCATTACGGCTTACCTGTCTTTTGAAACGACGTAAAGCATCATCAAGCACTTCGTTTTCCTTAAGAACTACCTTTGGCATTAACTACCCTCCCTTCTGAAACCGGCAACTTAAATATTGCAACGTTATTATTATATACAAGAGAAAATTAAAATGCAACACTGAACACGTCTTCTACCAGACAACATTTTTCAGGTATTTCATGAATTCATCTCTGTATTTATCAATAAGAGTGGAATCAACCAGATACATTACCTGATAGAAACCATCACTCTGATGATCATATAATCCAAATACGGCAGTATATCCTTCATTGGAAACATATTCAGCTACGACATGCTGAAAATCAGACTCAATTATCTCACTTTCCGTTATGGACGGACTGCCCAGCAGATGCTTCCGGTAATCTTCCAGATGACCGCTCCAGCCCATTCTGTCAAGCTGGGAACGCGGTTGCAGATAAGCCTGAACACTTACAGGACCGCTGACAAACGCGCACTCACAGCCTTCCAGCTGCGTCTGCTGATAATCATATCCGGTAAACAGCTGAATATTTCTGAAATTATGCGGAACCAGAATATCATGCTTTACCACAATGGTTCCTCCAACCTGAATGAAATCAAGGTCGTATTCATCAGTACCAGACTGCGCACCGCTGGTTTCCGCGGTAATTTTTACGTTGGAGATCTTATGATTGCTGTCAGCCGTAAATGCCATCTGATATTCCTGCGGCTGCTCAAACTCTCTGCCTGGGATCGTATAATCCATGAAATCAATTACTGTCCATAATGACTGCGGTAATAATGAAGCAGGCACCGTAAAACTGTAAACATTGGTGCTGTCCTTCTCTTCGATAGATATGTTTTTCAGTGAAGCCATATTATCAGCCAGCACTTCAAAACGCAGACCTTTCTCATATGCTTCTGCGATAAGTGTTTTCAGAGTATCGTCAGGCAGCGGCATATATCCATCAGTAAACTGACCGTGCAGTTCCCCATCCAGATAATCAAACGAGAAATTCATGTTTATTTCTTTTGGACCGTTAAATTCCATATGCAGGTCCTGATAGTTTCTGTTGCTGACAATATGAACATCAAAAGGATATGCAGCTACAATCTTGTGCATGGCCTTTCCTGTTATCTCACAGTTCAGATAATCATATTTGCTCTGAGCAGAAAGAAATTCTTTCACTCTGTCACTGTCAGTTTTCTGCTGACATCCGCATAGCGAAAGAATTATGGTCATTATCAAAAACAGAACTGTATATTTACCCCATTTGTTATGCATGTTATTCCTCCTCATAAAGTTCCTGGAGAATGTTCCTGACGGCGTTGACATCACCCATCCAGTATTCCCTTTCTCCATTTATGTCCAGGAAGTTTTCATTTCCTTTTCCCAGTATCAGTACCATGTCACCGGCATTTGCCAGTTCCACAGCCTGTCTGATTGCTGTATAACGGTCTTCAACAAAAACCGTATTGGCATCACTGATACCTTCACTGATCTGAGCAGCAATGTCTTCTGCCTTTTCCATTCTGGCATCCCGTTCCGTCAGAATAACAAGAGAGCATTTCTTGTCAGCTGCTTTTCCATACTCTGCACGCTTGCCGGTTTCACGTCCGCCCGGTAAACCGAAAACGGTAATTATACGGTGATTTTCAGGAGTTATGGATGCTGCATATTCAAAGACCTTTTCAAAACTGTCAACTGTATGACCGGCATCAACAATGATGTTAAACGGCTGAGGACCGGAGATTTTCTGCATGCAGCCCTCAGGGATATTGAGCTTGCGGCATAAAGGAACCAGCTGTTCCAGCGGATAGCCGTCTTCATGAAGAATTGCCAGCGCATTGACCAGATTGTAGATGTTGAATCTGGCAATGAGATTTGTCCTGATTTCATATCTCTTTCCATCATGAATGAGAATAAACTCGGTATGATCAGCCAGGATCTTGGCACCGGCAGCACGGTAATCCGCTCTGCTGCTGAAGCCATAGGTAATGACCTTTCCGGCTGTTTCTCTGGCCAGTCTGAGTCCGTATTCATCATCCATGTTGATGATGGCTTTCTGATCTTTAGTGATCATGCCGAACAGCTTCTGCTTGCTGCTGAAATACTTTTCATCTGATTCACTGAGCTCCATCTTGCTGGTATTGAGGTTGGTAAAACTGAGACAGTCAAATCTGATGTTGTCAATATATCTGGCTCCGATAAAACGGTTGTCTACTTCGATGACAACGGCTGTAGAGCCTTCGTTTTTCATTTCACGGCACATCTTCTGCATGTATACGGCATTAACCATTCGACGGCCGACTTCAATGTTCACATTGTCCTTGATGATGCCCTTGGAACCTATATAGCCTGTCTTGGTAAAATGACTGCTGAGATACTGGACGATCAGGGCAACAGTGCTCTTTCCGTCGGAACCAACTATGCCGTAAACCTTGAGATTCTTTGTTGGCTGCCCATAGAAAACATCCGCAAAGTTGTTAAGAGCAGACAAAGTATCGCTGACCATTATATAGGTTATGCCTTTGACATACTCTGCCAGTTCACGTGAATGGACAATACACACAGCCCCGTTTCTTATTGCTTCATTAATAAAATCATGACCGTCATATACCATGCCGCGAATGCAGAAAAAGATTCCTGCCTCGCACTTGACGCGTGAATCAGTCATGATCGTTTTAACTTCAAGATTCGGTGCGTTTTCGAAGATCTCTCCGATATTCATTTGTTATCCCTCTATAGCATGTCCCATCAGATATTCCCCATCACAGCTGTCATATTCTACTGTGAAAAACTGATGCGACAGATCTTTATCACTTGTTACCTTAACTTCAATATACTCGCTGTTATGGCCGGTATAGAAGCCTTCAGTCTCTCTTTCAAACAGGACTTTGCCCGTTTTCCCGATAAATTCCTTAACAAACCCATTATATAATTCTGACGAAAGTTTGGTCAATTCAGCAACCCTCTGCTTCTTGACAGGTCCGCTGATCTGATTTTTCATTCTGGCAGCGACAGTATGGTCTTTGGCGGCATATGGGAAAACATGCAGAAAGCTCATTCCTGACTGCCTGATAAACTCATATGTTTCCCTGAAGTTTTCTTCACTTTCACCAGGGAAACCTACTATTACATCTGTTGAAATGCTGACCGTTCCAACTCTGCTTCTGACCTTATTCAGACAGTCCAAGAACTGGGCTGTGGTATATGGACGGTGCATGTTTTTAAGCGTTTCATTACAGCCGCTCTGGAGCGGTATATGCAGGTGACGGGCTACTCTTTCTTCACTCGCCATCAGCTCTATGAGTTCATCAGTTATTTCCGTAACTTCTATTGAAGAAATACGCAGTCTCACCAGACCGTCAACTTCTTTAAGAAGTCTCTTTATCAGAGCAGTAAGATCAGTATCTCCATCATGATATCTGCCTGTATGAATGCCCGTTAATACGATTTCGCTGTGACCGCTTCTGACCAGTTCACGGGCGATCTCAACGGCTTTTTCAGCCAGCAGACATCTTTCCCTGCCTCTGGCATAAGGTATCACACAGTAGCTGCAGAACTGATTACAGCCATCCTGTATTTTGAGGTATGCTCTTGTCTGATTGAACTGTCTTAATGCCATTTCCTCGTAAGGGCACTGTTTCAGATCATCAACCATGACGATTTTTTCACCTGTTTCAATAAACCTTTCAATCAGTTGAAGTAATTCCTTCTTATGATTGGAACCGATGAGGATATCACAGTCTTCAAATATTTCCTTCTTGTCATATTCCATCTGAACATAACATCCAACAACACATAAAACGGCCTTTTCATTCAGCTTTCTGGCTTTATGCATCATCTGCCTGGTCTTGGACCCTGCCGTATTTGTCACGGTACAGCTGTTGATGATGAATATATCTGCCGGATCATTACCAAAAGGGACTTCCTGATATTTCTCAGACAGCTGCTGAGCATACCAGTTAGCCTCGTAGTTATTTACCTTGCATCCCAGATTGCAGATACTGAATTTCATCTTAGTCCCTCTATAACACTTAATATGAACATTGTGGCCGTTTCCGCTCTTAAAATGCGGTTTCCCAGGGATACGGAAACAAAGCCCATTTCATTTAACTTATTAACTTCTTCTTTTTCAAAACCGCCTTCAGGCCCGACCACAAAAGTGATCCGGTCACTGTCAAGCATATATCTGAGTCTGACATTCTCTTCGTTTTCATAGGCAACCAGATTTACTTCCTGCTTATACTGATCAAGCTTACTGATCGTTACCGGTCTTTCAACAGTACATACCGTAGTGCGGTTACATTGCTGGCAGGCCTCCAGAGCGATTTTGTTCCATCTTTCAAGCTTGCGAGATATTTCCTTCTCCTCAAGACGGATTATGGTTCTTCTGGTAATCAGAGGCACGATCCTGGTCGCACCCAGTTCGCAGGCTTTCTGAATCACCAGTTCCCACTTTTCTTTCTTGATAAGAGCTGCCACACATATGACGGATGGCTCTTCAAAGCCCTCATTTTCATATGTTAGAGTTGCTCCAACCTTGCCGTTTTCGAAAAACAGCCGGCCTGTAAAAGCTTTGCCTTCACAGTCTACAATCCTGACTTCATCATTGTTTTTCATTCTTAAAACATCAGCTATGTGATGACTCTGATTTCTGTCAAAATAGTATCTGCTTCCAACCTGCAGTTTCTCACCGGCAAAAAACTGGCGCATTATTTTTCACTTCCGTTTAGTGCCATTTCCCTCAGAGTCTTTATTTCATGAGGTTTCAGACGGCGGTATGATCCTATCGGCATCTGATCGTCGCGGACACACCCGTACTGCTGACGGTGGAGCTTGGTAACTTCATAGCCAAGTGCCTCCATCATTCTTCTTATCTGGCGGTTACGTCCTTCAAAAATCGTTATATCAAGTGATGTTTTTCCGTTTTGAACATCCTGATTGGTGATGCTGACTTTGGCCGGCAGTGTTTTTATACCGTCATCCAGAACAACTCCGTTAGCCAGCTTGTAAACATCTCCTTTTTCAAGCAGACCTTTTACCGTTACGTGGTACATTTTAGGCAGATGATAGCGCGGATGCATCAGCAGATTGGCAAATTCACCATCATTTGTAAGAATGATCAGTCCTGTAGAATCGTAGTCCAGACGGCCTACCGGAAAGATCCTGGCTGTTGTATCAATAAGATCCGTGACCTTCTTGCGGTCATGTTCATCATTGGCAGTTGAAACATATTTTCTCGGTTTGTTTAAAAGATAGTATTCAAGTTCTTCATGCGGCAGCGGTTTGTCATCAACAGTCACCACATCGCCTTTATTGACCTGAGTACCTAAAACAGTAACGGTTACACCGTTTACCTTGACTCTTCCGGCTGTTATGAGTTCTTCCGCTTTACGACGGCTGGTCAGCCCTGAAGCGGCTATGACTTTCTGTAATCTTTCCATATTATCCAAACAGCTCCTCATCTTCTCTGGCCTTGCCGTATTCCGGCAGTTCAGGTAGTTCATCAAGACTCTTCAGTTTGAAGGTATCCATGAACTGTTCCGTGACCTCATAGGTAAACGGACGTCCGGCAACTTCCAGACGGCCAGCTTCCCTGATCAGATTTCTGGCCAGCAGTTTTCTGATCATCATATCACAGCTGACCCCTCTGATTTCCTCGATTTCCACTCGGGTAATAGGCTGCTTATAGGCTATGATAGCCAATGTTTCCAGTGCAGCCTGGGAGAAAGGTCTGGTCTCTGTACTTTCAAACAGTTTCTGACAGTATGGATGCGAAACGGCTTTGGAAACCAGTTTGTAACGGCCACCATAGTTTACCATTTCGATTCCTCTGGCATCATTTTCTGTATAATCAATCATCATTTTATCAAGCAGCTGCTGAGTCTCTTCCACGCTCATTTCCAGGGTTTCTGCCAGCTGTGCAACAGTAATGCCATCATCTCCTACGACATACAAGATTCCCTCTGTAACGGCTTCCATGTTATTCATAAGCTGCTCCCTTCATAAAATAAACTTCATCTTTTCTGACCTTGAATGTGAGGGTTCCGTCATGAACCATATCCAGTAAGGAAAGAAAAGTAATAACTACCATATATATGCTGTGACAGTCTTCCATTGTTTTATTCATGGTAAAGCTTCCCTGCCACTCTTTCATTTTCTGCTTAAGCTGTTTGACTCTGTCATCAACTGTAATTTCCTTAGTTGTGATGCTGACTTCATAAGGCTGAGACAGCTGCAGTCTCTTGAGGCATTTTTCCATCGCCTTGATCAGTTCGTAAGGCGATGTTTCAGCAAAACTCTCATCGCTCTTTACCCACTCTCCGGCAATTTCAGCTACCGGCTTGTCATGCATCTGCATTCTTTCCCGGTAAAGATTTTCAAACTGAGAAGTGATCTCCTTGTACTTCTGGTATTCGATCAGTCTTTCGACCAGCTGTTCTGATTCATCCTGATAGTCATCTTCCAGCTCTTCCTTCACATTAGGAAGCAGTTTCTTGCTCTTGTATTCGATCAGGGTAGCCAGTTCAACCAGATATTCACTGGCAATGTCCAGATGCAGCTGCTGCATGGCATGGATATAGTTAAGATACTGATCAGTCAGTTTGGAAATATCGAGATCAAAAAGATCCAGCTGCTCTTCCTTTATCAGGTGCAGCATCAGATCCAATGGGCCGTCAAACTGATCGATAGTTACCTTAAAGTCCATAACAAAAAAACCTCAACAAAAGTATAGCATAAAACACCCTGTTCATAAAATAAAGTCTTTTCAGCAAAAAGGACGGTTACCCCGTCCCTTTACTACTTGTTCAGATATCCTCTGATAATGTCCAGCATGCTGTTGATCATTTCCTTTTCTTCAATCAGCATATCATATATTCCGTCTTCGCTGAGCACTCCCCTTTTGACATCGGCAGGAATCTTGCCCTGCTCGTCATCGGTGAAATCCTTCATCCACTGCTTGCCTTCATAATAGGCAATCAGCTTTTCCAGGTCTTTCTGCAAGGACTGATATGTTTCCAGTTCCCTGCTCAGATTTCCTATATTTACTCTGGCTTTATCGAAGATGGCTTCCATCTTCTCAATTCTTTCGATTTGTTTCATCTTAGATAACCTTTTCGATTACCGGAGCAGGTTCAAACGGTTCATCAACCAGTACAACTGCTTCATAGAAACGCTGCAGCCATGCTCTTTCCAGAGGCTTGTTGTGGTAAACAAAGGCAAGTTCCTCACCTCTGGCTACATAGTCTCCTACCTTCTTGTTCAGAACGATACCGACTGCCGGATCAACAACGTCTTCCAGAGTTTCTCTGCCGGCACCCAGGTTCATGGCTAAAATACCGATTGGCTTGGCTGGCAGATCATGAACATATCCACCCTTATAGGATTTCAGCTTGGTTATATAGCGGGCCTTTGGCAGCAGATCAGTATCATCAACAACTCTTTCATCGCCGCCCTGAGCCTTGATCAGCTGTCTCAATACTTCGAGTGCACGTCCTGATGAAATGCTTTCTTCCATCATGGCCTGGCATTCTTCTCTGGTACCTACACCGGCCTGTTCCAGAATAACCGCACCGGTAACTACGCACAGTTCGGTGAAGTCCTTAGGTCCTTTACCTTTAAGAGTATCGATGGCTTCCTTGACTTCCAGAGCATTACCGACCGCATTGCCCAGAGGCTGGTCCATTGAAGAAATGCAGGCAGCAACTTTCCTGCCGAAAGACTGACCGATTCTGATCATCTGAGCTGACAGTTCTTCGGCCTTTTCCATTGTCGGCATGAAGGCGCCATTGCCATACTTGACATCAAGTACGATGACATCAGCACCGCTGGCCAGTTTCTTGCTCATGATTGAGCTGGCAATCAGAGGAATTGAGTCTACTGTACCTGTTACGTCTCTTAATGCATATATCTTCTTGTCAGCAGGAACCAGATTGCCGGTCTGTCCGATCAGAGCAATACCGATATTGCTGACCTGATTTACAAATTCTTCTTCACTCAGAGAAATGGAGAAGCCTGGAATTGATTCAAGCTTATCCAGAGTACCGCCTGTATGTCCCAGACCGCGTCCTGACATCTTGGCAACCTTAACGCCGCAGCTTGCTACCATTGGCATTAATGACAGTGAGGTCTTGTCACCTACACCGCCTGTGCTGTGCTTATCTACCTTAATGCCAGGGATGGATGAGAGGTCAATGACATCACCGCTGTTCATCATACATCTGGTCAGAGTTGAGATTTCACGGTCTGTCATGCCATTGAGGACAATTGCCATTAAAAGAGCACTTACCTGATAATCAGGAATGATGCCATCAACATAACCGTTGATCCAGAATTCAATCTCTTCATCCGTCAGTTCTTCTTTTCTTTTTTTCTTTTCAATAATATCTACAAAATGCATCTCGAATTTCCTCCCTATACACTTACTTTTCCCTTAATTGCCGGCCATGGATCATAATCTACGATCTGGAAGTCTTCATATTTGAAATCTCTGATGTCTTTAATATCAGGATTAATGATCAGCTTAGGAAGCTTTCTCGGTTCACGGGAAATCTGTTCATGAATCTGATCAAGATGGTCGTTGTAAATATGAAGATCGCCAAAGGTATGAACCATCTCATATGGCTGATAACCGCATACCTGTGCTACCATTGTCAGCAGCAAGGCATATGATGCGATGTTGAACGGAACACCGAGGAATGTA
The DNA here is from genome assembly GCA_017405675.1 of Erysipelotrichaceae bacterium. The sequence goes on from JAFRAB010000047.1 coordinate 39,385, forward strand.
TCAGCGCTTCTCTGATATAACTGCAGAGAAAGCTTCTTGCCGTCAGCGCTTACGTAGAACTGGAAGAAGGCATGGCAGGCTGGCAGAGCCATGTCCTTTACCTGAGCCGGATTGTAGGCAACAACGATATGCCTTCTGGAGAATGGATTATTCTTAAGTTCTTCAATGACATTCATCAGCTGGTCTGTTCCAAAGAAATCACGCCACTGTTTGCCATATACCGGTCCTAAATCGCCCCACTTGGCCGCAAATTCATCGTCCGTTTTAACTCTTTCAACGAACTCTTCCATTGTTTCGCCATTATATATATCTGACTTCTTGAATTTCTCATATGGCCATTCATTCCAGATCCTGACATTATCCTTTACCAGTGGCTGGATATTCGTTGAACCGGAAATAAACCACAGAAGTTCCTTGGCTATGCCCTTAAAAAATACTTTTTTAGTTGTGAGTAATGGGAATCCTTCCTCAAGATTATATCTAGTCTGGTAACCGAAAACAGAGATTGTACCTGTACCGGTACGGTCTTTTCTCTGCTGACCGTTTTCCAGAATATACTTACACATGTCGATGTACTGTTTCATATTATTTCCTCGCTGTATCTTATATTATTCTAACAGTTTAGACGATTATTTTCATCCTATCTTTGCCAAAAAAAAGGCTTTTCAGCCTTTCTTTTATTCTGGATTAAATAATGATTTATCTACACCGCAGACCGGGCAGACAAAATCTTCCGGTAATTCTTCAAAAGGTGTTCCCGGTTCGATTCCCATTTCAGGAACGCCCTTCTCAGGATCATAAGTGTAGCCGCAAACTGAACATACGTATTTTTCCATAATATACCTCCTTTTATATTATTTGATTACATTTCAGCAGGTTCAAAGTCTTCCGGTCCGTGATTGCATAACGGACATACATAATCGTCAGGAAGCTTGTCGCCATCATAAGGTTCAAAGTATCCGCAGACCTTGCAGATGAAACCTTTCTTCTTTTCTATCTTGACTGCCGGTACATATTCAAAGTCCTCAGGACCGTGGTTGCACAGCGGACATACGTAATCTGCCGGTAACTCATGACCTTCATAGAAGTAACCGCAGACCTTGCATCTCCAGCCTTCAGGCTGTTCTGTAACAGGTTTTTTCTTTGGTTTGATATGTGCATGGTAGTAAGCATATGTAGCGCTAGGCTCTTTGGAAAGTGTCTTAGCTTCTACTACATCAGCAATGAACAGAGTTGATTTACCCAGATCGAATTCGGCAATTACCTTGCATCCGAATACGGCATTTGCATGGTATGGGAAGTAAATGATGCCGTTAGACAGACGGGTATCGTAGTCAACATCAGCAAACTTGTCAACATACCGTCCTGACTGGAAGCCGTAATGTTCAAAGACCTTGAACGGTACGCTTTCCGTTAATACTGATACGTTGAATTCTCTGCTCTTCTTGATCATTTCACAGGTATGGTTCTTGTTGATGACGGAAATGGCCATCTTCTTGACTTCACCTTCAGATACCTGAGCAGCTGAGTTGATGATGCAGCCGTAATCCTTGCCGTCAACTCTGGTAGTCAGTATTTCCAGACCATAGGTCAGATTGAAGAATGCTTCAGGAGCAACTTCGGCCTTGACCAGTTCACCCTGAGCTGCAGGCTGAGCTTTGGCAGCCGGATAGATATCTCTGGCAATTATTTCAGCCATGTATTCCAGCTGTTCCATTGTCTTTTCCTTTGGCGCTGACTTTAATGTGATCATTTCATCGAAGAATTCTGTTCCCGGTATACTGGTCAGTTTTTCCAGCAGGATCTTACCGGCCTGTGGAGCCCATGATCCGTTTTCAATAATGGCTACCTTGCGGTTACGCAGGTTATGGGCCATCATTTCGTTGACCAGATTTTCCATGGTAACAAACAGTCCGTTATTGTATGTCGTACTGGCTATTACCAGATGAGAATACTTGAATGCTGCTGACAGAATATGGCTGGCAGGGATCATGGATGTATCGTACATTTCCACATCCACACCCTTATCTATCAGCTTGCTTGCCAGAATATTGGCAGTATTTTCGGTGTGTCCATATACTGAAGCATAGGCCAGGCATACACCCTTTTTCTCAAAGCCATAGCTGCTCCAGATACTGTACTTTTCCAGGAAATCCCCAAAATGAGAACGCCATACAAAACCGTGCAGCGGGCATACATAATCAATCTTGAGATTGGCAGCCTTCTTCAGTACATTCTGTACCTGAGGTCCATACTTGCCTACGATATTCGTATAGTATCTTCTGGCTTCATCCAGCCAGTCATGCATGAAATCAACTTCATCAGCGAACAGATGACCATTTAAGGCACCGAATACGCCAAAAGCGTCAGCGGAGAACAGGACCTTGCTGGTATCATCATAAGAGAACATTACCTCAGGCCAGTGAACCATCGGTGCATTTACGAATACAAACTTATGATGTCCGGTTTCAAATACTGTGGATTCCGTAACAACTTCTATTGATTCTTCATTTACATTATCGAAAAACTGGCCGATCAGAGTTTTGATCTTGGCGTTACAGAGTATCTTTACATCTGGATATCTCAGGAACAGTTCGCCAATTGTGGCGGCATGGTCCGGTTCCATATGATGAACAACCAGATAATCAAGATGACGTCCGTTCAGACCATACTTCAGATTTTCAAAGAACTGTTCTGATACTGCCTTATCAACAGTATCAAAAACCACTGTCTTATCATCAAGAAGCAGGTATGAGTTATAAGACATGCCATCAGGTACATCATAAACGCCTTCAAAGACCGGCACTCTGCGGTCATCAGCCCCGATCCACAAAAGATCAGGCAGCACTTTCTTTACACAATACATTATTTTTCCTCCATGGATACATATTAATCTTATAATAAAAAGCCATGATTAGATAGTACTATTTCTTCAGCAGCTTTCACAGATCAATAAAAAATTTCACAAGCATTAAGGAATTATCATTTTCAGTCACTATATAGTATTGAGAGGTGATAATCATATGATAAATCAGGTCGTAATCGTAGGCAGACTGAGTTCACTGCCGGCTAACTTTACCAAGGATCCGCTTAAATATTCAGAGATCCGGATAGAAGTAGAAAGATCATACAGAGACAACCAGGGACAGCCCTTAAGCGATTTATTTAAAGTAATTCTATGGCGAGGCATATCAGACATTACTGCGGAAAAATACCCTGTCGGTTCCATTATAGGTATCAAAGGCCGCCTGGAATCAGAAGACGGTAAATATGTCATCATTGCTGAAAGAGTATCCTTTGTCTCAGCCGGAGACGGTGAGATTCACACCAACTGAAAACAGAGCTATGCAGCTCTGTTTTTATCATATAGCATCTTAAGTCCTGTCAGCATCAGATTATTATCCAGTGTGATCTCTTTTTCGCAATACGGAACTATCAGCTTGGCTAATCCGCCTGTTGCAATGGTCTTGCAAGGATATCCCAGTTCCTTTTCCATTTTTGTGATCAGTCCGTCCAGCATTGAAGCCTGTCCGTATACCATACCGGCAGACATGCATTCTTCTGTTGTAGAACAGACGACTTTGCTAGGTGCCGTAAGATTGATCTTAGGCAGTTTTGAAGTGCCGGAAGAAAGTGCATTCAGAGATGTGGCAACACCAGGCATGATCACGCCGCCGATGAAATCACCGTTTTTATCAAGAACGGTAACGGTCGTAGCTGTACCCATGTCGATGATGATTGCCGGATAGCCGTATTTGTTCTTAACGGCTACAGCGCCGACAAGCAGATCAGCACCCAGAGATTTAGGATCTTCAATTCTGATCCTGACCCCGCTCTTAATGCCAGGTTCAACAACCAGCGGTGTTTTCTCTGTAACCTTCTTTATTGCCTCTCTCAATTCATATGTCAGAGGAGGTACTACAGAAGAAATGATCCCGCCCTTTATCTCTTCGACATTGATATTTCTGATTTCAAAAATGGAATGAATGAGAACAGCATATTCGCTTGCTGTTTTCTCAATGTCAGTAGCTATTCTTTCACTGAGAATAACTTCATCACCTTCAAGAATGCCTAATTCAATATGGCTGTTGCCCATGTCAACTGTTAATATCATATTTTCTCCTAATCTATGGCACTTAATACTCTCTTGACTACCGGTACCAGTACAACGTTAACGAGTAATTCAAACAGGAAATTACCTCCGATGATACCGATGAACAGGAACTTGCCTACTGTGGCAAAATTATAATCCCCGGCAAATTTTTCAGCAACCGGCAGGAAAATGGTAACCAATCCGATTGAGAAGATACCGGTATTCATGATTGGTGCCAGAATGGATGATACTGCTGTGGCCAGCAGATCGTTCTTATCCTTCAGCAATTTGTATACAACACCTGGTACAAATCCGGCAGCTGCCCCTTTAAGAAGGCACAGTACAACTGTCATTACAGGATTGGTCTGCATCATCATGGTACTCATTGGTTCAGCACCGGACAGTACACCGATAATGACAATTACGCCAAAAACACAACCCAGGAATGCACCTGTTAAAGGTCCATACAGCAAAGCACCGATAATGATTGGTATCAGAGATAATGTCGGAGTAAAAGGTCCGATTCTGATTCCACTCGCTACGGTCTGCAGGACAACGATTACTGCTGCCAGTAACGCCGTTGATACCAGTTTCTTAGTACTACTATTTCTCATAAAAAAACCTCCGCTTTCATTCCCGTGACTTGTTCTTCACAGCCGTTATAGGGATATGACTACTAATTCCGGTACTATTCTATATTTTTTACAATATAAAATCAATGAAATAGAAAAGAAAAAGACCATCTCTTTTCAGAGACAGTCTTCATTGTCAGTCAGATTTGATCTTATAAATCCTTAACAGCGTTTGCTACTTCTTCAGCCCAGTTGTCGACACGTTTTTCAATGCCTTCACCTGTAGCATAACGGATGAACTTAACGCATGTAGCGTTGTGTTCCTTTAAGAAAGCAGAAACCTTTGAACTGCCATCACGGAAATAGATCTGGTCAACCAGACATACTTCCTGTAAAGCCTTTGATACACGGCCTTCGATCATCTTGGCGATGATATTTTCAGGCTTGCCAGCATTCTTAGGATCGTTCTTGGCGATTTCCAACTGAATGTTTCTTTCGTGTTCAACTTCGCTCTGAGGCATATGATCTCTGTCAATGTAAGTAGGATTCATGCTTGCAACCTGCATAGCAACATCTTTGGCAACAGCATCGTCGCCGCCTTCAACTACTGCCAGAGAAGCAATCTTTCCACCCATGTGAATGTATGGTCCGAAGAACTGAGAATCAGTCTTTTCAACGATTTCAAATCTTCTTAAATCCATCTTTTCACCAGTAGCAAATGAGATAGCAGCCAGTACTTCTGAAACTGGGCCTTCAGCTGTAGCAACAGCCTTAGCTTCTTCCAGAGTCTTGGCATCGCTGTGTAATAAACCTTCAGCAACTGTCTTTACAGCATTCAGGAATCTGTCGTTTCTGGCTGTAAAGTCTGTTTCAGAGTTGATTTCCAGAATAACGGCCTTGTTGCCATCTACTAATACTGTAGAAGCGCCTTCAGCAGCAATTCTGTCACCCTTTGATGAACTCTTGGCAATACCCTTCTGTCTTAACCAGTCGATGGCCTTGTCAATGTCCTGATCTGATGCTTCCAATGCCTTCTTGCAATCCATCATTCCGGCACCGGTTCTCTCTCTTAACTCCTGAACTAATTTAATTAAATTACTCATTTACTTCCTCCTTGGCTGGTTCAGCAACTGGTTCTTCTGCAGGAACTGCTTCAGCAACTACTGGAGCTTCTGCTGCAGCTTCTTCAACCTTAGGTTCATTTCTGCGGTTGTTGTAACGGCGCTGCTGATTGCGGTTGTTCTGCTGTTTTCTTTCTTCGAAACGCTGTCTTCTTCTTCTTTCGTTTTCAGCTGCAATTTCCTGAACGTTAACGATAACGTCTTCCATTGTAACTTCTGCACCTTCATCAGGTGTGTAAGCAAATTCGAGTAAACCCTGCTTTGCTTCAACGATTGCGTCAGCCATAACACCAACTAATAACTTGATAGCCTTAACAGCATCATCATTTCCTGCGATTGCATAGTCAACAGTTGCAGGGTCACAGTTTGTATCACAGATACCGAATACTGGAATGTGTAACTTTCTGGCTTCCAGAACTGCATTGTAGTCTTCCTTAGGATCTACTACGAATACTGCATCAGGAAGTTTCTTCATTTCCTTGATACCGCCTAAGAAGTTGTCAAGTCTTGCCTTTTCCTTATTGATGTTGGCAATTTCCTTCTTAGTGTAGTTATCGAAACCACCGTTTTCTTCCATCTGTTCGATTTCAAGTAATCTTCTGATACGCTTCTGAATTGTACGGTAGTTAGTTAAGGTTCCACCTAACCAACGCTGAGTAACATGGAATGAACCAGAACGTAAAGCTTCTTCCATAACGATGGCCTGGGCCTGCTTCTTGGTTCCTACGAATAATACTCTACCGCCGTTTTCAGCGATTTTTCTTAATGCTTCATAAGCATTATCGATCTGCTGCTGAGTCTTCTCCAGATTGATGATATGGACTCCATTCTTAGCTGCATAGATGTTAGGTCTCTGCTTAGGGTCCCATCTTCTTGTCTGATGACCGTAATGTACACCTGCTTCTAACAGCTTACGCATTGTAACAACTGACATTTCTTTCTTTTTCCTCTCTTTCCGTTGTTCCTCCATCATTTCCAACAGTAATAACATTAAATCCTGTTTAATGCACGGATTACTGAATCCATGATGTGTGTAATGGGCACATAAAAAAGTGCCTTATAAATCATATCATAAAAAATATGTGTGTGTACACATATTTTATTTATTTTTCAAAAGCTTTGTCATATGCCTCACGCAGATGATCCAAAGATACATGCGTATATATCTGTGTGGTAGACAGATTGGCATGTCCCAGCAGTTCCTGTACCACTCTGATGTCAACTCCTGCTGACAGCAGATGAGTGGCAAAACTGTGCCTGAGTGTATGAGGATGGATCTGCATGACCAGTCCATGATCAGTAACTGATTTCTTAAGAATGTATTCTATGCCGCGGCTGGTAAGCTTCTTGCCGCGATTGCTGACAAATACATAATCATGCACCTCACCGTTAAGGAAGTGCGGACGTATATTCTTCAGATAATGTGTCAGCAGCTCTTCTATCAACGGATAGAACGGCACGATCCTCATCTTGCTTCCCTTACCTACGATGCTTACAACTTTATTGCTGAAGTCTATGTCGCTGATTTTCAGCCCAGCTACTTCAGAAACACGCATCCCGCATCCGTACATGATTTCAAACATCGTACGGTTTCGGTATTCGGTTTCATCATTCAGATCGAAACTGCTAAGAAACCGGTCTACATCATCTTCATACAGAAAATCAGGAAGCTTAGCGGTTTTCTTAGGAGATTTTACTGCCGCAAAAGGATTGCCTTCTGTCAGTCCTCTCTCATTAAGATAGCGGTAAAACGATCTCAGTGAGGAAAGATTTCGGGCCAGAGTTCTGTCTGAAACACCTTTTCCCGATGTACGCAGATGGTTTATATAGCCCATGACCAGCGTACGGTCCACATCGCTGAAACTCTCACAGCCTTCCTGAGAACAGAACATGATGAATCTGCTGATGTCACGCCTGTAGGAGTCAGCCGTATGAGCCGAACCTGAATTGACCGTCGTAAGATTGACGATGAAATCATCCAGATAGTCTTCCACTTTTACCACTCCCGTGCATATGGTTCAAGTACCTTAAGAGCCTGTTCGCTGTATGCGTTCTTACGCTGACTCTTCGGTACAAAATGTTCCAGATTAAAAATTCCGAAATTGGCATTCATAGGCTGGAAATTACCAGGATCGGCGTTGACTATGTAATGTGCCATGGCGCCAATCATGGTCGTATCCGGCAGAACCACAGGTTTCTGACCGCTTAACAGTAATGCCATATTATGCCCGGCCAGTAAACCGGACGCTGCTGATTCACAATAGCCTTCAACCCCTGTCATCTGGCCGGCAAAGAACAGATCTTTTCTTTCCCTGGTCTGATAAGTCGGTAACAGTACCTTAGGAGAATTGATATAGGTATTGCGATGCATGACACCGTATCTTACGATCTCGCAGTTTTCCAGTCCGGGTATCAGAGAGAAGATCCTCTTCTGTTCGCCCCATTTCAGATGCGTTTGAAAACCCACTATGTTATACAGTGTCCCAATGGCGTTATCCTGTCTTAACTGTACTACGGCGTAAGGTCTTTTTCCGTCCTTTTCCAGTCCGACCGGCTTAAGAGGACCGAATGTCAGCGTCTGAGGGCCTCTTTTGGCCATTACTTCCACCGGCATGCAGCCTTCGAAATATATCTCCTTATCAACATCGTGAACTTCTGCTGTCTCACCATTGATAAGTTCATTGTAAAAAACATCAAACTGTTCTTTTGTCATAGGACAGTTAAGATAATCAGCGTCACCCTTGTCATAGCGGCTTTTGAAATAGGCAATATCCATGTTGATGGATTCCTTTGTCACGATAGGTGCAGCCGCATCAAAGAAGTAGAATGATTCTTCATTGAAGAACTTCTTAATGGCTTCTGCCAGCGGTGAACTTGTCAGAGGTCCGGTTGCTATGATCGTCGGTCCTTCAGGAATTTCCGTGATCTCTTCATTTATGACTTCAACCAGAGGACTGCTCTTGATAAATTCCGTGATTTCTCTGGCAAATCCTTCACGGTCTACTGCCAGAGCGCTTCCTGCCGGCAAGGCATGCTTGTCTGCAACTCTCATGATCAGAGAATCCAGTTCTCTCATTTCCTGCTTCAGCAAACCTACGGCGTTTGTCAGGGCATTTGACCTTAAACTGTTTGAACATACCAGTTCAGAAAAATCAGCAGTCTTATGCGCTCCGGTTTCCTTAACCGGTCTCATTTCATAAAGTCTGACACCTATTCCCTTGCGTATCAGCTGCCAGGTTGCTTCCCGGCCTGCCAGTCCGGCACCTATTACATTAACCTTTTCTGACATTTCTGACTCCTCGGCGATAATAACGGCGCGGTGCTGAAGGATCCTGCTTGGTATACCGACAGTTCGGATAGTTGGAACAGCCAATAAACGGCTGACCCTTGCTGTTGTATTTCTTGATCAAAGGTGCTCCGCATTCAGGGCACATCTCACCTGTTTCCTGGACGATGTTTTCCGTGTATTTGCATTTCGGATAGTTAGAACAGCCAATGAATTCGCCCCAGCTTCCGCTTCTTACTACCAGATCCCCACCACATAAAGGACACTTATTTCCGGTTTTTTCCGGATCAGGTTTTCTCATGTTCCGGTAAGCATTCTGTACCAGCGGTTCAAACTTGTAGTAGAAATCACTGACAGCTCTGATATGATCTTCCTTGCCTTCTGCAATATCATCAAGCTGCTTTTCCATATCGGCAGTGTATTTGGTATTGATGATCGAAGAGAAGAATTCATCAAGCTTATCTGATGTCAGTCTTCCCTGCTTGGTTGGCGTAAACACCTTGGTCTTGGAACCTTTTGGCGCTGCCAGTTCAACATATCCTCTGGATACTATGGTCTCCAGAGTTGAAGCATATGTGCTAGGACGTCCTATGCCCAGATCTTCCATTGTCTTGATCAGACGGGCTTCGGAATATCTTAATGGCGGTTCTGTGAAATGCTGCTTGGCGTCCACTGATTTGGCATTAAGAGTCTCTTCCAACTGCAGTTCCGGCAGATTCTTATCCTCATTGCTTTCATACCGGCTGTAAACCTTAAGATATCCGTCAAAAAGCTGTTTTCTGCCTGTTGCGGAGAATTCATAAATTCCGTTAAGCAGTCTGACAGTCAGTGACTGATACTTTGAATTTTTCATTAAAGCAGCCAGTGCGCGGTAATAAATCATTTTATAAAGTTTATACTCATCATTGGTCAGATAGTCCTTGATCTTCTCAGGAGTATTCTGTATGTCAGTCGGTCTGATGGCTTCATGAGCATCCTGGGCATTGGCACTGGTCTTGCTGCGGTAATAACCGGCATATTCCTTGCCATAGTTATCTATAATAAACTGCTTTGCCTGAGCCATGAATACTTCAGACAGACGTACGGAGTCCGTACGCATATATGTGATAAGACCGGTAGGACCGTTCCCTACATCCTTACCTTCATACAGACTCTGAGCAACCTTCATTGTCTTTGAGGCTGTAAAGCCCAGCTTGTTTATTGCATCCTGCTGCAGGGTGGAGGTAATAAACGGCGGTCTTGGAGCCTTCTGTTTTACTTCATCCTTGATATCTGCAACCGTGAAAGGATTATTCTCACAGAATTCCTTTATTACACCAGCCTCTTCGCTGTTTCCAATCTCTGCTTTCTTACCGTCGATTTTTGTCAGTGAGGCCGTAAATTCACTTCTGCTTTTCTTAAGTGTAGCATCAACAGTCCAGTATTCCTCGCTCTTAAAAGCTTCAATTTCCTTTTCCCTGTCAACTATGAGTTTCAGGGCAACTGACTGAACACGTCCTGCGGACTTGCTGTTGATCCTTCTCTGCAGAAGAGTTGAAAGTTTGAACCCGATAATACGGTCATACATTCTTCTGGTTTCCTGAGAGTCGACCATTTTCATGTCTATTTTCTTTGGATGAGCTATGGCATTTGTAACAACCGGTTTGGTAATTTCACTGAAAACAACTCTGTTTTCCTGATTCAGAGGTATATTAAAACGTTCAGCAATATGCCAGGCAATGGCTTCCCCTTCTCTATCCGGGTCTGTTGCCAGATAAACCTGATCTGCTTTCTTTATTTCTTTTCCCAGTTCTTTTATAACAGCGGCTGCGCCGCGTTTCTTATCTTCACCAATATCAATATACGTTGGCTTGAAATTATTCCTTATATCGATGCCCAGACCTTCATGGCCGTTGGTAGCCAGGTCTCTGATGTGACCTTTTGAAGATATGACATGATAGTCAGAGCCAAGGTATTTTTCTATTGTCTTAGCCTTTGATGGCGATTCTACAATTACCAGTTTACTCATTCTCTCATCTCCATTTAGATATTTTTATGCAACTTGCCGTGTTTTGTCAATACTACAGCACAATAATGTTTGCCCCCTGCTGTATCAGAATGTTGCATCCTCTGCCCTCAGGGTCTGTCATTCTGTAGGGAACAACATAAATATCTTTGCCTAATTCCAGGGCTTCATTTACCGTCAGCATGGTACCGCTTTTCTCACTTGCCTGACAGACTATGACCTTTGAAGCCAGAGCTGCCATTATGCGGTTTCGAAACGGAAAATGCTCTCTTCGCGGTGATGTTGCCAGCGGATATTCACTTATCAAAAGACCGGTTTCCATCATGTGCCTGTAAAGATCGCTGTTGCAGGCAGGATAGCTTATATCAAGACCATTACCAAGGACGCCTATGCTTCTGGCAGCGTTCCAGTGGGCAACAGCATCAATACCCTTGGCCATGCCTGAAACAATTACATATGAACTGCTCAGCTTTCTGACCAGCATCTGCGTGGCATTTATTCCATAATTACACGCGTCTCGACTCCCGACAACTGCGATGCTCTTTTCTTTAAGCAGCGCTTTATTGCCGCAGTAAAACAGAACATAGGGTGGATATTTCAGCTGCAGCAGTTCCGCAGGATAATCTTCATCGAGAATAGTGATGGCTTTCTGCATAGGAATATCACTGACATATTCATGTTCCCTGACCGCTTTTCTTATGGCCCGATAGTTGCCTTTGTATTTTATTGCATATTTTATCAGCAATTCTCTCATAGAAAAAAACCTCCTGACAACACTTAATTGTTCAGAAGGTATTCTTTTCCTAAAACAGGGTCTGCTGTAAAGCCTCAAATACAGGACGGTATGACCTGCGGTGAATAGGAAGCACACCGTATTTCTGAAGGGCTTCCATATGCCGTTTGGTAGGGTAACCCTTATGCTTGGCAAAACCATATTCCGGATACTGCCTGTCATATTCATACATGATCCTGTCCCTGGTGACCTTGGCCAGAATGCTTCCGGCCGCAATTGAACAGCTCAGAGTATCTCCCTTAATAAGAGAAGTAACATCTTTCTCAATGTAAAGATCAACAGCATCGGTCAGAACCGTATTGCACGGTGCCGCCATGGCAATGCGCATCATGGCCTGACGGTCAGCTTCCAGAATGTTCAGTCTGTCTATTTCAGCAGGTTCAACGATCTCTATCTGATAAAACAGAGCATCCCTGATTATGACATCGTACAGCTGTTCTCTTTTCTTTTCACTCAATTGCTTGGAATCATTGATTTCTCCGGAATCATAGCCAATCGGAAATACGACCCCGGCTACTACCAGAGGTCCCGCTAAAGGTCCGCGTCCGGCTTCATCGATTCCTACTACCAGCTGCCCAAGCTGCCAGGCTCTGTTTTCATATTTATTAGCTGTTTTCATCCGGTCTCTCCCAGCTGATATTGCCTACAACGCCGTTTTTTATTTCTCTGAACCGCAGCAGTCCGGCTCTGTTAAGATCTGTTGCACCATTGGCATCCAGACACTTTCTGTTATCCGCAATGCCGTTCAGGATGGCATCCTTACTGCTGAGATCTTCAAGCCGATATCTTCCTTTCAGAAGTTCCGGATAATGACTGCTGAGATAATTCAGTCCATATTCCAGGATATCGTCAAGCGGCAATACATCTTCCTTGATCGATCCGCACAGCGCCAGTTTAACTGCCACTTCCTGATCATCAAACTTCGGCCACAGAACTCCCGGTGTATCCATTAGAGCTACATCTGAAGATACCTTTATCCAGGTAAGACTTCTGGTAACACCAGGATGATCAGCAGTCTTAGCCATCTTCTTACGGGAAACGCTGTTTATCAGCGTACTCTTTCCGACGTTAGGAATACCTACGACCATGGCTTTGACCTCAACGTGTTTCAGACCTCTTGCCTTGCCTTTGGCGATCTTGTCCCGCATGACTTCCTGACAGGCGTCAGAAATGATTTTTGAGACATTATCCTTCAGCAGGTCAAGTGCGATCGTCTTGATCCCTTCCTGTTCAAATTTCTGTTTCCAGAGAGGTGTGATCCTGCCGTCAGCTCTGTCCTTCTTAGCCAGAATGATGACTTTCGGCTTATTGCCTATGACCTCAGAAAGAACAGGATTGATCGAGCTTAAAGGAGCACGTGCATCACGCAGTTCTATGACCATGTCTACCAGTTTTATTTTTTCTTCCATTTCTCTTCTGGCTTTGGTCATATGACCGGGATACCAGTTGATCTTAAGAGATGAAATTCTGTCTTCTGTCATCTGCACTCCTCCTTTCAGCAGTAACAAAAAGGTCAGCTGACCTTTTTATCTTTTTCCAAAATACTTGAACGGGAACACCACAAATATGCCTTTGGCAATGATCTCCTCATTGCTGAATGATCCGTAGACACGTGAATCAGCCGAAACGAGACGGTTATCACCGAGACAGAAATACTCATTTTCGCCCAGCGAAACAGAGAAATCTCCGGTAAAGTATCTGCCGGTCGGTGTCTGACTGGCTACATATTCAGGATCCAGAAAATCCTCGCTGTAGACTTTTCCGTCAACATACAGTTTTCCTTCTTTATAGGCAATTGTTTCTCCCGGCAGGCCAATTACTCTCTTGATCAGATTCTTACCTCTTGATTCGGAGTTGATGACAACGATGTCAAATCTGTCAATTCCGCCTAACTTGCGGGAAACAATGTTGGAAAAACCGTAGCTGCCATCCATTACCGTAGGCTGCATACTGGTTCCGTCAACGCCAACAATTTTAAAGAAGAAACTGTTACACAGCAGGACAACCAAAAGAGTTACTACTACCGTAGATATTATTTCCTTTATGTCGTCAAGTGCTATCATCAGCCACAGCATGATGACAGCTGCCATATCTTTCAGTCTATCCTTTAATGTCATGTTCCCTCGAAAAAGAAGAACCGGTTTCCCGGCTCTTTCTAAGATTAACGCTTTTCAACAATACGACTAGCTTTGCCGGAACGTCCACGTAAGTAATATAACTTACTTCTTCTGACTTTACCGTAACGTACTACTTCGATTTTGTCAATGATTGGAGAATGAACTGGGAATGTTCTTTCTACACCAACACCGCTTGACATCTTACGAACTGTAAATGTCTTGGCAATTCCACTGCCGGTCATTCCAATAACGATTCCTTCGTAAACCTGAATACGGGTTTTTCCACCTTCCTGGATTTTTACGTGTACTCTTGCAGTACATCCAGTACGAAGATCAGGAACATCGTTACGCATCTGGCTCTTAGTAATTTCTTTAACTAAACCTAAATTCATGCTAACTCTTCCTTTCCATGCATTATATAAACAGCTCATGACCATAATGATGTCAGCGGAACTATTTAGCTTTCGCCCAATAATATTATCATAATAACAATACGGGTTCAAGCATTTTTTTATCTCTTAATACAGGGAGAGACACTCCCTTATGATTTGCCAGAACCTGTCAACATCAATGTCTGTGGCTACTCTGGCATTATTTGCTTTCTTAGCCTTCCAGTAAAAATCACAGTTGGTCCTGCCATAGGAATATCCTGCTGTTTCAATGTCTACATAACATTCTCTTAAGGTCAGTACACTGCTGTCGATCAGCCAGGCAATGGTTACCGGATCATGCAGAGGACCGGCAGTAATGCCGAATACTCTGTTCTGATTGCGGTTATATACTTCCAGCATATCTTTGAACAGATAGCCGGCCTTATTGTTCAATGCGGCCATTGAATCTATGACCTGCTGTGTACAGGCTGCCTTTCTGGTAACATCCAGTCCGCACATCACAATATCCAGCCCGCTGTTGAAAACTATTTTAGCAGCTTCCCGGTCAGCGTAGATGTTGAATTCAGCTGCCGGCGTCACATTGCCGTCAGTTATGGAACCGCCCATGATTACCAGCTGATCTATTTTTTCAAGAATTGCCGGCTGCAGACGGATAGCCATGGCTATGTTGGTCAATGGACCAATTGCCACAACTGTTATCTTTTCATCAGCCTGCATCAGTTCATCAATAATGTAAAGTACAGCGTGTTTCTCTTCCGTTTTGCGTACCAGCGGCTGAAAAACAGGACCGTCAAGACCGGTTTTACCATGAATATCTCCGGCATGCCTTTCCTCAACTACCAGCGGTCTGTCACATCCAGCATAGACTTTGACATCAAGATCAAGATGCTGACAGATGTTCAGCGCATTGCGTACGTTTTTCTGCAGTGTCTGATTACCGGCCACGATCGTCATACCCAGCAGTTCAAATGCAGGATGACGGGCTGCCATCATAATGGCTACCGCATCATCATGACCCGGATCACAGTCAAGAATTATCTTCCTCTTTGTCATAGATTTCTTCCTTTATCTTTTCAAGCATTTTTCTTTCTTCATCGGTAAACTCTCTGTTTTCCAGCAGATCTCTGCGGTACAGATATGTTTTCTTCAGACTTTCATATAGACGGTACTTACGTATGTTTTCATGATGCCCTGATAACAGTACATCAGGAACTTTCTTACCGTCATATTCAACAGGCTTGGTATACTGCGGATATTCCAGAAGACCGTTTTCAAAAGTTTCATCCTTGGTACTGTCGGCGCTAATAACACCGTCAACCAGTCTGGTAACAGCATCCGTAACGACCATAGCCCCAAGCTCTCCACCAGTCAGAATATAATCACCGATGGATATTTCCTCGTCAACATAATCACTGATCCTGGCATCATACCCTTCATAGTGACCGCATATGATGACGATATCCTCATAATCCAGCAGCTGATGAGCCTTAGCCTGGTCAAAAGTCCTGCCTGAAGGATTCATCAGAATGACATGACTTTTTTCACTGCGCACGTCATTAAGACAGTCCAGCAACGGCTGACACATTAAGACCATGCCCTGTCCGCCGCCGAACGGATATTCGTCAACTCTGTTATGCTTATCCAGTGTATACTGACGGAAATCAGCCACATTTATTTCCACGATGTTTTTCAGTCTGGCTTTCTTGATTATTGAAGTGTTGAGAAAGCCCTCAAACATTTCCGGAAAAATGGTCAGAATGGTGATCTTCATAGAAAACCCTCAATAAGAGAAACATCTATTCTCTTGTTGCTGACATCGACACCTTTGACAAAGGCATCAACATATGGGACCAGTATTTCCTTTTCCCCGGTATCAATTCTCAGGATCGTCTGAAATCCGTCTTCCACGTTCCGGACGGTACCGATGAAATGGTTCTGATCATAGACAGAGCATCCCTTCAGTTCAAAGTAATAATACTGACCGGCAGGTAACTCATGTATGCGTCCCTTACTGATATAGACCCAGTATCCCTTGAACTTTTCAACGAGATTAATATCTTCCATGTCTTTCAGAGTAACAAGCAGAAAGCCTTTATGCTCTCTTTTTCTAAGTACCGTTACTTCCTGGAAACCTTCCCGGCTGTCAATGGAAAGAATCTGACCTTTCCGGAATCTTTCTTCCACAAAGTCAGTATGTACCTCTATTTTCAATTCGCCTTTCAGGCCGAAAGTATTAACTACTTTCCCTATTCTGATATACTCCATCTTTTACTCCAAAAAAGGATGCATCGGGCATCCTAATAAGACTCAAACTTAATTGAGATATGCTTGCTGTCAAGACGTGAACATACAGACATCATCTGTCTGATTGCTGTAGCCATGTTGCCCTGGCGGCCAATTAAACGGGCGATGTCTTCGCTCTTAGCGTAAACATACAGAACGATCTCGTTTTCATTGACGCTTCCCATGGTCTGTACTCTGACAGATTCAGGATCGTCAACCATTGGCTTTACCAGATCCAGTAAAACTTTTTCGTAGTCAATCATTAGTTCTTCTGTTCATGAAATTTCTTCATGATTCCTTCTTTTGACAGAATGCTTCTGACAGTGTCAGATGGCTGTGCGCCGTTGTTTAACCACTTTAAGGCCTTTTCTTCATCGATCTTGATTTCAACCGGATTGCTTCTTGGGTTGTAGAAACCGATAATTTCAATAAAACGTCCGTCACGTGGTGCTCTTGAGTCAGCTGCAACGATACGATATGAAGGCTGCTTCTTAGCGCCCATTCTCTTTAAACGTAATTTAACCATATATAATTCAAACTCCTTTTATTTAATTCACCTAGATATAATAGCATAAAAAAACAAGGTGTCAAGCATTTTTACTTAACACCTTTAAATATTATTTCCAGACTTCTTCCGCTATTTCTTTGATCAGTCTCAGTTTATTCCACTGCTCTTCAAAAGTCAGTACATTTCCCTCTTCAGTTGAAGCGAAACCGCACTGTGTTGACAGAAACAGATTTTCCAGAGGAACGTATTGAGCTGCATCCATGATCTTGTTTTTAATATTTTCTTTACTTTCAAGATCAGGTTTTTTGGTCGTTATCAGACCCAGAACAACTTTCTTTCCCTCAGGCACAAATCCCAGTGGCTTGAAACCTCCGCTTCTGGCATCATCGTATTCCAGGTAGAAGGCATCGACATTTTCCCTGGCAAACAGATATGGTGCAATAGGATCATAAGGACCGCTGTTTGCATAAGTCGAATGGAAATTACCGCGGCATACATGAGTATTGATTACCATGTCAGCCGGCTTACAGGCAATAACACGGTTATTCAGTTCAACTTCTTCTTCTGCAATAACTCTCAGTTTTCCTTCAGTAATACCGAAGCGCGGCCAGAAACTCCTGTCAGCATATAAGGTCCAGGTACAGTCATCAAGCTGCAGATTGCGGCAGCCTTCCTCATACAGATCGGCAATTACCTGATGGTATGCTTTCACAATGTCATTTTTCAGTTCTCCATCATCAGGATAGATGGCTTTGTTTTCCCTGAAAAACTCCGGAAGTCTGAGCTGTACCAGCAACTGAGCCGGTGAAGGTATGGTCTGCTTGGCAACGGTATTTTCATCTTCAAACTGTTTTACGAAACGGAAATGTTCAATAAACGGATGATTTTCTCCGCTGATCTTACCTGTTATTACTGCACTTTCTGCCTTTGTAACCTCCCCATGGAAATGCAGACCGTCACGGGTGATTTTCTTTTCGATCCCGTTGAGTCCCCAGAAGAAATCAAGGTGCCACCAGCTGCGGCGGAATTCGCCATCAGTAATAACCTGGTAACCCAGTTCCTTTATTTTACCGATAAGTTCAGTAATGCATTCATCCTCAACTTTTTTCAGTTCATCGTAAGCAATTGTTCCATCAGAATAAGCTCTTCTGGCTTCTTTCAGTTTTTCCGGTCTAAGAAAACTTCCTACATAATCATATCTGAACGGTGTATGTTTCATAAAATTACTCCTTGTATTTAAGATCTTCTTCAGTCCAGTTTTCCAGGACTGTCAGCATGTCTGCAGCCACTGCTTTAGCTTCCGGAACATCATGATCCAGATAGTTACCGCATTCTTCTTTTTTACCGCCAGGCATCTCACCATCAAAACCCACAATGAACTGCATCGACTCTCTGACCAGTTCAACGGCTTCCATATGTGACATCCTGTCTCTTACCAGCAGATAGAATCCTGTTCTGCAGCCCATCGGGCCAACATAGATAACGTTATCTGTCCATTTACTGTTACGGGCATATGTGGCAAACAGATGCTCTATCGAATGCATGCCGCCTGTTGATAAATAGTCCCCCTGATTCGGTTTCTTCATGCGGACATCATAGGTTACAATATCCCCGTCAACTCTGGAGATATACATCCCCTTTTCCAGAATGTCATGATTAACCGTGAAACTTGCGATTTTTTTCATAGTTTTCTCCTTTTACAATAATTGTATATTTAGAAAATATTATCTATCAAATATATATTCTCAGTTCTCACTTCTTTTTCGCATGTATTCTATCGTTCGATACAGCACCTGGGAACTGTAGATCTTATCCAGATTACTGATAAAATCAAGCCCGTATTTCCTTCCCAGGTTTTCCAGAAGCTTTTCCATTTCCTTCTGAGCAGCATCAGAATGGTCTTCATCGTAATCAAACAGTGAAAGCTGTCTGTAGCGATGCTGGGCCAGATTGTAAATGCTGACACCTATGAGACGGACAGGCTGTTCTTCTTCCCTGTCCAAAAGATCAGAGGCTATGCGATAAATCTGATATGCTGAATCACATGTATCATCCAGGCGCGAACGGGTAATACCGGTCATGTCTGAATATGTCAGTTTCAATGTCACTCCACCGCCCTGAAGTCCAACTCTCCTTGCACGATGATCAACACACAGTGACAGCAGCAGAAGAACATCCTTAAGATAGCCATAATCATTTACATCCTGCTGGAAGGTAACTTCACGGCCTATTGATTTGGCATCTTCAGGCCGGTATGGCGTAACCTTACGGTTATCAATGCCGGAAGCTATCTGCAGTATCCATAAGCCTGATTTTCCCAGCAGTTCTTTGACCTTGACTTCATTATTCTGAATGTCACGAACGGTATAGATCCCGGCCATATTCAGTTTCCGGGCTGTTTTCTCCCCAATTGTGTACAGAACCCTGACATCACGGTCAATTACCAGATTCACGAATGTTTCAGCATCGGGTATTTCAAAATATCCATCCGGTTTCTTTTCCTCGCTGGCTGTTTTAGCCGCCGTCTTGGAATAGCCTACCCCTACTGAACAGGTTAATCCAACTTCTTCCCTGGTGCGCTTTTTTATAGTCATGGCAATTTGCCTTGCTCCTTCCAGGTTACCGGCCCGTTCCGTTACATCCAGATATGCTTCATCCAATGAAACAGCCTGAGCTGCTGAAGCATAACTGTACCAGATTTCATGAAGCTGCTGAGAAACTGTTCTGTATTTATTGAAATCAGGATGACGGTAGGTACCGTGAGGACACAGTCTGTAGGCTTCCTTGATGTTCATGCCTGAATGCACGCCGTATTTACGGGCTTCATAACTGCAGGTTGCTACTACACCTCTTTCATGAGGCAAAGAACCTATTATCAGCGGTTTTCCGCGCAGAGAAGGATCGTCACGTATTTCCACTGAGGCATAGAAAGCATCCATATCAACATGTATGATGATCTGATCCATGACACTCCTCCTCCTGTTATTTTTTATTATATCATATGATGAATAACTGAAAAAAAGCACCTTTTCAAGGTGCCTCTATTCAATTATTTAGAATCTGAAGTTTCCGCCCAGCTGATTCATCATACGTTTCATTCTGTCGAAGTTATTCAGGAGTCTGTTAACATCCTGAACAGTCGTACCTGAACCCTTGGCGATCCTGTTTTTATGTGAAGATCTTAACATGCTTGGATCTCTTCTTTCAGCAGGTGTCATGGACAGAATGATTGCTTCTGTTTTCTTCATGGCTCCTTCTGTATCCTGTCCTTCCAGCAGAGAACTGTACTGATTCATGCCCGGGAGCATCTTCAGGATGCCTGACAAAGGTCCCAGTTTCTTCATCTGACGCATCTGTGTCAGCATGTCGTTCAGGTCAAATTTACCGGACATCAGTCTCCGTGCGGCCTTTTCCATTTCTTCCTGGTCGAGTTCTGCTTCTGCTTTCTCAATAAGTGACTCAAGGTCACCCATACCGAGAATACGTGAAGCCATTCTGTCAGGATAGAAGATATCAAGATCATCGATCTTTTCACCGGTACCGACAAACTTTACCGGTACATCTGTAATTGATCTGACAGAGAGAACGCCACCGCCTCTGGCATCACCATCGAACTTGGTAACGATCAGACCTGTTATCTGCAGCAGATCATCAAAGCTTCTGGCTACATTAACAATGTCCTGACCTGTCATGGCATCAACTGTCAGCAGAATTTCATCAGGCTTGAATCTGTCCTTGAGGGTTTTCAGTTCAGCCATCAGTTCATCATCAACATGGAGACGGCCAGCCGTATCTATTAATACCGTGTCATATCCGTTTTTGCGGGCATATTCCAGACCCTGTCTGACAGCTTCCTCAACCTTGACATTTACTCCAAGGGTGAATACTTCAACATCAATCTGCTTTCCCAGTGTCTGCAGCTGTTCAATGGCAGCCGGTCTGATAATGTCAGCGGCAATGATCAGAGGCTTACGTCCCTGTTTTTCCTTGAACAATTTGGAAATCTTAGCGACAGAAGTGGTCTTACCAGTACCCTGTAAGCCCACAACCATTATTGTGGTGATACCGCTTGCCTTGAAATTGACACCTGCTTCAGATTCACCGAGCAGTCTGACGATTTCATCAGAAACGATCTTATATACCTGCTGATCAGGATTCAGGGCCTGTGAGACCTGAACACCAACCATCTGTTCTTTTATTGTATTAATGAAGTTTTTTACTACTGTATAGTTTACGTCAGCTTCCAGCAGGGCAACTCTTATTTCCCTGAGCATGGCCTCCATGTTCTTTTCGGTAAGTTTATCCTTGCCGGCTATATGTTTGAAGGCGCTTGTAAGTCTGGTGCTTAATGATTCAAATGCCATATAAAATCACTCCTTACGAGATATTCTAACATAAATAATTATTTTGGTCATCTGCATATCCCTTGTAGCTTTGGTGTTAATTAAGTAAAATATAAGTGCATACAAAGGAGTGCAATAAAATGACAGTAAAATTATTAAAATGTAACGCCTGCGGCAAAATGGTTCTGGAAGTTATCGGCAGTAAATGCCCTACCAAATGCTGCGGTGAACCAATGGTTGAATTAGTACCTAACACCTCAGATGGTGCCGGTGAAAAACACGTTCCAGCTGTAACAGTAGAAGGCAGCAAGGTTACTGTTCAGGTCGGAGAAGTTCTCCATCCAATGCTGGAAGCTCATTACATCAATTTCGTAATTCTGGAAACTGATAAGGGTTATCAGAAACATGATCTGAAGCCTGGCGATCAGCCTGTTGCTGTATTTGCCTTAGCAGAAGATGAAAAGCCGGTAGCAGCTTATGAGTACTGCAACCTGCATGGTTTCTGGAAAACAGAAATCTAATCCTGTCATGACAAAAAGAAAAGACATGAGTCAATGATTCATGTCTTTTTTAAGGTCTATTTTTCGGTTGTATATATCTTCAGTTCATTAAACGCACTGATAAGTGAATCAATGTCTCCATAACCTCTGATAAAGAATCCTATATCCAGATCATCAAAAGTTACGACTATGAAATTAGTGCCTTCATCAATTGATTTGACAAACGTTTCACAGTAACTGATGACTGCCGTTGCGAGAGGAAGTCTTCTTTCTTCGTATATTTTGTATTCGGCTGTATGACTCTTTACTTCTTCGATAAGCCGGTCAGAAGTCTTCTTATACAGTATTTTACCCGTACAGTAAACATCTTTATAGTCATTATTCATTACATCAAATTCACTGTCCTCTGCATATAACTGCAATGTATAATTGCTGCCTTTTTCAAATTCAAGCCAGACAGTTACAGGCAGATCTTCATAATCAAGCATAATGATTTTATTAGGATCATATTCCACTTCAGAACCGTCAAATACTTCCGGATCAAATTCAGGAATAACTGATTTGTTAATATCATATAGTTCCATATCCAGCAGACACATGTAATCGATATTTTCCCATGTCATGTAAATATCCATACTGCAGTTTTTAAAATTTCCATCTTCACCAACAGACAGATAGGTTTTCTTTCCCGTTTTTGATTCTGTGAGACTGTTGCGTTTTGATGGGAACATCTCCAGATATGCATCAACGATCTTATCATTAACTGTTATGGCATAAATAGTATCAGTACCTGACTTCTCTGCTGTGATTTCCTCAGCACTGTTTACGATCTTTCGCAGCATCTTTCCATAACCATAATCCATATCTTCATTTACAGGCGGCTGCTGATATCTGGTATGGTTGTCATTTATGTACAGAATATTATCCTTTTTTTTCAGTATTTATACATTGTCAGCTGACAGATATTACAGAATGTCTTCTTCATCAAATTTTTTCGTTGGATAAACCATCAGAGTTTCCGTAGTATCTGCAGCCTCATCAATCAGAGGCTGCCAGTTGAATCTTTCTTCCTGGTTAATAACCTTATTGATATGCGGTCTGGTTACCGGATTCTTAGGTGTAAATATCGTACAGCAGTCTTCATATGGCAGAATTGATACATCATAGGTACCTATATTGTTTGCCAGATCAATTATTTCCAATTTGTCATATGTTACAACGGGTCTGATGACAGGCATATCAACAACCTTATTGATCACAGACATGCTTTCAAGAGTCTGTGAAGCAACCTGTCCGATGCTTTCACCGTTAACAATAGCCAGACAGCCGTTCTTTTCAGCGATCTTCTGGGCAATGCGGTACATCATCCTTCTCATTATGGTAATGGCATACTGTTCGTCACAGTTGCGGTATATTTCCAGCTGAGTTTTGGTAAACGGAACTATGTGCAGTTTGATCCTGCCCTGATAGCCGGAAATGATACGGGCCAGTTCCTTGACCTTATTTAAGGCTTCCTGGGAAGTATATGGCATTGAAGCATAGTGGATGCATTCAATTTCCACTCCTCTCTTCATAGTCAGATAACCGGCAACCGGTGAATCTATTCCACCTGATAACATCAGTAATGCCTTGCCGCCAACACCAACAGGATAACCGCCTAAGCCCATTGTGGTCTCGGCCATCAGATACGTAGCTTCATTTCTGATTTCAACGATAACCGGATAATCAGGCTCATGAACATCCACCTTTAATCCCGGGCCGTACCGGTGTAATATAGCGGAAGCAACCTTGCGGTTCATCTCATCGGAATGAATCGGGAAATTCTTATTGGCACGGCGTGTTATCACCTTGAAGGTGCCGCTCTTTCTTGCCATCAGCTTTACGGCAGCTTCCAGAATGGATTCTTCATTATTCTCAGCCTTGATAGTAGGTGCAAAGCTTCTTAAACCGAATACTTTCTGCAGAATCGGTGCGATTTCCTGCGGATCTGCTTCATTAAGATGAATGTAAACATGGTCTCTGGTTCTTTCAAAACGCAGCTGCGGGTAATCCTGTAATGCTCTCTGCATGTTGACAGTAAGTCTTTTTATAAAATCGTTTTTATTCTTTCCCTTGGTGCTTAGTTCACCGAAACGCACCAGTATATATTCATATTTCATTTCATCCATAAACTCTGATTATCTCCTTGAGATCGTTAACCAGTCCTCTGACATCATCCCAGCTGAGAGTAGCTGACAATGAAACTCTGACTGTTCCCTTCAGTCTTTTTTCTTCCCTGTACATCCGGGAAATGACATGTGAAACAGCGATGTTGGATTCACATGTACTCTGGGCACTGACACAGTATCCCTTCATGTGCAGCGCATTCATCATAACCTCACTCTGAATTGTCAGACATGAGAAATTAATAATATACGGTAAGGCATCATCGGGCGAATTGATCACCACATTTTCCATGCCTTTCAGATGTTCTGTAATATAATCACGGTATTCCGTGACAATTCTGTTTTTTCTCTCCAGATCAGCAAGAGCCAGTCTCAGGGTCTTTCCCCATACCATGGCACTGCATGAATCAACGGTACCGCCCCTTAAACCCTGTTCCTGAACACCGCCGGAAATTAACGGTGCCATCTGCACAGACTGTTTGCGGTATAGTATGCCGCTGCCCTTCAGTCCATAGATTTTATGAGCTGAGAATGAAGCCATGTCAATGCCTTTGAGATCAATGTCCATCTTGCCTAAGGCCTGAACACAGTCTACATGCAGAGCACAGTTACGGTAATGTTTTACTATTTCCCTGACTTCATCAATTGGCTGAATGGCTCCGCTTTCATTATTGACATACATGACAGATACCAGGATGGTATCATCTCTCATCAGCTGTTTCAGTTCTTCAGGATCGATTTTTCCCTGCTGATTTACTTTCAGCCATGACACTTCAAAACCGCCATAGGTTTCCAGCCAGCGATAACTGTTAAGGACACTGGAGTGCTCAATTACTGTCGTAATGACGTGTTTGCCCTTATCCTGATTTTTCAGGCAGTATCCCTTGATAGCCATGTTGTTGGCTTCACTGGCTCCGGAAGTAAAAATTATCTCATTAGGGTTAACACGCAATAAATCCGCCACTTGCCGGCGGGATTTATTTATCAGTTTATTGACTTCGAGTCCCTCTGGATAAAGGGACTCGGAGTTTACATAATACTTCTGCAGAACCTTCCCGTAGGTATCCAGTACTTCCGGATTTATGGGGGTGGTTGACGCAAAGTCAAAATACTTCATTAATTATTTCCTTTTTTCTTGGTTAATTCATCAATTGTTTCCGGATGAACCTTGCGGATCGTATTCAGTGCAATCGTTAAAGCCTGAGTGTATTCACCGTTACGGTATGCCAGTTCAGCTCTGGTCAGTTCACTGTCGATTTCCGGATAAGTTGAACGGTACATGTTACCGATAACAATGGCATTTTCAGCCATGATGGCAGTTCCCAGGATCCTGTTTACACTTTCATACAGCTGTGATACGAAATCAACAGCAGCATTCTTCATGGAATTGACCAGTGAAACATTAATTGGAACTTCCTTAAGCTGGTTCTCCAGTCTCTTGATATAATCCTCAGCCTTTACCAGGTCATTGTTATACTGATCGGAAATGCTTGGAATACGGTTGTTGGTGATCTTGGCCTTGACTTCGTTGAGAACGATTGACAGCTTGGTCAGCTGTTCCTTGGCGTCCTTTTCATCCTTGCTGGCAGCCATGACTGTTTCAGACATCTTGTTGATGTTGTTGAGGCATACAACGATTTCGGTATTCATCTGATTGAGGTTCAGCAGTGCGCTGCTGGCTGGAGCATCATTCTTCTGCAGATTATTCATCAGAATATGACACTGCTCATTTAAGGCTCTGACCTTATTGTTGTTGTCTTCAAGCACGTCACTGTAATCATTCAGTCCGTATCTTTCAGTCAGGTCATTAAAATTAGCGTTGATATTATCTACGGTCTTGTTAAGGTCGTTGAGATTATTGATCGTAACTTCCTTAAGTCTTAACAGTTCCTTATATGATTCATTTTCCTTTTCAATCTGGCCTTTCAGCTGATTGAGTCTCTTTTCGCAATCCAGCAGATGTGCATTTACATCAGCGATGTCACACTGTTTGATCTTCTTGAGATCATCCTGAAGTGATTCGTTGATCATCTGCAGGTTGGCAGGAATCTGAAGGTGATCCAGATAAGCTCCCTGCTTCTTGATTGTTGCATAGCTGTTCCGTACTTCTTCGATTTTCATAGGAACTTCACTCTTGGAGACATTTATCAGTTCAGGAATGCTTTCAACGATGTTATTCAGATTTTCAATGGCACCCTGGATCTCTTCGATCTTGCCTGGAGCCTGATCAAATCTTGAGGTTGCCATTATGGTTTCAAATTCAGAGAACTTGTGGTCGATGTCGTTGATCTTGCCGTCGAGTGCTTCCCAGCAGAAAAGATACTGATCTGAATGGGAGTTGATGTTAAGCTTGATGCCATGATAGATTTCCTTGAGATCGTTGATCTTTTCTCTCTGAACATTTTCCTGTTCCAGAATAGTGCTCAGTGACTTTTCAAGTTCATCAACTGTTTTTTCAGTCTGTGTCATTAACTTGGAGATTTCAGCATTGTTATCCTTGGCCATGCCATACTTACGCAGCTGAACATATTCATCTGAATCGGCAATCATGCCCTGCAGTTTCTTCAGATTAGTCTGAACAAGATCAAACTTGCCCTGTGATTCCTTGACGGTATCGTCAATGTCCTTGTTTACTCTGGCCATAGCCATGGCTCTTGATATATCAAATGGTAAAGGTACGCTTTTAAGATTGTTCAGTCTGAATTGGTTTTCTTCATTCTGTTTGACGACACTGGTACGGCTCTTATTTCTCATTAAAACCAATACCAGTAAAACGGCAATCACTGCCAGGATAAGATAAAAATACTGGGACTGCATCAGTTCCTGAATTTTGCTCATCATATTGCTGCCCTCAGCTGGGGCTTCTGTTGTAGTTACTTCAAATGTTCCTATTACCATAATTAAAACACCTCTTGTAAATATTGTATCATAACAAAGGGGTCTTAGTAATATAATATACAACAAAAATAATATATGTTATTAGCAGTTTTTGATTGACAATAATGATGCATAAATAATATAATTATCAAGCCGATTATTAGCAGCATACAAAGGTTGCCACAAAGCGTTGGCCAGTATATTTTGTGAAGAGTAGCTTGCTGCTAAAAGTGAAAACACCTTGGGCCAACACTCCGGCAATTGATTTGTACCTGTTGATGGCATTGTCATCAAGGAGGAAAATTATTATGGCAAGAAACACAGGACCTACCTGGAAGAAATCAAGAAGATTAAACTTCTCAGTACTGGAAACAGGTCAGGAATTAGTTAAGAGACCGTACATCCCTGGACAGCACGGTTCTTCAACAAGAAGAGTTAAACTCTCAAGCTATGGTCAGCAGTTAGCTGAAAAGCAGAAAATCCGTTTCTTATACGGTGTAAATGAAAGACAGTTCGCTAATACTTTCTACAAAGCTGTTAAGGCTAAAGGTGTTACCGGTACAGTATTCCTGCAGCTGCTGGAATCACGTCTGGACAACGTCGTATACAGAATGGGCTTAGCCAGAACCAGAAAAGGCGCTAGACAGTTAGTCAACCACGGTCATATTCTGGTAAACGGCAAGAAAGTTGACATCCCTTCATACAGCTGCAAGCCTGGTGATAAGATTGCAGTCAAGGAAAAGATGAGAAACGCTGCTGTTATCAAGGAAGCTTTAGAGGCAACTCCAAACACTCCTGATTTCGTTACATTTGACGCTGAAAAGATGTCAGGTGAATATGTTAGATTACCTGAACGTAAGGAGTTAAATCAGCAGATTAACGAATTACTCGTTGTTGAATTCTACAACAGAAAGATGTAATTAAACATGCAGAACGGGCGCAAGCCCGTTTTTGTTATGTAAAAAGCTGTACCGTCATATGGCAGTACAGCTTTTTTTAGTTTGAACTCGGTTCTTCTTCCGTCCAGGTCAGCCGGAAGAATTCACGGTAGTTTTTGTTTTTATCACGGTTTGTATATGAAACCATGACACTGACATGAATATTAGGTTCATAATCCAACACGGACAGATTCAGACCGGCATAACAGTTCTGGGATAAGTCAACCTGATACGGAATCAGATTGTATTCCCGGTTTTCCAGCATGCCCAGAGATGGCATCATGCGATCTGTTTCTATTGTTCTGGTCGTATTGTCAACGATCATCAGAACTTTCACATTATATAAGGCGATTTTCGGATTATCAATTATCAGATCGTAACGGTATTTGTCTACAAGTTCGTTTCTGACCAGCTGAATATCAAAATTCGGTGAGGATGTTTTCTTTTCTTCACTGTCCAGAATGGACTGGTAGTTAGTCAGATAGACATTGTATTTTTCTTCATCCATCTGCTTGGTCTCATTATGACATCCTGCCAGCAGAAATACGCACAGCAGCAATACCAGCAGTTTCTTCATCCTCTCACCTCCTTCTTCATTATATATGCAGATTATAGTTTAATAATGAAATAGTTTTTCTTTCCTTTTCTGATTACCAGAGTTTCACCATCCAGGGTATCATCCTTAGTCAGCACCTTTTCCAGATCCTGATTCTTTTCTCCGTTAAGACTGATCGACCCATTCTTAATAAACTCTCTGGCTTCTCTCTTTGACTGAGCAATTCTGGTGTTGACCAGAGCATCAACCAGCAGTGTTCCCTCTTCAACCGGATTGACAGGCATGTCATAGAATGCATCTTTCAGCTGATCAGCTGACAGTGTTCTGAAGTTTCCGGAGAAGAACGCTTCACTGATCTGAACTGCCTTATTGAATTCTTCCTCACCGTGCAGATCGGTAATGATTTCCTTTGCCAGTCTCTTCTGAGCGATCCTGAGATGAGGTGCTTCATTATGCTGCTTTTCGATTTCCATGATCTCTTCCGGTTCAATGAAAGTCAGCTTCTTCAGATATTCAATGATCATTGAGTCTTCCAGATTGATCAGATACTGATACATCTGGTAGCTTGAGGTCTTGTTAATGTCCAGCCATAAGGCATTGCCTTCGGTCTTGCCGAACTTCTTGCCGGTTGAGTCTGTAACAAGCGGTGCCACCATACCGTAGGCCGTCTTGTCCAGTTTCTTTCTGATCAGTTCAATGCCGGAAGTAATGTTGCCCCACTGGTCGGAACCTGCGACCTGTAAGGTGCAGTTTCTTGTTTCGAACAGATGCATGAAGTCCAGAGCCTGCAGGATCATGTAACTGAATTCAGTATAGGTAATGCCTGTTTCCATTCTGGATTTTACCTTATCCTTGGCCAGCATGTAGTTGACGTTGAAATACTTGCCATAGTCACGCAGGAATTCCAGAACATTTATATCCTTGGTCCAGTCATAGTTATTTACAACTTCAAAGCCAAACAGTTTTTCGGCCTGGCTTTTCAGACCCTCAACATTGTGAGCTACTTCTTCGTAAGTGATCATAGGTCTTTCAGCATCCGGTTTAGGGTCGCCGATAAGTCCTGTAGCACCACCTACAAGTAATAACGGATGATGTCCGAATCTGGCAAGTCTTCTGGCAATCAGGAATGAAGAATAATGACCAATATGCATTGAATCAGCTGTAGGGTCTGTGCCGATATAAAAAGTCAGTCCGCCTTCATTAAGTTTATCAATGAGTTCAGGGCTGGAAATATCCTGAATCAGTCCACGCCACATCAGTTCTTCATAACATTTCATGCTCATAAAAAAGACCTCCCAAATATTACTTTTACTATTTTACTCTATTAGTAGCTTTTTGTCTTGTTTATTTTATTCAATATGTCTGTCTTTTGAATATTTCAAATCACTCAGAAAATACTGAAACATAGTAATATATTTGAGCAATTGAATTGTTTTTACTATTCCGAAACCTTAAAATATTTTCGTGCAAGGGGGTTAATATGACTCAAAGAGTTCTGGAAATACTTATCAATGCTTTCTGGAGAATACTGCTGCCGGGTATAAAAGTAACCCTGCCGCTAACTTTCTTCTCGTTTGCTCTGGCTTTTGTCATTTCGGTGATAGTAGCTCTGATACAATATGCAGATGTGATTATACTTAAGCAGATCTGTCGTTTCTACATCTGGTTTATCAGAGGAACCCCTCTGTTAGTCCAGCTCTACGTTGTCTACTACGGTCTTCCGCAGGTCGGAATCATGCTGGATCCTGTTCCGGCTGCCATCCTGACATTCGGTATAAATGAAGGAGCATACATGGCTGAAAGCATGCGTGGTGCCCTTGAAGCCGTTCCTAAGGGACAGATTGAAGCCGGCTACTGTGTCGGCATGAATTACCTGCAGATAATCAGACGTATCGTCCTGCCACAGGCTCTCAGAACAGCCTTCCCTTCACTGTCAAATTCACTTATTTCAATGGTTAAGGGAACTTCACTGGCATCAGTAATTACCATTACTGAAATGTTCCGTCAGGCTCAGATCATTAACGCAATCTACTACGAACCATTATGGCTGTATCTGGAAGCTGCCATGTTCTATCTGCTGTTCTGTTCTGTCATTACTCTCATCCAGAGAGCCGGTGAAAGGAAACTGAGTACTTATGGAGGTGTTAAGTAATATGTTACTGAAAGTTGAAAATGTCCATAAGTCATTTAACGTAGAAGTTCTGAAGGGTATTTCCCTTGAAGTAAACAAGGGTGACGTTGTTGCCATACTTGGACCAAGCGGTTCCGGTAAGACTACACTGTTACGCTGTATTAACTTCCTGGAAAAAGCGGAACAGGGAACCATTACCTTTGATGATGTAACCTATGATCTGGCTACCATCAGTAAGAAAGATATCAATAACATCCGTAAGAAAACAGCGTTTGTATTCCAGAATTACAACCTGTTTCTGAATAAAACGGTACTTCAAAACGTTACTGAAGGACTGATAATCGGCCGTGGCATGGATAAGCATAAAGCCCGTGAGATCGCCGTTGCCGCTCTTAAGAGAGTTGGAATGGATAACAGACTGGATGCCTTCCCTGCTCAGTTATCCGGCGGTCAGCAGCAGCGTGTAGCCATCGCCCGTGCCCTGGCAACTGATCCGGAGATCATCTACTTTGATGAACCTACTAGTGCTCTGGACCCGGAGCTGATCGGTGAAGTACTGAACGTCATGAGAAATCTGGCTGATGATGGCATGACCATGCTGGTAGTTACTCATGAAATGAATTTTGCCCGTAATGTTTCAAGCAAGATTGTCTTCATGGATGAAGGCGAAGTCATTGAGACTGCTGACCCTGAAACGTTCTTCCAGGATCCTAAGGAAGAGCGTGCCAAGACCTTTGTTCAGGGAATCATCTCTGCTCGAAACTAACATACAAGGAGGAAATGAAAATGAAAAAAGTATTGTCTTTTGTTTTAGCAGCATTAATGCTTCTGAGCTTTGCAGGATGTCAGAAACCGGAAGAGCCGGAAAAACTCGATGCTTTAGGCCGTATCCAGAAACAGGGCTACATTACCATAGCTACTGAAGGAACCTGGGCACCTTGGACTTATCATGATGAAAGCGGTGAACTGGTAGGTATCGACATTGAATTAGGCAAGCTGATTGCCGCAAAGTTAGGTGTTGAAGCCAAGTTTGAAGAAACACAGTGGGATGCCATTCTGGCCGGTATAGATGCCGGAAGATTCGACATTGCCTGCAACGGTGTCGGTAAAACAGAAACACGTGCTGAAAAGTACAACTTCTCTGATCCATATGTTTTCACCAACAAGGTTCTGATCGTTAAGAACGATAACACTGAAATCAGCTCATTTAAAGATCTCGCTGGCAAGAAGAATGCCAACACTGCATCAAGCACCTATGCTGCAGTAGCTGAAAGCTATGGCGCTGAAAACATTTCAGTTGACTCACTGACTGAAACCATCACTCTGTTATTACAGGGCAGATGTGACTGCACGATCAACTCTGAAATGACCATCAACGACTATCTGAAACAGCATCCGGATGCACCTATCAAGGTTGTTGACTACTACCCTGGTGATGACGTCTGCATTCCTGTACAGAAGACTGATGATGCTGCAAGCCTGCTGGCTGCCATCAACAAGGCACTCGCTGAAATCAAGGCTTCAGGTGAGCTTGCACAGCTGTCAATCAAGTACTTCGACGGCGATTACACCAATAAGAGATAACAACATCAGGTCGTTAATTACACAAAAATAAAAAATACCGCATATTGATACGCGGTATTTTTTTGAACCCGTTTTTATAAATCAAACAGGTTTAGTCCGGTTACTTCATCCTTAAAGCGGTCAACCTCTCCATGAATAATATTGATGAACATCTCACAGGTAGCAGATACAACAGCCCTGTTCAGATGGCCGCCATATGTTGCACCTGTACTGTCAGCTGCGCTCATGTGCA
The DNA here is from genome assembly GCA_017405675.1 of Erysipelotrichaceae bacterium. Next base: position 71,881 of record JAFRAB010000047.1, read on the forward strand.
TATGTGCATAGTATTCACCATTCATGGTATTTATTGAACCCGTCAGGGAAACGATCTCATAAGCTCCTGTAAAGGTTTTAGAGTAGTATTTCTGTTCATCAACGTTATATACTCCTACCGTAAAATCATCAACCGCACCCAAGGCATTGACATTAGCCAGTTTGATGTTTTCCCTGATGGCTACTTCCTTCATCTTTTCCAATATTTCTTCACCTCTGTCGATTCTGACAATAATGGTGTCTTCTATTCTTCTGTACTTCATAACCTTACCTCCTGCAATATAATTATATTATAAAAATAATGAAAAGTGAGCCTTAGTTAAAGCTCACTTTTTCCATGTCTTTTTCTGTTAACTCACGTATCAGTGACTTAACTGTTATTTCGTTGTTTCTTTTGCCTTGTAGACGTAATTCAGTTTGAACTCTTTATCCCGCACAATATCACCGCTTAACAGCTTAGTCATTATTCTCATAGCCAGAGCCCCAAGGTCATAGCTCGGAACGATGAAAGATGAAATGCGTGGTCTGAACATGTCTGTATATCTGGAATCCTTGATGCAGACAAGTTCTGTTTCATCCGGAATCCTGATATTATTCTCAGTACAGGTATTGATTACGGCAATCGCCTGTGAATCTCTGTAAGTTATGACCAGTTTATGCTTGTTATGGGCAAAGTAATTTGAAAGGAATTCATAAGAGTTATGAACATCTTCCGGAATGGTTATGAAACCTCCAAATGTTTTTCCATGCTCGCTGAATGCTTTCGAAGCTCCTCTGATCAGCAGGTCAATGCTGGTAGGGTTCTTGCGGTCATCGATGATTACTATATCATCAATTCCATTGTCCAGATATCTGGTAACTAGCTCATAAACCGCCTGCTCATAATCTATGTATACACAGCATGCTGATTCTCCGGCACCCTTGTTTCCAAGGTAAACCATTGGAATCTGGAAGTTATTAAGTGTTTCTATTTCCTTGGCGGAAAAAGCATCATTGTAAAGTATCAGACCATCTGCCCTGCTTTTAACAACATTGTCAATGATTTCATTCATCTCATTGATGCCTGCTGTAGTGGTATGCAGCGTTATGTTGTACTTATAGATCTTGGCAGTATCCAGAAGTCCGTTTATGACTTTATCAATATAATTGAAACTTCCATCAGGAACAACCAGGGCAATTGTTGTGGTCTTTTTCAAAGCCAGACCCTGTGCAACTGCATTAGGTTTGTATCCCAGTTTTATAATGGCTTCCTGTACCTTTTTCTTTGTATTTTCCTTGACGACATCAGACTCATTGATAACACGAGAAACCGTTGCGAGAGAAACACCTGCTTCCTTGGCAACACTGTATATTGTTACTCTTTTTTTCTCAACGTTACCATACTGATTCATGGATTATTCCTCTACTTTATTTTCTTCTTCGTCTTCTTCTTCAGGCTTGAACAGATCCTTAACTGCTGCAGCAACCTTTTCAGAGATATCAAGAACAGTATTCTTGGCTTCTCTTACAGTAGCTCTGACCTTTTCATCATGGATGAATTCCTGATACTTGTCAGATACAAACCGAGTTGCTTCCTTTGTCTTTTCAGTTGCTTTTTCGACAGCTTCCTTAACACCAGGGTTCTTTTCTGCTACTTCATTGTAGATTTCTTCGCCCTTGGCTGTAGCTTTCCGAGTAGCTTCCTTAGCTGCTTCTGTAAACTTTTCTGTAGCGTTGTCCCAGGTTTCTTTTAATTTTTCCTTGTTTGTAACTGTCTCATAAGCATCCTTGGCAGCCTTGACAACACTGTCAGAAATCTTTGTCAGACTTTCCTTGGTCTGGCCCCATGCCTGAGTTGTCTTTTCATCCAGTTCCTTGGTTCCGAGCTTTTCCTGAGCATGGTCGATAGCATCAGTGATCTGCTGAGAGAACTTTCCTAGATGAGTTCCAAGAGTAACACCATCTTTATTCAGGTCTAAGTTGATGATAGCTTCCTTTAAGTTAGCTAATGACTTGCCTGCCATGTCGATAAGTCTCTTGGCAGCTTCTTTTACATCTTCATCTGTAGCTTCTTCAACAGCCTTTTCAGCTTCGTTTAATTCGTCTTTAACTTCCTGTTCGAGTTCTTCTAAATTCTTGTTTTCATCCATAATGTTCAACATCCTTTCCTACTCTTTAACTGCGTTTTCAGCAGCTTCAATTACTTCTTTGACAGCTTCTACAGCTTTTTCTTCCGGCTTCTTTTCTTCGATTGAAGCAACTCTGACAATATTCTTCGGATCTTTTTCCTTGACTTCCTTGGAAGCAGCTGCAGTCTTTTCTAAGATTTCAGTAACTGCAGTCTTGACCTGATCATATTGTTTGCTGGCGGTTTTGGCAGCCTTCTTGACAGCTCTTTCAGTAGTAGCTCTGACAGCTTCAACACTCATAGCCATGTTGTTTACTGATTTAACTGTTGTATTTAATTCTTTCAGATATCCGTTAGTTGTACCAACAGCATCGTTAACACCGGTAACTGTAATGTTTACGTTATTCATGATACCTCTCATCTTGATCAGTACTGAAATAAGGAATCCCAGTGTTATAACGCCTGCTATAGGCAGCAGATACATGAATACCTGGCTTATGTTAGCTAATGTTTCCATAAATTCTCACCTCATTATATATATTACTAGAAAATGTAAGGGTTTTCAATAACACGAAACATCTTACATTTTATCGTCAAAATCAAACAGAGAAATGTTTTCGTAGCCTTCCTCTTCCTTATACTGCTTATCCTGAGGTGCCGGTGTTTCATTTTCACCATCTACCTTGACTTCGTTTGCAGTATCCTCATTTCTGCTGCCCCAGACTTCATGAATGTTGACTTTCTTTTCTTCATACTTTCTGGTAACCTTACCGAACGGTGTTACCGAAGCATTCTTTCTGAGTTCATCAGCAGTCATCTTGACTGGCTCAAGATCTACGATCTCCATGTCCTTGATGTCTTCTTCCACCGGCAGCGGTTCCGGTTCAGCAGCCTTGACTGTTTCCTCTTCAGGCTTTTTTTCTTCTGGAGCCGGTACTTCTTTTTTTACTTCCGGTTTAGGTTCCCTGGCAATAAGATCATCAACCGTCATTGTGGCAATGGAAGGATCAACTTCATCAACCGGGATTCTGTCTGATTCATTCTTGTCGCCGTATAACGGTGAGAATACCGTACCGATAACGGATTTTCTGTCACCCATCTCTGAATCAGGCATGACGATCTCTCTTCTCTTTTTCTTAACAGGTTTCTGTTCCTTTTCCTGAACGCCGAGCATCGGGGAAATGATGGTTGTGGTCTTGAAAGGTTCACTCTGCTTCTTCTCGGTTTTAACCGGCTTGATCTGAGGAAGTTCAGGTTCTATTTTCTTTTCCTTTTTATCAACCTTGTTTTCCTGTACAGGTTCACTGACAGGCTGGCTTTCTTCAACCTTTTCGATTTCCCGGGTCTTTTCATCTCCGAGTTTCGGAACTTTGATCTCCTTTGTCAGAGTAATCATCGGTGAAGGTTCATATTCCTCCTGCTTAGGTTCAGGCTTGTTTGTCTTTCTGACAACAGGCTTTTCAACTACCGGTGTTTTTCTGACAGCCGGCTGCGGTTTTTCTACAGGAGCTTCCTGCAGAATCGGTTTCGGTTCGTCTTCGACTACCTCTTCAACCTCCTCTACCGTAAATAGGAATCTTTCAAACAGGTCCTTGATTTTTTTCATAATGAATCCTCCTAATCCCCGTTACTTTCTGTGCTGGCACTGGTTTCTTCACCCTGCTCAGTGTCGTTGTTTTCATCTGTTTCCTCATCCGGAACCTTGAATATATCGCTGTCCCGGATATCACTGGCTGAAGGAATTTCCCCCTGCCTCTGCTCACGGTCTATTATCGTATAGCCCGGATCGTTCTGCCAGTCATCCATGTAGTCAATAATACGTCCGCTTTCCGGAAGCACTTCCTTGAAAAGCTTTATGGTTGATACATCATACTGGGCTTTATCTATATTTGAATACTTGTCGATAACCTTATTGGTATCAACGCTGCAGGTCCTTACTGTCTTTATCATTTCATATGCTGTCTCATCAGCTTCCAGAACAGGACATGATGCCGTAAAGATGAACTGGTTAGTCTGGAATATGATGTAGGCAATGCTGTCAACCACTTTCATCTCAATATGGTAAGCCATGTTAAGACCGCGTGAGTTTTTGCATACACCGTTTTTGATGAAGTTCTTTTCTCTGAAGGACTCGATGCTGCGTAAGGCGCTTTCTTCATAAACTGAACGGGTCAGAATACCGGCAACATCCAGATTCAGTACGGCTTCATTGCCGTAAATGACGAAGATATTACTTATCTCATCTATTTCTCTGCGTCCGATTCCCGGGAACAGATAATAGCTGTAGAATTCCTTTTCGGAGTTATTCTCTGAGAATTCCGGCAGTTCCACAGTCAGAGCATCATCAATGGAGTCGATGGTTTTTCTTCTCAGATCGTTGGTGAATTCAACCTGCTTTGTGCATCCTGTTAACAGAAAGACAGCCAGTAACAAGACAATTAATCTTTTCATACTGCTGCTTCCTTTCTGACAGGCCGCCATACTGCACGGTATATTGGTTGTCCCAGAGCCATGAAATTGGCTTCATACTCGGTTATGACATCTTCAGGATGTTCCTTTTCGCGCCAGTTGACACTGACTTCCAGCAATTGCCAGTCTGCCTCATCGAAAGACACGAGACTGTATTCGAAAAGCTGGGCATTATCAGTCTTCATGATAATCCTGCCGTTTTCCTTCAGTATTCTGCGGTATGAATCCAGGAAAGTACCGTATGTCAGCCTTCTCTTTGTCTGTCTCTTCTTAGGCCATGGATCAGAGAAGTTCAGATGGATCACATCTATCTCATTCTTCTCAAACCAGTTGCCGATCTCAGCAGCATCACCATTGATGATCTTCATGTTATCAGTTGTGTTTTCAAGACATTTCTTGAGCGTAATGCCGACACAGCTTTCATCCTTTTCTATCGCAACCCATAAATAATCAGGATAAAGATGTGACATACCGATCCAGTAGTCACCTTTTCCTGATCCGATTTCAACTCTTATTTCTCTATCGCCCGCCAGAAGCTTCCAGCGGCCTTTCATCTCCTCAGGGCTGGCTATGACACAGTCTGTACGCTGTGCGATCATATCCTTTGCCCAGTGTTTTTTTCGCATTCTCATGTCTCTATTCTAGCACATTTATTATTTAAATAATATACGTGAAAAAACAATCAGATATTTGTTTGAAAGCGGGTTTTACATTTATGCAAAAAAAGGACGGAATCATTGATTCCGCCCCTTAATCAGCTGTTAATTTGCTTTTTTCTTTTTTGTGTTGTTCTTGTCCTTGCTGTTGTTTCCGAAGAGTGCCTTGCGTCCGTAATCCTTTACTTCCTCATAGCCTTCAGGCTTATCCAGCAATACCTTGGCTGATACGTTTACTCTGCCCTTTTCGTCGATTTCAGTTACCTGAACTCTGGCAATGCTTCCGAGCTTGTAAACATCGCTAGGCTTGTTGACTCTTTCCCACTTCATATCTGAAACATGGAGTAAGGCGTCTGTTCCAGGGAACAGTTCAACAAATGCACCATAGCTTTCCAGTCTGACAACCTTGGCATCATAGATTTCGCCAATCTTGGCTGTTCTGGTGATGTCTTCGATCATCTTTCTGGCGATGTCGATAGATTCCTGATCCTGATGGTAAATCAGAACGCGGCCTTCATCAGAGATATCGATCTTGCAGTCATTAGCTGCTTCGATAATGGCGTTAATGTTCTTACCGCCGGTACCGATAACGTCTCTGATCTTGTCAACAGGAATCATCATCTTGCAGATCTTCGGAGCATACTTGGAGACATGATCTCTTGGCTTGTCAATTGCAGCTTCCAGAACATCAAGGATCTGCATTCTGGCCTTCTTGGCCTGTTCCATAGCTTCGCCAAGGATCTTTCTGTCAAGACCCTGGACCTTAATATCCATCTGTAAGGCTGTAATGCCTTCTCTGGTTCCGGCAACCTTGAAGTCCATGTCGCCGAAATGGTCTTCCATACCCTGAATATCAGTCAGGATCGTGTAATCCTGTCCGTTTTCAATTAAGCCCATGGCAATACCTGCTACAGGAGCCTTGATAGGAACACCGGCAGCCATTAATGACAGTGTGCCTGCACAGATTGATGCCTGTGAGCTTGAACCGTTTGATTCAAGAACTTCAGCAACTGTTCTGATGGCATATGGGAATTCGTCTTCACTAGGCAGTACCTGTTTCAGAGCTCTTTCACCTAAGGCACCGTGACCGATTTCTCTGCGGCCAGGAGTACCCATACGTCCAACTTCACCGACACTGTAAGGCGGGAAGTTATAGTGATGCATGAATCTCTTTTCCTCAACTTCAGTCAGGTCATCGATGATCTGGTTATCACCTAAGGCACCTAATGTAGTTGCAGAGAGAACCTGAGTCTGTCCTCTGGTAAACAAGCCTGAACCGTGAACTCTAGGCAGCAGGTCGATCTGAGCATCAAGAGCTCTGATCTCATCAACTGCTCTGCCGTCAGGTCTGATCTTTTCTTCAATGATAAGTCTTCTGACTTCATCGGCAACGATCTTTGTGCAGACTTCGTTGACCATCTTGAGAGCCTTGGTCTTTTCAGCTTCGCTTTCATATTCCTTGGTTCCGAAATACTCAACGGTTTCATTTGTCAATGCATCGATCGTGTTATTGCATTCAAGTTTATCCTTGATTGATACGGCTGCCTTCAAGCGGTCGTAAACAAAGTCATATACTGCCTTGTTCAGTTCAGCCGGAACTTCGTACAGAACAACTTCCATCTTTTCGTGTCCGACTTTGGCAATGATTTCCTCTTCCCATTCGCACAGGATCTTAATGTATTCCTGTCCGAACATCAGAGCATCCAGCATATCTTCTTCTGAGATTTCCTTGGCACCGGCTTCAACCATCATGATGGCATCTTTCTTACCGGCGATAGTCAGGTTAAGATCGCTCTTTTCGCTTTCTTCAACTGTAGGGTTGATAATGAACTGTCCGTCAATACGGCCGACGATAACGCCCGCAATTGGTCCCTCGAATGGGATCTTGCTGATGCTTAATGCCAGTGAGGCACCAAACATGGCAGCCATCTCAGCTGAATAATCCTGATCTACTGACAGTACGGTATTAACTACCTGTACTTCATTTCTGAAACCTTCCGCAAATAATGGACGGATAGGTCTGTCAATCATACGTGCCGTTAATGTGGCATGTTCGCTTGGTCTTCCTTCTCTTCTTAAAAATCCTCCGGGAATTTTACCCACTGAATATAACTTCTCCTCGAAACTAACTGTTAACGGGAAGAAATCTGTGTCTTTCGCAACGTTACTTGCGCAAGCTGTTGAGATAACCACTGTATCACCATATCTTACTAATACAGCACCATCAGCTTGTTTGGCTAATTCCCCAATTTCGACGGATAAAGGACGTCCGTTGAAATTCATACTAAATACTTCTTTAGCCATTCTTTTTCCTCTCTTATTATTAACCTTAAATATCATACCACAAAAGAAAAAAAAAGAAATGCTAAATGTACATTTCTTCAATGTGATATACATAATTAAGAGTACCGAGTACTGAAATGATCTGTCCCCTTTCTCAAAAAATAAAAATAACCTGTTTATGACAGGTTATTCTTATAAACTATTTACGTAAGCCTAAACGTTCAATCAGGGAACGGTAGCGGTTGATGTCACTGTTACGTAAGTATGCAAGCATATTACGTCTTCTACCAACCATTCTCATCAGTCCACGATATGAATGATGATCATGCTTATGTACTTTCAGATGATCATTAAGACGGTTGATCGTTGCAGTTAAAACAGCGATCTGAACCTCTGGAGAACCAGTGTCTCCTTCATGAGTAGCATATTCCTTGATTATGCTCTGCTTTTCTTCATTACTTAACATTTTTCATTTCCTCCTGTGTATGAAGTTGTCCTGTAAAACCAAGACAAACGTTGAGGAAACGATCATCCTAGTAGTACAGCTCAATTATAGTATCATAACCAAACCATAAAATCAACTAAAACATCGTTCATCAAATATATTCCCGTATCGCTCAGTTTCAGATATCCGCCGTCAACAATAAGACGTCCGTTTAAAAGATTATTTTCGATCGGTTTTCTGTAGTGATCCAGGATATTACAACCAAGAGTTTTGTTATACTCTTTAATGTTTATTCCTTCAAGTAGTCTTAAGCCCATCATCACACTTTCAAATCTTTCGTCTTCCCGGCTCAGTTTTATTTCCTCCTGACGCCAGTTTCCGGCCAGATATTCCTTAAGACTGTGTGTATTCTCATAGCGGATATGATTTTCCTTTCCAGCTGCCCCCAGCCCCACTCCTATGTAGTCATAATAATGCCAATAGGTTTTATTATGGACTGACTGATATCCCTCCAAAGCAAAATTGGATATCTCATACTGCTGGAAGCCATATAACGGAAGCTGTTTTCGGATGGTGCTGTACATCAGGTACAGATCATCGTCACTGCAGTTTCGATATCCCCTGTGCCCCAGAACAGTGCCCTCATGAACTTCAAGTTCGTATATAGATATGTGCTTTATATCCAGACTGACGGCTTTTTCAATATCCTGCTGCAGCTGTTCAACAGTTTGATTTTCAAAACCATACATCAGGTCTACTGAAATATTGTCGATACCGGCTTCCTTAAGGTAACGGAAAGTATTTTCAGCATCCAAAAGAACATGTGTTCTGCCGATTTCCTTAAGGATCGTTTCATTAAATGTCTGGAGGCCTATGCTGACACGGTTTACACCGTGTTTTCTTAGAAGCATTGCCTTTTCCAGCGTCATGGTTTCCGGGTTTATCTCAAAGGTAAACTCTTTGCCGACAGTAAAAACCGATAACATGCCAAACAGCTTTTCCAGCTGCCGGCAGTTCAAAGCCGATGGGGTTCCTCCACCAATATAAACCGTATCAAAACGATCCTGTCTGATACGGCTTATTTCCTTTTCGAGCTGATCAAGGTACTGATCTGCCAGTTCCTCATTGTATATCCTTTTGGCAAAGTCACAGTAATGACATATATGCCTGCAGAAAGGAATATGTACATAAAGACTGTCAGCCATTTTTCTCAGGATACCTCATGTATACGTTCTGAATCTTGTCTTCTATGAGTTTCTGAACGTCAATATCATTGTCTATGCATATGCTTAAGGCATACATCAGAACATCAGCGACTTCTCCTTTTACAGCCTCCATGTCGATGTTTTCCTCATCCCACTGAATGGTTTCCAGAAGCTCAGCTGCTTCCACGGAAACACTTTTTATCAGTATAGGCAATGTATCGGTTTTATCCCATCCGCGGGATATTCTCATTTCCTGTATGGTATTTAACAGCTTATCCATATTAATCCTCATCCATTGACAGAACAGCCATGAAAGCTTCCTGTGGAATTTCAACTGATCCGACAGCCTTCATTCTCTTCTTGCCCTCTTTCTGCTTTTCCAGCAGTTTCTTCTTACGGCTTACGTCACCGCCATAGCACTTGGCCAAAACATTCTTGCGGTACGCTTTTATGTTAGTACGGGCAATTACCTTTCCGCTTACGGCGGCCTGAACAGGTATCTCAAACTGCTGCTTTGGAATGATTTCCTTCAGTTTTCTGGTAATGGTACTGCCACGCTGATAGGCAAACTTGGAGTGAACGATGCAGGCTAAGGCGTCTACCGGTTCACCGTTGATCAGGATATCCATACGGGCCAGTTCGCTCTTGCGGTAGCCGATCAGTTCATAGTCCAGAGATGCATATCCCTTAGTACAGGACTTAAGCTTGTCAAAGAAATCAAACACGATTTCAGACAGCGGCAGTTCATAAATTATAAATACTCTGGTATCGTCCATATAGATGATATCCTGATATATTCCGCGCTTATTCTGACACAGTTCCATGATAGGACCGATGTAATCCTTAGGAGCCATTATGCTGGCTTTCACATACGGTTCAGCAATGTAATCAATCATCTGATTAGTCGGCAGTACAGCCGGGTTGTCAATAAGCTGAACATCACCATTCTGGAGATGTACCTCATAGACAACGCTTGGTGCCGTCGCTATCAGATCAAGATTGTATTCTCTTTCCAGTCTTTCCTGGACAACATCCATGTGAAGCAGTCCCAAAAAGCCGCAGCGGAAACCAAATCCCAGCGCCTGAGATGTTTCTGCCTCAAATTTAAGTGATGCATCATTGAGTTGTAGTTTCTCTAAGGCATCTCTCAAATCATTGTAACGGGCATTATCTGTAGGATATAAGCCACAGTAAACCATTGACTGCAGCTGACGGTAGCCAGGCAGTGGCTCGGCACACGGTCTTTCAGTCAGAGTGATCGTATCACCTACTCTGACATCCTTTACCGACTTGATTGAAGCAGCTATCCAGCCTACTTCACCGCATTCCAGTTTATTCTTATTTATCTCCTTAGGGCTTCTGATACCTACTTCGGTTACCTGGTAAGACTGACCATTGCTCATAAGAGTGATGTTATCTCCTACCTTGATCTCACCGTTTTTAATACGAACAGCCACAATGACACCGCGATATGAATCATAGTAGGAGTCGAATATCAGAGCCTGCAGCGGTGCTTTCGGGTCACCGTTTGGAGCAGGTATGTATTTTACGATATCTTCAAGCACCTGGTGAACACCGGTACCCAGCTTGGCACTGATCAGAGGTGCGTTGGAGGCATCCAGACCAATGTCATGTTCGATCTCATGTCTGGCCATTTCAGGCATGGCACTCGGAAGATCTATCTTATTAATTACCGGCAGTACTGTCAGATCGTTATCGATCGCCAGATAAACATTTGCCAGTGTCTGGGCTTCCACTCCCTGAGTGGCATCAACTACCAATACAGCGCCTTCACAGGCTGCCAGGGAACGTGATACTTCATAAGTAAAGTCAACATGCCCAGGGGTATCTATCAGATGGAACAGATATGTATTTCCGTCATCACTGGTGTAATTTAAAGAAACAGCATTGAGTTTAATGGTTATGCCTCTTTCTCTTTCCAGATCAAGATCGTCAAGTATCTGTGAAACCATATCCCTCCGCTGAACAGTATTGGTCTGTTCCAGGATACGGTCTGCCAGTGTTGACTTACCGTGATCTATATGCGCTATGATTGAAAAATTTCTGATGTATTTCTGTTCCATGTTTTATCCTTATTTATAAACCCTTACAGATTGCATATTCAAATAATACTACACAATCTGTCATTACGACAATCATTACTACCGGGCAGTTTTACCTTCCCAGTTACGGCCGGCTCCATTGCGGAATTCCCTGATTCCCATTTTCTGCTTTCCTTCCAGCTGCAGTTCATTTACAAGCAGAACTCTGTTTTCAATTACTACTGCCAGTTTGTTTCCGCTGTAATACAGATAGCCTGTTTCCTGATCACTGGTTTCATCTGACAGTTCAATTCCCCATATCTTTACCTTTTTACCATCTACGCAGAAATAGGCACATGGAGTTGGAATCAGACCCCTGATCTGGTTATAAACACCCATATATCCTCTGGCAAAATCAATTTTCTCTTCTTCCTTGGTGATATTCAGCCCAAATGTTACCTTATCCTCATCCTGAGGAATAGCCTTATAGGTCTTGTTGATGACTGAATCGATCGTATCTCTTAACAGGGATGCAGCTACCGGTTTCAGTCTGTCATGCAGAGATCCGTAAGTATCTTTGATATCTATATCACATTCTCTCTGGGCAATAATGGCACCGGCATCCATTCTGGAGCTCATTTCCATTACTGTCACGCCTGTTTTTTCATAGCCATCAATAATGGCGTGCTGGATAGGTGCCCCGCCTCTTAACTTAGGAAGCAGTGAAGTGTGTACATTTATGCATCCTAATGCCGGGTATTCAAGAACGGCATTGGGAATAAACTGTCCGTAGGCACAGGTAACGATCAGGTCCGGTTTCAAAGCCAGAACATCTTCATAATCCGTTCTGATCTTAACTGGCTGCAGAACCGGAATATCATGTTCAAAAGCCAGGTTTTTGGCAGCCGGAAAAGTCAGGATCTGTTTGCGCCCTACCAGTTTATCAGGCTGACAGACAACCCCGACAACGTTTCTTCCTTCATCAATTAACTCCTGTAAAATGGCACAGCCGAACTCCGGTGTACCCATGAACACTATTCTCGGATTCTCCATAATTCATCACCTTCGACTATTATAATACAACAATTTGGCTTCTGACTGTAGAAAAACCCTTATGTTTATTACATATAATCAATATCTTAATGTTGCATTTTGAATTTCAGTCTGCTAAAATTAACTAGCATTTACAAGGGAGGTAAGCTATGCCTAATATTAAATCTCAGAAGAAACGTGCAATTACCAACTTAAAGGAAAACGCAGCACACAAGGCTCAGAAGAGTGCTTTAAAGACAGCTATGAAGAAGGTCAGAGTTGCCATCGATGCTGCTGATAAGGAAGCTGCCAATAAGGCTTTAGTTGAAGCTGTTTCTCAGATTGACAAGGCCGTTACAAATGGTATTCACCATAAGAACTGGGCTGCTCGTCAGAAATCACATTTAACAAAAGCTGTTAACAGTTTATAAGAAAGTACAGGATCGCTTAACGCGATCCTTTTTCTTTGACCTTTTTTATCTATGTTCTCTGTAATCTCTCAGGATCTCTCCCAGGTTTTCATACTCCTGACAGTTATCAGGCAGTTTCTGAGGCCTATTCCCTGACTGAATTGTATGAATGTAAATACTGTCAACGCCATAGGCAGCTGCCCCGGCAATATCAGTATATGCATCATTTCCTATCATGACACTCTCCTCTTTCTTAAGACCATAACTGTCAAACAGGCAGGAGAAGAACCTTTCTGAAGGCTTACGGTATCCGGCATCACTGGAATAGCAGATCCCGTCGAACAGAGCCTTTATGCCTAACTGCCGGATCTCATACTCGGTAAATACAGCCTGAGCATTTGACAGCAGATATACCTTTTTACCGTCATCATGCAGTTCCTTAAGAAGTTCAGCGGCGTGTCTGAACATTTTCATTTTATCCATGGAAAGCAGACGGAATACCACTTCCGTTTCCCTGATAAGGTCTGTATCCGCCTTTACTCCTTTGTACTGATAAAGCTTGTCAAAAACAACTTCCAGATCTATTTCAACGAAATAATGATCCTTCTCTTTTTTCATTCTTTCATCTTCCCGGCGGCAGAATTCACCGTATTTTTTCTGCAGCTCTCCGGCATGATAAAAAGCCCCATACTGTTTCATGAATCCGGAAAGACCGTCCCACAGAAATCTCTTTTTTTCGTTGGTCCATATCTCACTCAGCGTTCCGTAAAAATCAAATATGTAATTTCTGTAATTATTTATCTGCATACAACAGTTCATTCGCTTTCTTTAAATACTGTCTGAATTCAGCATCATCAGGATTTATCTGCAGCACGTAGCATATACACCCTTTCAGTGTTTCAAGATACCCTTTTTCTGCTTTGCCAGTTCGTTTCAGATGCTCACTCAAGCCATACTTTTCAATGTAATACATCTGTTTTCTGATTTCTTTTCGGTATTTCTTGGAAACCTGCGGTTTCTCATTTACCACCACACCTGTTACACACTGTCGGTGAGAACGGTATATGACTCTGGTTTTGGAATCGTTCAGTTCCATATCCAGTCTGTACAGTTCCCTTCTGACTTTTCTGATGACAGCAGCCGGATCAAAATCTCCCGAAAAGGTCATATCGTCAGAATACCTTGTATATTCGATCCCCTGCTGACGGCACCAGTTACCTACAGCATAGTCAAAGTCTCTCATAACCAGATTTGATATGTAAGCCGAAGTTGGAGCGCCCTGTACCAGATGGTCATCATACGTGCACAGATATGTAAACAGCATGCCGATTGATTTCGGGAACAGTTCTATAGGAAAACATGAATTGTAGATGTCAAGAAACCAGATGTTTTCAAAGAAATTCTTGATATCAAGTTTCAGGATCATCTTGCAGCCGACATGCGGACAGGCATTATCCAGCAGCGATTTTCCTCTGGTATATGCCGTGGCATAAGGTGAAACTTTCAAGTCTTCCAGCACTTCACCGAGGATCCTTTTCTGAATATGCTTCAGAATACCTGACGGTTCATATATAGTCCTCATTTTCCCGTTGTGTTTTCTGATCTGGAACTTCCTGTAATGATTTCTTATGTTATTGGCTATGGCATAAAGCGTTCTTATGTATTTCCGCTCATCCTCACAGTCAAACAAATGAAGAGACAGCAGATAGTCATTACACTCTTTTACACCAATGTAATCCCACATTCTGCTGTCTCCCTTCTGCAGTACTAAAGATATTGAAATATGGAAGTGGGCGAAGCGAAGCCTCCTACATGAAATGTAGTGTCGCCCACTGAAATATTGCAATTGATCCCGGTAATAAAACTGTCCCTTAACGACTCGCTAAGGCAGGAATTGCTCCAATCACTACTGCAACTGTATTATATCATCACTTATGGCCTTTTCATATAAGTCCGTAATGTGCCAGTCCTTTATAGACACCATCACTGTTTATATCGTCAGTTACATATTCAGCCACGGCTTTGGTTTCAGCTACGGCATTGCCCATCGCAATACCGTGTCCGGCTTTCCGCAGCATGCACATATCATTAATACCGTCACCGAAAGCATAAGTGCTTTCCAGTGGAACACCAAGTTTTTCCGCAACCCGGACAATGGCATCACCCTTATCAACGCCCAGGATCGTAACGTCAGCCGAAGGATGCGGTCCATGCAGATTCAATAAACAGATATCCTGAAGAACCTTTTCAATCTGTCTGAAATGTTCTCTGCTGCGGTAATATATGTCTCCGTTATAAACTCTCAGGCAGCTGAAATCGGAACACTTTTCCATGTATTCGGCATCCCCGGTTATCTTAAGATGTTCAAATCCTTCCTCGGCACCACCATAGTAGCCTCTTTCAGAGGTATGGAAAACATATCCGGAGTTCACTGAGTCAAGTTTTTCAATAATCATTTTCAGAACATCAGTATTAAGAGGTTCATCAAAAATGACTCTGTCACCGAAAACTGCCAGTCTGCCGTTATTGCAGATGAAACCGTCGGCATATTCTCCGAAATTGTTTCTTGCATAATTGACATTACGTCCTGTGCATATGAAAACAAGATCACCTTTCCGGCGCAGTCTGGCTACGCCTTCGGCAGCTGATGCAGGAACCTGCCTGCCGGTTGCCAGAGTGCCGTCTATGTCAAAAAAAACGATGTTCATTCTGATATACCTCTATATAAATTGTAACTCAACTGCCTGCCAAAGCATAATAAAACCACAGCTTTACTGCTGTGGTCATTTTCTAATACCTGAACATAACTTCCAGCGTATAGTTAGGAGCAACCTGACTGATTACCGGCTGATATACTTCCCAGACAACCTGCTTGGCAAACTTGTCAGCTTCAACCTGGATGTTGTCTTCCAGTAATTTGACTTTCATCTTTTCCCGGGCCTGACTCTGCAGTTCAGCAATCTGTTCGACAGTGAACTTCAGATCGCCAAATGCCAGAAAACCCTTTTCAAGGTCACCGAATTCCATGTCCTGAGACTGGATGTTGATAGGCTCGAGAACGGCATGAGGTATTAACAGATAAACCTTTCTGTTACTGTTATCAACTGTAATATTGTCCATGACAAGTTCACTGAGATCAACTGTATAAACAGCTGTGCCGTTGTAGGTAACCATCTTGGTCTTGCTGAACATTTCCAGATTAAACAGACCAGCGTTGGTTATCTTGGTGACATCGGAAATCTTATATGACAGAACTTCAAGTTTCTTTAACTTCGTCTTGTCGCTTAAGACAGGTTCCCGGAAGTCGGCAGCCGTATATCCGAAAATACCATGATTCTCAATTGTTGTATCATAGCCTTCAACAGGTTTGTTCACATTGAAAAGACCGCTGAATCCGGTAAAGCTGACTTTAGGCAGTACCAGCATCATAACAGCCATGATAGCCAGTGCCGGTATGATCAGTTTGGAAAAGATCGTCTTAAGAATCTCTGTACCAAATCCAGATCTGTATCCCCGTTTAGCACCTTCCTCAGCTGCTTTCTTAACTTTCTCAAGGAATTCCTGTTCATTAAAATCATCCTTAAATTCAGACATACTTTAACTACCTCCTTTCAGGTCAATGATATTCTATCATATCTTCTGTAAAATACATCATTTGTGCTTTCAATCACATTATTTACTATAATTATGCGTTATCTGTAATACTATTCTTTTAAAAAGCAATAAATATCCTTTAAATTAATATGCATTTATCATTTCATTAGAGCAACTCTAAGATATCTGGTTTTGGTTTGTCATTCTTTCTTTTACTGTCGCGATAACTCATATTGTGCTGTTTACTCACGAAATCAGCTGACTTTCTCGTAGAATTTCTTACGGTAAGCAGTTGGTGTTATATTATTTATCTTTCTGAAACATTTGACGAAATAATTGCTGTCAGGGTTTCCCATATTCTCTACAATTCCCTCTGCAGAAATTGTGATCGTATAGTATCGCTCCGTAAAGTGAATAGCGTTTATGATCAAATTTTGATATTTATCAGTTAGATTACATTACCGAAAATGCATTGAGCGTATTGCCGGAAATTGAAACATAATAGTAGACTAATAATTGAGAAAGGACACTACAATTATGGAAATGACATTACGCTGGTACGGATCGAGATTTGATACCGTAACGCTGAAGCAGATAAAACAGATCAGATATGTCACAGGCGTAATCACAACGTTATATGACAAGCAGCCTGGGGAATTATGGACCAGAGAAGAGATCAGAGCGTTGAAGAAAGAAGTAGAAGATGCAGGACTGCATATCGCAGGCATCGAATCAGTCAATGTCTCTGACGCCATCAAGACAGGTTCAGCAGACAGAGACAAGGATATAGCGACCTATATTGAATGTCTGAAAAACCTGGGAGAAGAAGACATCCATCTGGTATGTTACAATTTCATGCCGGTCTTTGACTGGACGAGAACAGAACTGGCCAGAGAAAGAGAAGACGGTTCAACAGTATTAGCCTATACCCAGGAAGCAGTAGACAATCTGGATCCTGAGAAGATGTTTGACAGTATCGCAGGGGACATGAACGGCACGGTAATGCCGGGCTGGGAACCTGAAAGAATGGCCAAGGTAAAACAGCTGTTTGAACTTTATAAGGACATCGACAATGAAAAGCTGTTTGAAAACCTTGTATACTTCCTGAAGGCCATCATGCCTGTCTGCAATAAATATGACATCAAGATGGCAATACATCCTGATGATCCGGCCTGGAGCGTATTCGGGTTACCTCGTATCATCATCAACAAGGAAAACATCAACAGAATGATGAAGGCAGTAGATGATGTACACAATGGTGTAACATTCTGTGCCGGCTCATATGGTACCAACCTGAAGAATGATCTTCCTGACATGATCAGATCGCTGAAGGGCAGGATCCATTTTGCCCATGTCAGAAACCTGAAGTTCCATTCACCAGACAATTTTGAAGAAGCTGCACACCTTTCAGAAGACGGCAACTTTGATATGTATGAGATCGTCAAGGCCTTATATGACATAGGCTTTGAGGGACCGATCAGACCTGACCATGGCAGAATGATCTGGGATGAAGTGGCAATGCCTGGCTATGGTTTATATGACAGAGCTTTGGGTGCCGCTTATATCTGCGGCTTATGGGAAGCTATTGAAAAAGCAGAGACAAGAGGAGTATAGATTATGCTGAAACTGACACAGGAATGCCTTGTTAATAACCGCAAAGAATGGGAAGAAGCAGGTTATGCCCTGCCTCAATATGACCGCATTGAAATGGCCGAAGAAACCGCAAGAAATCCAAAATGGGTACACTTCGGTGCCGGAAATATTTTCAGAGCTTTCCAGGCCAATCTGATGCAGACACTGTTAAATGACGGCGAAGAAAAAGCAGGAATTATAGCAGTTGACGGATTTGACTTCGAAATCATCCTGAAAAACTACCGCCCTCACGATAATCTGTCCATTCTGGTTACTCTGAAGGCAGATGGTTCTATTGAAAAAACCTTAATAGGTTCAATCGGTGCATCATTGATAATGGACCGTGAATATGCTGAAGACTTTGAGATACTGGAATCAGTTTTCCGTAACCCTAGCCTGCAGATGGTCAGCTTTACAATTACAGAAAAAGGTTATTCTCTGACCGATGCCAAAGGTGAAACGTTACCGGCTGTTAAAGCTGACTTCCTGAAGGGACCAGCAGAAGCATCATCATATATCGGAAAAATAGCTTCACTGCTTTACGCAAGATATAAAAATGGTCAGCTCCCTGTTTCCATGGTTTCAATGGATAACTGTTCACACAATGGCGACAAACTCTATGCTGCTGTTGACGCTTATGCCAAGGCCTGGGCTGAAAATGGACTGGCTGAGAAAGGCTTTGTTTCCTACATTGAAAATCCTGAAAAGGTCGCCTTCCCATGGACAATGATTGACAAAATCACTCCAAGGCCTGACGCCAGTGTTGAAAAGCTTCTGGAAAAAGACGGTCTGGACTTAACTCCTGTCGAAACATCAAGACACACTTTCATTGCACCGTTTGTAAATGCTGAAGAAAGCGAATATCTGGTTGTTGAGGACCTGTTCCCTAACGGCAGACCAGCTCTTGAAAAAGCCGGTGTCTACTTCACTGACAGAGAAACAGTCAACAAAGTCGAAAGGATGAAAGTCTGCACCTGTCTTAACCCATTACATACATCACTGGCTGTATTCGGATGCCTGTTAGGTTATCAGAAGATCTCTGATGAAATGAAGGACGAAGATCTGTTCAAACTGGTAAATACCATCGGTTATAAAGAAGGTCTGCCAGTTGTTACCAACCCTGGAATTCTTTCACCAAAAGAGTTCATTGACACTGTAGTCAATGTTCGTATTCCTAATCCATTCATGCCGGATACACCGCAGAGAATTGCAACAGACACTTCACAGAAACTGGCAATCAGATTCGGCGAAACCATTAAGGCATACCAGAGCAGTGATGAACTGGACGTTAATGATCTTAAGCTCATACCATTGGTACAGGCTGCCTGGATCCGTTATCTGATGAAGCTTGACGATGAACTGAATCCTATGGAACTGTCATCTGATCCGTTACTGGAAGAACTGGAAGTATACAGCAGTGCACTGAAGATTGGTGAAGAAACAGAAGAAACCTTAAGAAACAAACTGGAAGATCTGTTACGTAATAAGAAAATCTTCGGCCTTGACCTCGTTGAAGCAGGACTGGATAAACTGGTTATCAGTTATCTGTGCAAAATGACAGCTGGTAAGGGTGCTGTAAGAAAGACTCTCCAGGAAGCCTTATAATATGAAAACCCATGTTCATAAACATGGGTTTTTTGATGGTTTAGATTATTTGGTTGGAGTCTTTCAATCAGTAACATCAGTTGGATATTCTTTCCAGATCTCTTTTGAATCTCGCTACACTCTTTCTGATCCTGCGTAGCTGCTTCTCTTCCTTACGGTCAATCTGTCCGTCATCTCTGGTAGCCGCAATCTGACATGCCTGCTCAAAACTGTCCAGATACTGAATCATGGTATTGAGCTGCATTTTTATGTAACTGTTCATATCAGGCCTTTCTTATCGGATGTCTTATAACTGTCTTCAATTTGCTAGCTTCTGCTTTGCGCGGATCACTCAGATATATTTCATGATGCATTCTGTTGTCATTAATATCCAGAACATATCCGTTTTCTCTGATGAAATCATCCATCATTTTCACTGTTACCGGTTCATCATCGTAACTGCCCAGATGCATGCACTGAACGCACAGCCCTTCTTCATAGTGATAAAACTCAGCCTTTGAGAAATCCGTTTTCTTCTTGCGTGTTGCTTCCTGAACAGCCCAGTCAAAATCTTCTCTGCTCACAAAGTCAGGCAGTCTGATCACAGAGATCCAGTTGAAGTCTTCCTTGTGCTGGTAATCAACACCTTTAATCCCTTCCTGCCACCAGAAACCTTCCAGGGGTGGAACAACATATTCAAAATATCCGTCAATCTTATGATCACCCTTATAACTCATTTAAATGGTATAGGCTATGCCATATAACAGATTTATTGCCTTTTTATATTCTCCGTCTTCTTCATTGGGATTTCCCTGACCTCTGACTGCTATGTAGTTCATTGGCGGTATTTCTACCAGTGAAGGTTTGTTTGCAGGCATGTAGTACTCTTTATACTCTTTTTTAAAATCAAATGCCATATGATTACCTCCTCAAAATATACTTTGCTGAAACAGTAAGTTCCTTATCATCTGTTTCATCATCAAAAAGCTCTCTTTCATATTCAATATTCTGCTGCTTAAGGCATACTTCCAGCAAAAACAGATAAATGCCAATGTCAATACGGTTATAGAAAGCTACCATATAGGCAGGCATAATGCCCCTTTTACCTTCTTTTTTGTAACGGTAAACCGTGAGTCTGTCTCCTTCGTTTACCGTATACCAAGGCTGTGTATTACAGGCACTTGGCGAAAATCTTACGATATCGGCAATTCCCAGTTCCTCCCCTTTCCAGGTTTCTGACAAAGGTTTCCTTTTCGACTTGAACACGTCCTTTCGAAATTTATCCTGCGGCATTGCCGCTATCGCTATCATAATGACATAATCCAGTCCGTTAACCTGTTTCTCCTCGGTTTTCCCGATGCCAAACCAGAGCGCTCCGATATTCTCACTCGCCAGATAAAGGTCTATCTGCTCGCCGATATATCCGATATTTCTAAGGTATCCCTTCTTTTTCTCACTATAAAACAGAATGCAGTACTGAGCCCCTCTTTTACATGAGGTCTCACTTTCTGAAACGATCCTGATCTCCGTTTTTATCGTTGGATCAAGCGGTTCAACCTGGCTTATAAAATCTTCAAGCCGGGTTAACTGTTCAGCAGTTATGACACCAATACTGTCTCTGAACAGATGAAAGGACTTGCGTTTGAATATCATTCCGTAATAATCCATTCATTTTCTCCTTATTCTGTATGAATACTACTTATACATTTTAACAGACTTTAAAAAATTGATACAGTTTCATATAAAAACCGTTTCATACGAAACGGTTCTGTAATTAATTGCGATTAAGCTGTTTTGGCATTTTCAACAGGAACTTTTTCATCCAATGATGAATCAGTTTTGTCTGTTTTCTTAATTACCAGCTGTTCCTTGTATCTGGTCGCAAAGGCAAAGCAGCCAAATGCCAGGTAGTAAATTCCAAGAGACAGGATGTGGATCAACAGTGTTTTGCGGTAAACTTCATGAACAAACAGCAAAATATTAGAAACTGCCAGGAAGATGGCACCGAAACGTATCTTCTTAGGCATTGTCAGTGAAGTTACCAAGGCAGCCGTGAGAATTACACTGTATGCAGCCATCCGGTACAACGTGTTGGCATTGAGAGACTTGACAGTTGATATGACAAATACACACAGCACTATGCTGAGTGCCCATACGATCCATTGCCATCTATCAGGTTTATCATAATTGCTGAAGCGATAAGCCAGTACTGCTTCTGCTGCCCCGAACATCAGCATTCCGCCTATGAAACTGAAGTTGATCGTCATGTCACCGAACATGCAGATTGACAAAGCTATGAATATATCTCTGCTCAGCATGCTTGGCTGTCTTGTATATCCCTTGTAACAGATATACAGCAGGAACAGTCCGATAACCAGTTTTATCATTGATCTGGTCATCATGAACTGCGGCATTAACCAGTACAGCAATTCCTGCAGCATGAACATGGCAATAGAGCCAAAGATACAGGCAGCAGGCTTCTTGTTATATATAACATCATCAGAAATAAGACCAAGTCTCTTCTTTCTTCTGACCTTATGTCCTCCAACAGCCCATGTGATCAGAAGACCGCCAAGGCAGATAACAACGATTGGTATGCAATAGATAATTACTACGATCTGTCTCCAACTGAGGTTCAGTATATTGGCGTTTTCCAGAGAAATAGCCAGTTCTGAGGTATCAGGACTGCTGATCTTGACAACATCGAAGGTACTGCCGGCAATAATTGCCGAACTACTCTGTATTGTTTCAAGTTCCTCACTAGGTGAATATAATACGTCATACTCTCCGGCATCCATTTCAGCATAGTGAAGCTGACTGAATTCATTATCCGTATAACCAACCTTTAAAGGAATGGCATGCATTTCAACTTTCTGCTTCTCATTGGAAGTTACAAGAATGGTGTAAGGTCTGTCTTTTGGCAGAAGAATGATCCGTTCCCCGTTTACTCTCTCCATGAATATATCAGGAACATTGGCTTTTCTATAATAAATCATTCCGCCATATTCGATTTCCTCAGCGAATGAACCGTCTGCTTTCAGACTTTTTACAAATTCATACTCAGGCTCAAGCTGGAAAACAGAAACATCGACATTGCCGTCTATGACAAGTCTTGTATATTTTATGTAATCTGTGAACAACGCCTTAGGATCATCTGTAGAAAACAGCCAGGAAAGATAAACTTCCGGTGTATGTTCTCTCGCCAGATTTCCTACCAGTGTAGCATCATCATTACGGTATTTGGCAGTAACACTGCTCTTTGAAGCAAGACCTGATATCGTATAAGCCAGATAAGTCAGCATGCTGTTGGCTTCTTTCTGATTATTATCATTGATCAGTTCCTTATTACCGGCCAGTTCCATCAGGTTTGTCATGATGTTGGATGGTGTTTTCTTTTCCCACATGCGGACAAAAGCAGTCTGCATGTGTTTTGAGTAAACAGCGCTTGTCGGTGCTATCTTCAGCAGATAGTTTAGGAACAGTCTCAGTCTTGTATCCCATTCAACATTATTGAAGAAATCCAATCCGAAATGTTCACTGTGAACCTTATTGGCTCTGGCTGCCATCTGATTGTATTCACTGTCTGTTTCCTGTGAAGGTGTATAAAGAGTAATGCCATAACGGTTAAAGCCCCAGTCAGCAAAAGCAACCTGTGTTACAGGGTCCATCTTGCCGCAGATATTGAAAATATTAGGATATTCACCGTTATTTGGCTTCTTTGTTGTTCTTGGTGTGGCAAAAGTATATGCGAACACATTATCGTTATCAAAAAGTTCCGTATCAACAAGTTTAGCCGCAAAAATATTGCTGACAGCGGCAGCACGGCTGAACCCGGCTACCCAGATCTTGATACGTTCCTTTGCCAGATTAGTAGCGGCAATATAACCGAACAGGCGGTCAAAAACTTCCTCAGCAGCACTGGAGAATCCAAGATGGTCCATACCGTCACCACAGGTGAAATTGGACATCCATTCATTACTGTATCCGCCTCCGCATACACCAACCGCAATCAGGACAAAATCTCCCTGATCATCAGTAAGATACTTATGCCGCATTACCGTTGAAACCGTGTAAAGAGAAGGATTCTTGTCATAGTCGTCTGTTCTTAAACCGGTAAACTGACACCCTTCTAGGAACTTATGCAGGTGATCTGCCGGATTTTCCATGGCATCGGGGTCAAGATTCGGCCTGAAAGAAGAAACAGCCATGCCAAGTGACAGTCTGGCCAGTTTATGATTGTATATCGAGGCTGACTGGCAGAACCACTTGTCGTTATACTCGAAATTCCATCTTCCCAGTGTTTTGGTCGTATTAATGTCAAAAAGGGCCTCAACTGTATAGCTGCCCTCATCTTCCTGCTCTTCCGCTCTGGCAGTCAGGCTGAAAGAAGGCACTAATACGATCAATGCCAGGATTATTATCAACAGTTTTCTGACTGACTTCTTCATTATCAAAAACTTCTTTCTCACTATATTTATTTTATAGAAACACAGGCCACTAAATCAATAATAAAAATGAAGTCCAAACATCAGCTTTTATAAGACAAAAACATCTGCTTCTCATTGTCAGCAGATGTTTTTCAGTTTATTGATTCTGTTTTCCTTTATATTCCAGACAGAGCATCGTAAGGTCATCGAACTGCTCAGCATCCTCAACGAATGCATCAACAGCCTTTATCATGTTCTGCAGTGTCTGTTCCGGACTGTCATCAGGATTTTCGTTCAGTGCTTCCACTACTCTGTTAACACCGAACATTTTTTCATCCTTGTTGGTAGCTTCCGGCAATCCATCACTATATACGAATATTTTGGATCCCGGCTCCAACTGTATTTCGTATTCATCATATTTCATATGCTGCATGGCACCCAGAACAAGTCCGTGTTTGTCCTTATACATTACATAGCTGCCGTCCGGATGCTTGATAATCGGATATTCATGTCCGGCATTGCACGCGGTCAGCTTGCCTGTTGACAGTTCCAGTATTCCGATCCAGGCAGTTAGGAACATTTCAGCCTCGTTATGCGTACATAATGCCTCATTTAGCTGAGCCAGAACTCTGTCACATTTCTTGAGCATCATTGCCGTATTTCTCAGGATGATCACTGACATCATCATGAACAGTGCTCCAGGAATACCCTTCCCGGAAACATCGGCAATCGTCAGGCAGAGATGGTCATCATCAATGAAGAAGTAATCAAAGAAATCTCCGCCTACTTCACGGGCAGGATCCATGACACCGAAAATCTCAAATTCCTTGCAGTCAGGGAAAGGAGGATTTTCGTGTGGAAGCATTGAAGCCTGAATTCTTTCAGCCAGTGAAAGCTCAGCACTCATTCTCTCGTTTTTAGCCGTGTATAGCTGAATGTCATTGATATACATTTTCATTCTTTCCGTCAGTGAACGGAAGGAATCAGCCATTACCTGGATTTCATCATCGGTATTCATATCCCACTTGAAATCAAGGTTATCACCTTCAATAGCCTGAACTTCTTCGGTCAGAGCCTTGATAGGTTTGATGATCCTTTTTGACAGAACCATGGAATTAGCCAGTGCAAAGGCAAATGCACAGGCAAATACGGCAACCATCATGATAAGAGAATGCCCAATAAGCATATTTGTGTTCTGGTAGGCCTGTTCTGTCAGACTGCTGAGATTATCCCGCAGCAGTCTTGTCGGTTCATCAACCTGTGCCCGTGAAAGAATAACAAACATTGACCAGCCTATCGTCTTAAGAGGCGCATAGGCAACATACTGATCAATGCCGTCTATTGCGAGCATTGCTACACCTGTACCGCCCCGAACGGCGTCAGTAGCTATTTCAGCAATGGAACTGTCCAGAGTTCTGAGGTCCGGTCCGCCATCAACAGCTGCTAAGGTTCCGTTACTGTAAGTTGAGAAAAGAACCTGTCCTCTGCGGTTTAAAATACATGAATTACCATTGGCTCCCAGGTCAACGTTTTTAACCAGGCTTTCCAGGGCATCCAGATACATGCCGCCTCCGGCAACAGCTACCAGCTTACCGTCTCTGTATACCGGAACACCGCACATGATACCAAGCTGAGGTGTATGAACATCTCTTACTACCGGAGTAAAATATGGTACCCCGCTTTCCCGGGCTCCTCTGTACCAAGGTCTCTTTTTTGCCTCAAGAGGCATAATATTTCCAGCTTCATCAAACTTGCTGGCAGATATGTAGTCAGCCTGAACCATGAAGCCTGATTCCGTAGCAACATAAATAGATGCCAGATTCTCAGATTCGCCGTTAACTGACATCAGAGTATCGCCAACATTTCCCAGTAAACCCAGTTCACTGACAATCCGGGGATCATTCGGGTTTACTTCACTGGAATACAGTACCTGCAGAGACAGCTGTCCGTCCTTGCTCTTATCAGGCAGCCGTACCTTTTTCCGCACATACCGGTTCGGGTTTTCATAGATCCGCTTGGCGTCAGCCGCAACAATGCGGACCGATTTTTCAAAATCGATAAAGAAACTGTCAGCGATGCTGGCCTTATCCTGAGCCAGTTCCAGCAGACGTTCCTTTGAAAATTCAGACATTGTTGATGATGATATTTCCTTGACTGATTCACCAACTTGATGGTTAGTACTGACAACGACATCGGATATATCTTTCATTGAGAGCATGAAAATAACGCCGACAATAAGTAAAGTCACAATGATAACACCTATCATCACCATTGAGATTTTCTGCCCCAGTGATTTTACCTTAAACATATCCGATCCTTTCTTTCAGCCATTAATAACCTTGTTGCTTTTCTTATTATATCAGTAAAAAAATACAGATTTCCACAGATTTAAATCCTGTTGAGATATTCATCCAGAGTATCGCTGACTCTGCGCGGTCCCCTTACTGCCCTGACCCCGAATTCATTCAGCTTTCTGAATGTACAGTAATCAGCGGGATATTCCTTCAGTACATCCATTTTCATCAGCCGTTTCATGGATACATTCCTGCTGCTGAATTCATAAGGTATCCCCGTTTCCGTTACCACGCATTTATAGCGTACCGCCGATACAGGAGCACCGACATACATATAGACTATGTCACCTGTCTTTATGCCATGTCCCTGCTTCCAGTCAACACCCTTCTTTTTACTAAATGCCTTATCAATATCATAGTAGGCAGGATTTGCCGGTACGATCCAGATATCAGGATTAACATCAGCAGGCTTGCCAGCACGTACTACCAGCGAACGGCTGACATCAACAAGCTTCATGATATCTTCATCACTGACCGTGTTATCCATCACAATACTGACCCAGCTGTTGCGGTTCATGTGATAACAGTCATAGATTCCCGGTGTTCTCAGAAGCCTGTCTCTTTCCTGAGGAATTATCTTTACATTAAGGATCTCAATCAGATCTTCATTATCCCCGTCAAACATGCGGTTAAACGGGATATTCATTATCAGTCCGTACCATTTCCGGTTTTCCGGGTAACGGAAAACGCCATAATCTTCCAGTTTTTTAAATGGGAAGTCAGGTGTTTCGCCATACCTGTTCCTTATTTCTTCCGCTATGCGGTTTGACTGAGCAAAAAGGAAATACTGATTCTGACAACAGCTATCCTGTATTTTCCTGAGAATGATCTCATATTCTTCCCTGATCCGGGATACATATGCACCTGATATGTTTTTAACATGAACGGGATAATACTCCTCGTCACTGTCATTATCCCATAAAGTACCTTTCAGATTGCCCTGATCATCAATGGAGATCCTGGCACTGAAATGTCCGTCCATGAAATCCTCACTGTAAAAATACCCTTCTTCTGATCTGACGAAACCGAATGGTTCCAGTTTTGTTTTATCAACCAGTGTTTTTCTGAAAACTTCTTCCTCTATGAGCATTACTTCTCTATTCCTCCGTCAGAAAACAGGCCACAAAATGGTCTTCTGATATTTCCCTGCCGCAGCATCTTTCCTTCAGACATCTGTCTTTTCTATATGGACATCTTGGTGCAAACGGACAGCCGCTGCTTTCAATCTGATCATTTCTGACTTCAAATTCTTCATTCTTCTCAAAAGGCGAAGGAACAGCCGAAAGCAGGAATCTGGTATATGGATGCACCGGATCATTGATAATGTCATCGGTCTTTCCCATTTCCATGATCTGACCTTTATACATGATCATTATGCGATCGGCAATATGTCTTACAACCGCGAGATCATGGGAAATAAACAGATATGTAAGATCCTGTTCCCGCTGTAGGTCTTCCAGCAGTGAAATGATCTTGCTCTGATATGAAACATCCAGAGCCGAAACAGGTTCGTCACAGACGATGAAATCAGGGTCAGTGCCTAATGCTCTGGCAATCCCGACTCTCTGCAGCTGACCGCCTGAAAGCTCATGCGGATAGCTGTTTTTTTCCTGTCGGCTCAGGCCTACCTTTTCCAGTAATCCAACGGCTTCTTTTCGGTTCTTAAGACCTTCAGCAACTATGCTTTCAACAGTCCAGTACGGATCTACGGAATTATACGGATCCTGGAATATTATCTGATGCCCCTTTGCTTTGCTGATGATCGTACCTGTATCAGCCTTCAGCAGCCCCGCCAGGCATCTTCCCAGCGTTGTTTTACCGCAGCCTGATTCACCGACCACACCCAGAGTTTCTCCTCTGTACAGCTTAAAACTGACATCATCCAATGCCTTTGTTATCTTGTCTCCGGAATGAAAAGTCATGGTCATATTGCTGACCTCAATTAAAACTTCTTTCATTACCATACCTCTTCCAATACACAGGCACAGCTGTGTCCGTTAAGCATCCTGGTTTCAGGATCTTTTTCAAAGCATTCCTTGCGTGCATAAGGACAGCGCGGAGCAAAACTGCAGCCGGCTGTCTCCTTCAGAAAACTGAACATTTCACCTTCGATAGGCATCAGCTTTCTTTCATTTTTACCGTATTTTATGGAAGGAATAGTCTTGAGCAGAGCCTGAGTATACGGATGCAGAGGGAAATTGAAAATATCCCTGATCCTGCCCTCTTCCACTACTCTGCCGCCATAGAATACGGAAATACTGTCAGCGATCTCGGCAGCCACATCCAGAGAATGCGTAATAAACAGCACAGCGAGCTGTCTTTTGGCCGCCAGCTTCTTAAGCAGCTGCAGTATTTCTTTCTGTATGGTTACATCCAGAGCCGTTGTAGGCTCGTCTGCGATCAGTATTTCCGGACTGTTCAGTAATGCCATCGCAATCATAACGCGCTGTCTGAGGCCTCCTGAAAGCTCGTGAGGATATTTCTTCATGATTTCCTCAGGATTTCTGATACCGCAGGCTTCCAGCATTTCAGCTGCCGTTTCTGAGGCCTGTTTACGGTTAACCTTATCCGCAATGTTAATTGTTTCGGCCATCTGTCTTTCAATCGTATACAGCGGATCAAGAGCACTGAAAGGATCCTGGAAAACAACGCCAAGTTTCCGGCTGCGCAGCTTTCTCATATCGTTCTGTCCGACTTTCAGCATATCGGTTCCATCGACCATGATCCTGCCGCTTTCGATAAAGGCATTATCCGGCAGTAAGCCTATCAGAGCATTTACCAGCGTGCTTTTGCCACAGCCTGATTCTCCTACGACCGCTCTGATCTGCCCTTTTTCAAGCGAAAGACTGACGTCTCGTAAAACATGACGGCGTCCTTCCGGAATACGGTATATGACATTAAGATTTTCAATCGAAAGTATTTTACTCATGCAGATACTCCTTCGGATCAAGTGCATCTCTCAAACCATGAGTAATCAGAGTCACACATAATACACTTAAAGAAATAAAGAAACACGGAATGAAAACAAGGAAACCGCGGCTTCCGATAAGGTGGAAATAATCAGCCACCATTCTGCCCCATTCCGGAGTCGGTGATGAAATGCCGATTTCCAGATAGCCCAGAATGCTGCAGGCTACTATGCTGGCAGCGTATGTTGAACTGAACCGTACCAGGATAGTTGAATATACATTACGCAGAATATGACGGGTAATAATATGCCAGTTACTCTTGCCCAGAACTTTTGCCGC
The DNA here is from genome assembly GCA_017405675.1 of Erysipelotrichaceae bacterium. Next base: position 101,368 of record JAFRAB010000047.1, read on the forward strand.
CGCAATGAATTCAGCATCACGTATCTTAAGCACGGATGATCTGACGGTCTGGGTAACAGACGGTATCCTGGCTATGGCCACAGCCAGAGCAAAATAGCCCTTGCCCCAGCCTAATGACACTTCCATTATAATAACGATCAGAATGTATGGGATGGCTGAAACCGCCTCGCAGACAGATACAACAGCCTTATCAAAAAAGCCGCCCAGATACGCTGAAAACATGCCCAGCAGCGTTCCACAGGTCACCGCCAGCACTGTCGCCAGGAAAGACAGTCCGAGAGTATAACGTCCACCCACCATCATTCTGGTAAACATGTCGCGGCCCAGATTATCCGTGCTGAAAGGATGCCGTAATGAAACCGGTGCATACTGCTGATCAAGATGCAGAGACGAATAGTCATTATATCCCAGCAGTGGAAAAACCAGACAGCTGAGAATGACGGCACAGAATATCAGAAGAGATATCAGTGCTGTCTTATTGTGTATGAATCTTCTTAAAGCTCGTTTAAACATTGTTACCAACTCCCATCTCACTGCCGCGCAGTTTCGGATCAAATATGCAGTAAAGAATGTCAGAAACAATGTTAAAGACAATTATGACAATGGCAATTACCATTGTACAGGCCAGAATCACACCGTAATCACGGCTGTTAATGGCCTGAATCAGATAATATCCAATTCCCGGAATGGCATAAAACCATTCAGCGATGAAAGAAGAAACAAATATGGACGCCGTCATTTCCTTTATGACTGCTATGGTCGGCAGCATGGCATTTTTCAAGGCATGTCTGAACAGGATTACTCCTTCCTTCTGTCCACGGCTGCGCAGGTTACGTACATAAGGCTTGTTCAGTTCCTCGATGATTTCAAAACGGCAGATCTGAATCGTATTAGCCAGAGCTGAGGCACTGATCGTTATGGTCGGCAGAATGAAGTATATCGGCTTTTTATACCCGAATACCGGTAACAGTCTCAGCCCAACGCAGAAAATCATTGCCAGATAAATGGCCAGACAGAAAGGCGGTATGCTGGCTGTTAACATGGAAGCAACCGAAATGATCCTGTCGATCCAGGTTCCCCTCTTGCTGGCAGCCAGTGTTCCCAAGACGATGCCGGCAACTACAATGAATACAAAACCGATCAGAGTCAGAAGCAGCGTCAGTCTGGTACGTGTCAGGATTTCAGCTGAAAGATTATGATGTCTGAAGCCGCTGGCAAAATGGAATTTCGTAATAACATCATAAATATATCTCAGATAACGGCTGAACAAATTGGGTTCAGTTCTGAAAAAGCTGAACACGCGATCCAAAAGATCACCGGATCCATTAATGCCCAAATAACCCAGACGTGATCCGGGTATATAGGTTAAAATGGCAAATACGGCAAACATAGCTGTCAGAAGAACAGCTACGGCACCAAGGATACGGTTTCTGATAAATCTGAACATAAGAGAATTATAATACTTTTTATAATCAAAGAAAAAGCGTTCTGCATATAAAACAAAAAGGCATATAATGAAGATGTAAGGAACGGAAAACAACAATATGAATAAAGTAACAGTACCGTTAAAACTGATCGTACAGGGTCTGGAAATGGCTTCTGACCAGTACAGTCAGTATCTTGATATTGAAGAAATGAAAATAGTATCACTGCCTCAGAATGAACCTTCCCCAGAAGAACCTGAACTGATTGAGCAGATAAGACAGCAATTCAAAACCAGGTATTTCCCACTTCCTGAGCCTCATGAAATAGATGACTATCGTATCATGCGCAATTTCGTCTACAGCCTGAATGAGGGAGACGTCAAGGATGAACTGGAGAGCGCCTTACATGGCAAGGGAGCATTCAGAAGATTCAGAAGTGCCGTTCATTATACCGGCATGAACAATATCTGGTACAGCTTCAGGGATACCGTATACAGGGAAATCGCCGTAAAATGGTGCGAGAAGTATAACTTCAGCAGCGACATATAAAAAGGTCTGATTTATTTCAGGCCTTTATTCATTACTGGTATACATTTCAAGCATTATGTTACGGAGTTTTTCATTTTCCGCGGTCAGATCTGCATCTTCACTGATTTTGTAAGCCTCACCTATGTAAATTCTTACTCCGGTAGAGAAAGTTCCCTTAGCTATCATCGGCACAATGCTGGCACCGGTTTTCTGTGCCATTCTGACTGCTCCGTACTTGAAAGGCAGCAGCGGATCTTCAGTACGGTTTCTTGTTCCTTCCGGGAAGATGCCAATGACATGCCCTTTTCTTAACATCTCCTCAGCAGCATCCATGGCCTTATGGTCATGCGCCTGACGGTCAACTGAAATTGTACCAGCCATGCGGAAGAACAGGCTGAACTTGCTTTCATGCAGTTCCTTTTTAGCCAGGAAATGCACTACTCTTCTGGTAGCCAGACAGGCCCAGGCCGGATCAGGATTATATCTGTGATTCAGGCAGATGATAACCGGTCCTTCCTCAGGAATGTTTTCCTTCCCGTATATCTTGGGACGGAAAGAAAGAGCTACCGGATACAGCAGCGCCTTTAACACTTTATATGAAGGCTCATATTTTACATAATCCGTACTTACTGAACTCATACTTAGATTATATTCTCTATCTCTGTTTAAAACAAACATATTTCCCTCAGGGTGATATATAATATAATAAATATTACTCAAAGGAGGTATTCCAGATGCCTAATCATTATCCGGACAAGGCAGTATGTCCTGAATGCGGCTGGGTCCATGATTTCACTGTTTACCCGGTAGTCAATGCCGAAACAGACCCTGAACTGAAAAAGAAACTGCTGAACGGCGAACTCTTTACAACAACCTGCCCAGAATGTCACAATACTTTCCGGGTCGTCTTTGACTGCCTTTACCATGATCCCGCTCAAAAAATCATGATTCAGTTCTGCCTTCCTGAAAAGACAGAAACATACCGCAAGATTTTTGATGACCTGTGCCATGACAGCACCAAATTCAAAGACTATACTTTCAGAATAGTGACGGGATATTACGATTTTGTCGAGAAAATCCAGATCAGGGATAATGGTCTGGACGACAGAGTCATGGAATTATGCAAGCGTTTCACAGCCGGAAACCTCTCCAGTAAGGTCGGTTATGATATATATGACATAAAATTCTTCGTACGGGATGACGGTGTCAGAAACCTCGCTCTTTTCAGCGAAGAAGGACCGCAGAATGTTCTTGAACTGCATGATGAATTATATGACCTGATGAGTGATATGCTTGAACAGCTGGATCTTGAAGATCTTGATCCGTATATTGTAGACGCTGAATGGTCTAACAAGGCAGCGGAAATAATAAGGAAAGCCGATTCACGGCCTTCTGGAGGATTTGTATCATGAAACCGGAAAGCAGCGTCATTTTTCTGCCGGTCAGAAATATTGAAAAAACCGTGGGATTCTATCGTGACACTCTGAAACTGCCTGTTCATCAGAAACAGTCAGATAAGCTTTATATCTTTGATACCGGCTACGGCTACTGGGGTTTCTGTGAATACAGTGATGAACGCAAACCGCTGTCAGGTCCTCAGGGTGTCTGTCTCTCTCTTAATCTTCCTGATAATGAAGCCGTTTTAGAGAAATATGAAGAACTTAAAAATGTCTGCCGCGTTTACAGACGGCCAGCCAGACATCCCGTCTTTCCGGTATACTCATTCTTTTTACTGGATCCGGATGACTATCTTGTAGAATTTCAGAAAGTCGCAGAATTATAATTGATTAAAGAGGTACTATATATGCATGCAATACAGAAATTACCTGAAAACTATGAACCATCTCTGGAACTTAATCTGCAGAAAGACAAAAAAACAGCCCTGAAGGTAAATGGCCTGGCTGTAGGTCTGACGTTTATATTAATGCTGATCGGAATAGTTATTCATCCCCTTAACTTTAACTTTGCTACTGACGAAGACTTTAAATCATTCATTATAAAGATGATCGTAATATCAATCAGTTATATAGCTTATATCATTCTTCACGAGTTCACTCATGGCATGGCCATGAAACACTATGGCGGCCAGAAAGTGCAGTACGGCTTTACAGGAATGTATGCCTATGCCGGCAGCAAGGAAGACTATTTTGACAGATATGCCTATATCAGAATAGCTCTGGCACCTCTGGTTATCTGGGGCATTGTATTTCTGGTACTGAATATCGTTATACCCAAGGATTGGTTCTGGGTAATATATTTCCTGCAGATCGGCAATATCTCAGGAGCAGCCGGTGACCTCTTTGTTTCATGGAAAGTATCAAAAATGCCTGAAACTCTGTATGTCAGAGATACAGGCATTGACATGACAATATATGACCGCAAGAATGCAGCTTAGTTAAGCTGCATTCTTTTTCTTTTCTTCATTTAACATTACTTCTATCGCCAGACCGGCCATTGAAGTTTCCCTTAATTCCACAGGAATTCTTTTACCCGTATGCTTCATAACGCTGACTACCATGTCAAAGCTGACACGGTTCTGCTTGAAGGAACCGATATACTTGGCATATTCCATGGCATCCAGACTTCTCAGAACGGCTACGCCGTTTCTTTCAATACAAGGTATCTGAACATAACCGCCTACCGGATCGCATGTCAGCCCCAGATTATGTTCCATGGCTACTTCCGCCGCATATTCAATCTGGGAATTTGACAGTCCCTCTATATGTGAAGCCATCGCTGCTCCCATGGCACAGGCAGTGCCAATCTCAGCCTGACAGCCACCTACCGCACCGGATATGGATGCGTTTTTCTTAACGACATTGCCAACGATTCCCGCAACAGCCAGGCCCTCAAGTATCATTTCTTCAGGTATTCCTTTTTGCGTATAATACATGACCAGAGCACTGATAATACCGCTGGAACCCAATGTCGGTGCAGTAACCACAGTCTTTCCTGAGGAGCTCTCTTCCATTGCCGCATAGGCATAGCTGCTTACCAGCAGTCTGTCAGCAACTTCCGGACCGGCTTTCTGAGACTGCCGGTATATTTTTTTGGCAACTTTTTCCAGATGAAGGATTCCCGGCAGATACCCTTCTTCTGTCAGGCCTTCTGATACAACCTTTACCATCTGATCCTTAACGGTTTTCAGATGATCTCTGATATCAGGTTCCCTTTCATATACAAACCTGGCTAATGTCCAGTTATTCTTCCGGCACACATCGACTATTTCGGTGAGTGAATTCTCCGGATATACATCCGGATCAGCCAGCGGCGGCAGCCCCTTTACTGCTATGGCTCCTCCGCCCACAGAATAAATCTCCATTTCATTCTTTCTGTCATCACAGTAAAATCTCATGGTGTTGGGAATGTCTGTCATTTCCTGCATGAAAACAACATCCGTTTTTTCCCGTCCGAAATAATCATATATGACCTTGTCTGTCATGTGACCTTTACCGGTCAGTGACAGTGATCCATATAATTCAACTGTATAATGACTGTGCTCAGGATACCGGGCGTAATAATATTCGCAGGCCTTTCTTACTCCCAGAGAGTGAGAAGAGCTTGGACCCGGTCCTATTCTGTATAATTCTCTTAATGATTCCATATTAACGTCTGGTTACCTCAATGATGAACATTTCCAGTCCCAGAACGGGATCGGCCTTTCCCTTTTTTATGTTCTGATCCAGCTGTGAAAGTCGGGCCAGAATTCCCAGTAATTCTCTGCTGGAACGGCCCTGAGCAGCCTTAAGTGTCATTGTGATGCGGTATTCCTTAGCATCATATCTTTCAGCTATGTCTCTGTTGATATAATTCATTTCGTTGAGCGCCTTAACCTGACACATGAAGCGGAACTGATATGCCAGTAAGCCTATAAGACCGCCGACATCGTTTTTGTTGGTAACGAGCAGATCACGGTAAATCTGTATTGCCTGATTCATGTCACGGGCTACTACCGCATTTGACAGCTGGAAGACATCGTCTTCAATGTCACGGCTGATAAGCGCTTTGATTGCTCTGGCATCAAGCGGGTATGGATAAAGCTTCAGTTTTTCCAGCTCGCTTTTCCAGTTGAGTACATCCACAGGCAGTCTGTCCATCAGAATGTCAAATGCCTCATTGGACAGTCTGACTTTATTATTCTGCAGATCATATCTGACAATATTGCGGAAGCTGTCCCGTGAAACGGTATCAAAACTTTCCGTTTTCAGATACTTTCTCAGCGTTGTATATCCCTTTTTTCTTTTATCAAAAGGCTTGTCTACATAGACGATCAGCGTGGTGGTTTCCAGAGGATCTTCCAGATATTCCACCAGTCTGTTTACTGTTTTTTCATCACTGGCCTTAGGTGCAACAATGAAGCCCGGATTCTCCAGAAGTACGACCTTGTTTTCCGCGAAAAAAGGTGTAGTCAGACATGAGGCAATTACTTCCTCAATATCAAAATCCTGATTGAAAACATCAGGCTGTTCGTCCTGCAGTCCCAGCTCCCTGATAATAGCGTCACGGCGCAGCTGCAGATTATATACTTCTATTCCCGTAAGCAGATAATTCATATATAAAATTATATCATTTTTTGTTTGGAATAATACCATATCTTCCAGCTGCCGTACGGTAAAGGGTCAATGGACCAAACACCATAAACTCAATGGCATGATCTTCTTTTGTACACAGTACTTTTACTCCATAATCTTCGAGTTTCCTTACTACCGAATCAGCCGGATGATTGAATCTGTTATTGCGGCCGGCGGAAATGACTGCCCATTCCGGGCGGTAAGTGCTGAGAAGAACATCACCGGTAGAAGTTTCAGAGCCGTGATGTGCCACCTTAAGGACATCAACATCCAGCTGATTAAAGTCATATGCCAGATCCTCTTCAACTTTCATGCTGACATCTCCCAGAAACAGAAATCCCAGATTCTGCAGTCTGAAATAAGTTATCTGCGAGTTATCGTTCATGTCTTCATAAATATACTGATACAGCGGATCAATGAAATTGACCCCCTTGACAGTGATAACATCCTGTTTGTCAAACCAGACATTTCCGACTCTGAACTCCTGGGCGAGAGAATGCAGTCCTCCTGCATGGTCATAGTCTTCATGGGAAATGATGACATCAGCACTGCTGAAGCCTCGGCTGCGCAGATACGGAACAAGAATGTCATGACCAACGTCCTTATAGTAACTGCCTCCTGTATCTATAAGCAGACAGCGGGAAGAAAAAGGAAAGCTGATCACTGCACAGTCACCCTGTCCTATATCCAGAAAAGTTACTCGGTAACCGCTGTTAAGAACACTCTGATTACTGTTAAGCAACAGCAGTCCTGCAATTACCAGAACATATGTCTTCTCTCTTTTTACTGCATATTCGCTCAGCATAAAGACAATTATCCCAAACAGAACCAGACAGACCCTGCCATTAATGAATACGCCCGGCAGACTGTCCATTCTTTCCAGAAGCCGAGAAGAAAAGCTGTTGAGGCTAACAGAAAAAGGCAGCATTGAAGTAGCTATGGCACAGACATACAGAACAGAAGCAGCTCTGCTGAAAAAGGAAAATAACCGCATTCTGACAACATCGCAATAGCCATAGAATCTCAGTTGACAGATCATCAGAAAAACATATCTGATAAATGCACTGCTGTTATCCTCATTAAACAGATTCAGAAAGCTTAATCCCATGGGAATCAGAAACGCTACGGTATTGATGTAATAAGGCCTGGCCAGCATCAGCATGCATGCCTGAAATCCGGTCCTGTCTCTGCGGTTCTCCAGGAAACGTTCGCCTGTCAGCCCCAGAACAACACGCAGCCAGCTGTAGGGAAACTGAAAAACCGCAGCCAGAAACAGAGAAGTAATCAATGTATATTCAAGAGCCTGGCGGCGGTAATAATATCGTCCGAAAATCTTACGCAGACGGTGAACGAGAAAGGTAACATGAAAACCGGCATGGGTAATGAAATAGCGGAAATCACTGTCACTGTCCATACCGGTATTGAAAAGCAGCTGTAAAGCCCGGCTGTTACCTCTGCTTTGATGATGGTCATACAGTATTCTTCTGATGCTGTTACCCTTTTTCAGTATTCGATAGCTGCTGACATTGCCCCGGTAGCTGATGCCCTGACCTTTTGCCCACATTGGAAATGTTGAAACTTCAAAGTTGTCGTAACTGTTTATTACAGAATAGTCAGTTTCAAATTCAACGTAGTCATCAAGGCCAATCTCAGGATCCTTACTGTATATGAGAACTTTGCTGAAACCGTTTGTGACTATCTGATAGCCGTTTCTGATTTCACTGATCCTCCCTTTCGTGATCTTTCCCGGGATGCTGATACTTAAGATAAGAAACAAAGCCATCAGCACATAAAGGGATCTTCTGATCTCCTTGTTAACAATGCCAGGCAGGAAAAACACCCACAGCACAGCCATGCACAGTCGACTTAAAAGGCTGTTAAGACAGCCCATGGAGAACAGTATTACAGCCCGATACAGCCAGTGATTTTCTAAAGACAGATGAATTCTCTTATTTTCCGTAATGTCTTTTCACCTATGCCTTTCACTCTTACCAGATCTTCAAGACTCTGAAAAAAGCCGTTTTCATTGCGGTATGCAATGATGTTTTCAGCGGTTACCGGACCGATTCCCGGAACGGTATCAAGCTGTTCCCGCGTACCGGTATTTATGGATACCTTCGTTCCTTCCCGCTGTTTCTCCGGAATTATTATTACATCATTGTTTTTCAGGATCACGCCTTCATTGAGCTTGGAAACATCTGCGTTTTCACTTAGCTCCGTTATCTCCAGCAGGTCAGCCACATTACTGTATGCCGGTAAACTGTAGAAACCGGGATTATCAACTTCTCCTTTCAGTTCAACCATTATTTCTCTGCTCCTGAAATCTCCTACTTCCAGATTCTCGGCCATCGGTACACTGAGTACTGCCAGAACAAAAAAAAGAAACAAACCCTTCGTAATGTTATTCATCACTACTTATTTGTTTCCTTTTCGTTTTTATCCTTGTTTACTTAACGTTCTGCAGAGGCTTGATGTCAAGGATCTTTACCTTGTATGAAGGGCTCACATTTACTGTTACTGTATCGTTGACCTTATGGTCGAGCAGGGCAACAGCTAAAGGTGTTTCATTTGACAGCTTGCCATTTAACGGATCAGCTTCAGCAGTACCGATAATGTCGTATGCTTCAACTTCATGAGTATCAAGGAACTCAACGGTAACGTTAGTACCGATACCTACCTGCTTCAGAGCATTTGCGCTCTTCTTGATGATCTTGACGTTGTGAAGCATTTCTTCCAGTTCACGGATTCTGGCTTCTACTCTGGCCTGATGATCTCTGGCGGCATCATAATCAGCGTTTTCTGATAAGTCACCCTGAGCTCTGGCTGCTTTCAGTTCTTCTGCTACCTGGTCTCTGACAACATGTAGCAGGTTATCGTATTCTTCCAGTAATCTGGCATGTCCTTCTTCGGTAACCAGGATTTCTTTCTTGTCCATATATTTCACTCCTCGTCTTTCTTACAGTAATTCCTTGTGTTCAATGATACTGGTTATCTTTGTGATAAGCAAGTCCATTGCCACACTGTTGTGTGAACCTTCCGGTATGATGATGTCAGCTTTCTCTTGGAAGGTTCGACAAAGGCTTCGTGCATGACACGTACGGTCTGCATGTACTGATCACATACAGATTCAATTGTACGGCCTCTGTCTCTGACATCTCTCTTTAATCTGCGAATAAATCTGATATCGGCATCAGTATCGATAAACAGTCTCATATCCAGTCTGCTGTAGATTTCCGGTTCCTCTAGAACAAACAGTCCTTCAAGCACCAGAACATCGCTTGGATCAACATGTTCAGTTATCTGACTTCTGGTATGATTGACGAAATCATAAGTCGGTTTTTCAATTGAATGACCGTCTACCAGTTCATCGATATGCTTCACCAGAAGATCGGTGTCAAATGCATTCGGATGGTCGTAATTTGTCTTAAGACGATCCGCAAATATCATGTGACTCTGATCTTTATAATAGTCATCCATACGGATAATCGTTACGGTCTTGCTGTCAGAAAATGAATTCCGCAGCAGTCTGGCAACTGAAGTCTTACCGCTGGCACTGCCTCCGGCGACGCCGATAATAACAGGTTTCTTCATAGAACTAATTCCCCTTTTAATAATTCAGATATGTATCAATGTTTCTCTGATGTTCTTCCAGAGTTCTGGCAAAATACATCTTGCCCGTATTCGGGTCACTAATGAAGTACATGTAATCTGTGCTGGTTGGATTCAGTACAGCATTAAGTGATATTTCATTACCGTTACAGATCGGACCTACAGGTAAGCCCAGATGCTGGTATGTATTGTAGTTGGAATCAATATCAATGTTGTTTTCGCAGTCCTGCCATGTATGATAGTCATCATACAGAGCATAGCAGACGGTAACACTGCTTCCCAGCAGCATGCCTTCATCAAGTCTGTTATAGAATACACCGGCAACCAGTCCCATGTCCTCAGGAGTCTTTCCCTCAAAAATGGTCATGCTTGAAAGCGTATAGATCTCATATGGGGTAAGTTTGCTGTTTTTGAATTGAGCAGCATATTTCTCATAGACTTCAAGCTGTCTGTCCAGCAGTTTTTCCGTAACCTGTTCAACAGTTGTATTCTTATAGAACTGATAGGTATCAGGATACAGGAAGCCTTCCAGATAACAGTGTTCAGACTTATAGATATCTTCAGTCAGGAAAGGATATTCCTGAATAAGCTGGTCAACATATTCAACATCGTTCCACTTACTCATGATCCGTCCAGCTGTCAGATCGGTCTGTTCGGCAATGGCAGCCGCCATTTCCTTAGCCCAGTAACCATCGATGAGAGTAACTTCCACTGTTTCTCTGTAAGCATTTGCCTCATCAGTTATGATACCGATAATCTCCTTGGTGGACATATTGGCATCAAGATTGAAGTTGCCGACATATACATTTGTCTGCTTCGTAAGTCTCATGTAGATCTTGGTCATGAACTTGTCAGTGATGAGCTTTTCCCTATACAGCTTGTCAACGACATCATAAGCTGTCATGTTCTCCTCAACCTCAAATGAAACAGGATGGCTGATCGGTGTGATAGGTTTCAGCGCCCGGTCATATTTATAGTAACCATAGCCCAGTCCTGCCAGAGCGAGAAGTATCAGCAGATTGAAGACAACCTTAATGACACTCCAGACTTTAATTTTCCTGCGTGCCATCTTCGAATCCCTCAAACACTTCGCTGATCATTTCCCATTCAGCTTCAGTCTCTACCTGATAGAGGTTTCCCTCTTCATCGTATGACATGGTATACACTATACCTTCTTCATCTTTTGGATCAAAGAAAAGAACATAGGATTTACCGAATTCATCACTGTCAAAAGTGAAGAGTATCTCCATCTGCTTTTCCTGTCCGTCATCTGTTGTTACAAATAATGTATTTGTATCCATTTAAATCTCCTTAGTACTGTGAATCCAGGTAGCTCTGCAATATGATCACAGCTGCCATCGTATCCACCATCTGATGTCTTTTCTTGCGGTTCATGTTGGATGCGATCATGCTTTTCTGAGCAGAAACCGTAGTAAGTCTCTCGTCCCACAGAATTACATCTACATCCGCCTTTTCCAGCAGCATATCTCTGAACTGCATGGAAATTTCACCCCTGACACCAACATCGCCGTTCATGTGCTTAGGCAGTCCCAGGACTACTTTCTTCACATTATTGGCTTTTATTATGTCAACAACCTTACTGCAGGCTGTTTCATAGTCGTCTTCCTCAAAACGGATCGTTTCTACCGGTGAGGCAATCATACCCATGATATCGCTCAGGGCAACACCACAGGTCCTGGCGCCTAAATCAAGTCCTAATACCTTATTCATCTTTCTTGTTAAGATATGAACCAACCAGTTCCTTCAGTATTTCATCTCTGTCTACAGTCTGAATCAGAGTTCTGGCGCCTTTGTAGTTTGAAATATATGCGGGGTCATTAGTAATCAGATAACCGACTATCTGTACCTGGGCATTATATCCACGTTCAGTTAAGGCATTGTAAACAGTACGCATGATCAGCTTGATATTTTCTCTCTGGAATTCATCAGTATCGAAAACTCTTGTACTTGTGTTATTATCTGGCATAATACACCCTCCTTTTATATATTCTACTTTATAAACCCCTAAAATTAAAGGGATATAGATTAACTTTCAATTAAGTTTCTGACGGCTTTCAGAGCCTCGGAAATCTTTGTAATATCCTTGCCTCCGGCACTGGCAACATCCGGTCTTCCGCCTCCGTTACCGCCGCAGGCAACTGCTGCTGTCTTGACCAGAGTGCTGGCTGTCAGTCCTCTGGAAATGGCAGTTTTGCTGGCGGCTGAAACGAATACAGCCTTGTCATTATTGATGCTGTAAAGCAGTACCAGACCGTCATTCAGTCTGTCCCTGACAGTCTCAGCCAGTTTTTTGACTTCTTCGCCACTGCCGTCAACCTGCTTGATCAATACCTTCAGACCGTTGACATCTTCTGCTTCACTCATCAGTTCAATGCTTCTGGCATTAGCCAGCTGACCTTTAAGCTGTCCGATCGTTCTGCTTAATTCACCGTTTTCAGCAATCAGCTGAGCAACCTTATCAGTTACGGCATTAATGTTGGTGATCTTTAAGGCTTTGGCCATTTCTTCCAGCATTTCTTCCTGTCTTCTGTATTCCCTGTAAGCACCTAATGATGTCATGGAAGTAATACGTCTGATTCCTGAACCGATGCTTTCCTCAGAAATGATCTTGAAAACACCGACTTCAGCAGTATTGGATACATGTGTACCGCCGCATAATTCCTTGGAAGCAGGTCCCATTGTAACAACTCTGACCTTGTCTTCGTACTTTTCATCAAACAGTGCCATGGCACCTGTGGTCTTGGCTTCTTCCAGATCCATGATGTCAGTAACAACCGGATAAGCATTGGCAATGTTTTCGTTAACGATCATTTCGATCTGTTTCAGCTGCTCATCAGTAACCTTTTCATAATGAGTGAAGTCGAAACGTCCGTATTCAGGTCCGACAAATGAACCGGCCTGATGAACATGGTCGCCAATGACCTGTCTTAAGGCTGCATGCAGCAGATGCAGACTGGAGTGGTTGGCCTTGATTCTCTTGCGGTCTTCAACGTTAACAGCCAGGTCAAATTCATCACCGATCCTGACAGAACCCTTTTCAACAACTACATGATGCAGAGGCTGTTTCAGAGGAGCCTTGATGACCTTTGTTACCTTCATTTCCGTATCAGCATTTCTGATAATACCTGTATCGTAGATCTGCCCGCCGCTTTCAGCATAGAAGCATGTTCTGTCGAAAATGACATCGCCTTCATCATCGATAGCGTCAGTCTTCACACCGTTCTTAAACAGTCCGATCACCTTGCCGGTGTTCTCCAGAACGCTGTAGCCTACGAATTCACTTGGTGCGGTAAAGTTCATCAGGTCTTCAGCCTGAGCAGACATTGACTGCTCATCGCTTCTGGCATCTCTGGCTCTCTGTCTCTGAGCGGCCATTTCCCTGTCAAAACCGGCCTGGTCAATTGTAAAGCCTCTGTCCTCAGCTATTTCTCTGGTTAATTCCAGAGGGAACCGAAAGTATCATAGAGCTTGAAGACCACTTCACCAGGAAGGATCTTGTCTTCAGCGTTGGCCAGAACTTCATTAAGAATCTTTTCACCTTCATTGAGGGTCGTCTGGAATCTTTCTTCTTCAGCCTTGACCAATTTCTCAATATATTCGACCTTACCCTGCAGATAAGGATAGTAGTCCTGCATGTTATCAGCTACGATCTTAACCAGTTTGTACATGTAAGCACCCTTTATATCCAGGCTCTTACCGTATCTTACAGCTCTTCTCAGAACTCTTCTTAAAATATATCCGCGGCCTTCATTGGAGAATACGGCACCGTCTGCCAAAGCAAATGTTACGGTTCTGATATGGTCGGCAATGACTCTGTAAGCCACCTTGTTGGCGCCTTCATACTTCTTGGAAGTCATCTTTTCAACTTCTCTGATTACAGGCAGGAACAGATCGGTATCAAAGTTGGTCTCGCCGCCCTGGACGATACAGACAAGTCTTTCCAGACCCATGCCGGTGTCGATATTCTTCTGAGGCAGTTCCTTATAATCTTTGCGGTCTACACCTTCTTCAGAGTTGTACTGTGAGAATACAACGTTCCATACTTCGATGTAACGGTCATTTTCCAGTTCTTCGAAGAACAGTTTTTCACCAAGATGCTGCGGGTCAAAACCTTCACCGCGGTCATAGAAGATCTCGGTATCCGGTCCGCACGGGCCTGAGCCGATTTCCCAGAAATTATTTGGTGTTTTTAAGATATGAGAAGGATCAACACCGCAGACTTTAGTCCAGATGTCATAAGCTTCAGTGTCGTCAATATATACTGTTACATACAGTCTGTTCTTGTCAAAACCCATCCATTCAGGATCAGTCAGGAAATGCCATGCAAAAGGAATGGCTTCTTTCTTGAAATAATCACCGATGGAGAAGTTGCCCAGCATTTCAAAGAACGTATGATGACGTGCTGTCTTGCCGACGTTTTCAATGTCATTGGTTCTGATTGACTTCTGAGCATTGGTTATGCGCTTGTTTTTTGGCTTTTCCGTACCGTCAAAGTACTTCTTCAAAGCTGCCACACCGGCATTTATCCATAGTAAAGTAGGGTCATTGTGCGGTACTAAAGAAGCACCTGGTTCAATCATATGCCCTCTTTCTTCAAAATACTGTAAGAACATTCTTCTGATCTGATCACTAGTTAACTGTTTCATGTGTCGATTCCCTCCATAAAAAAATCCTGTATAAACACAGGAACGAAAAACCGCGGTACCATCCTGATTCACAATAAATGTGCACCTTAATTGTCCTTAACGCAGAGATACGTCAGTGTTTACACTGCACTAATCAGATAGCTTCAGCCCTTCTGCCTGACAGCTCGCACCATCCGCTGTCTCTCTGTAAGGTTTCCCGGCTTACTCAGTCTGATTTACGCTTTACTGACATATTCTAGCACAACAGAAAATAAAAATATACTAAAAGATTTTAAAATAAGTGATTATCCCAGCAGATCAAGAAGCCTTTCCTTCAACGTGGTATTCTGCTTGACATATTCATGTCTTGAAAGGGCTCGTAAAAAGGCGTTTTTATTACCGATGATGACCAGTGAACGGGATGCTCTGGTAACAGCAGTATAAACCAGTCTCTTGCGCATCAGCAGATGACTGTATTCATCACTGGAAACAAAGATTACTATTGGATACTCACAGCCCTGTGATTTGTGAACACTCATGCAGAAGGCATGCGTAAAGAATTCGGAATCATCACGTCCGTATTCCACTTCCTTGCCCTCATAGTCAACGATGATTATGTCCTTATCAACAGGTGTTTCCTTGGCGTAGATTATCTCGCGCAGTATGCCTATATCACCGTTATAGACTTCCCGCTGGGAGTTATTGCGCAGATGCATAATCTTGTCACCTTCACGGTAAATATTACGGCCTATCTTTATTTCTCTCTTCGACTTTGAAGGTGGATTAAAAGCCTGCTGCAGAACGGAATTCAGTTCATCAATGCCGTTATAGGTACGGTATTGCGGGACAATTACCTGTACATTCTGATATCCGTCTTCTATGGTTTCATATTTCATCAGAGCCTTTTCCACAACCTGGATCAGCACATCTCTGATCTGATGAGGACTGCATTCTATAACACCAATGTCATTCTGACTTTCAATGTCATAGCAGCGGTCGTTTTTGATATCGTATGCCAGAGAGATGATATCGCTTCCCTCTTTCTGACGGAAGATCTTTTCCAGTCGGACCACCTTAAAGAGCTCTGTATCGATCAGGTTCTGCAGAACGTTACCGATGCTTACAGGCGGCAGCTGTTCAGCATCACCGATGATCACGATCTTCTTAACCAGTCCGCAGGCTCTTAACAGATTGGCAAAAAGCAGCTGATCGACCATGGAAAACTCATCAATGATCAGAAGATCGGCACCAAGCGGAGTATCTTCGTTCATCTTGAATTCGTTGATCTCAATATCCCAGCCTAAAAGAGAATGGATGGTCTTGGCATCCTTATCTGTCAGTTCTCTTAAGCGCTTGCTGGCACGGCCGGTTGGGGCGCACAGTGCGATACTGTACTGCGGAAACAGTTTGGTGCACAGCTGGACCATACCCTTTACAATAGTCGTTTTACCGGTACCAGGTCCGCCTGTCAGGATCATCAGGTCTTCTTCAAAGAAGCTTTCAACGGCTTCCCTCTGTCTGTCCTGATAGGTTATGCCCATTCTTTTTTCGACCAGTTCGAGCATTTCATCAATGTCTTCCTTATTCACCTTATCAAAAGGTTCCTGCGGGAAGGTAGCCAGATATCCTGCAATATAATGCTCAGCTTCATACTGTTCGATCGGATAGATGCGGTCTTCTTCAATGGCTATTCTTTTTTCAGCAGTCAGTCTTTCAATGACCGTATCATAAAGGAATTCATCAACACCTAACTCTTCCATCAGCGCCTTACGGTAATATCTGTCAGTCAGATAACTGTCCTTCAGCTTGAAAGTTCTGTCTTTGAGAACTCTGTCCGCAAAAGCCGTGATTCTTCTGAGGTCATCCTTTTCAACACCGATCGACATGGCCAGCTTGTCTACACCCTGAATATTCGCCCCATTGATATCGTAGTAAATACGGTATGGATCTTCTTCAAACACTTCCCGTAAAGTCCTTTTTACCGGTGTTCTCTTTTCATAATAACTCTTGCTCTTAATGGCTATGCGCGGTGATACCATCGTGGCCAGCATGAAATAGGCTTCATCCGTTTCCACGCTCTTAAGCCCTTCCAGGATGGCCTGTTTGTTTTTGGCAGTAATGCCCTTGATCTCATCAAGAGAATCAGGGTTTTCCTTGATCAGTCTGATGGCATCAACACCGTAATGATTTACTATCTTGATGGCTGTTTTTTCTCCGATGCCCTTGAAAAAAGGGCCGGCAAACATCCTGATCAGTGTTTTTTCATCATCTATTCTGACGGCACTTTCCACTTCAAACTGCATTCCGTAATTGATGTTATCTACGTATTTTCCGGTCAGTTTATAAGTAAATTCTTCCTGAATCTCCGGCATATAACCTACTGCTACTATTTCGTCTCTTTCCTCAGGAATGTAAAAATAGGCTACAGTGTAGCCTGATTCAGCTCTGAATCTTATCTGCGTAAAAGTGCCCTGTATTTCCATTTAGGCTCCTAACAATAAACTTAATGAATTATGCAGCATGTGCAGCAGAATACTGCACCATACGGACTCCGTACGGTCATAGACAAATGCCAGAACAAAACCCAGCAGACTGTAAGGAATGATGAAAGGCAGTTCCCAGAAATAGCCTTTAAGAACAGAATCCATGATGTGGATGAAACCAAAGGAAACCGCTGAAACCAGATAGCCCGGCACCTTCAGTCCGCTTTCCTTCAGTCTGGCAAATATGCATACTCTGAACACCGTCTCCTCCACGAATGGTGCAAACAGTGAAATAAGCAGACTGTAATAGTACGGGCTCATCATCATGGCTTTATGTATTTCAGACTGATTTCGACTGTTTCTCAATCCGAAAATGCTCAATACCAAAGCCGATACTCCCAGAAGTGCCATCATCAGAAACTCACTGTTAATGATGAATCTAACATTTTTGCCATAACTGTCTGTCAGTTTCTCCCAGCCGTATTTCAGTACTGGTAAAGCCGGGATCACCGTAACCAGAAAAACAAAAACATAAATGCCGGTGTTTACCGTCATTCTTGCCTGGTAATTAATCCGGGTATGAGTATGCCACCAGTTTATGATCGCCGGATAAAGCATCCCATATCCCAGAATGTAATGTAAGACAATAGCTATTGAAGCCGGTTTGCTGAGGACTTTTCTGGCTTTCATTTGATCAGCTCCTCAATAACCTCTTCATGATCGCGGCCGTTCAGGAAAGTCTTCTCAATGACACCGCCACCCAGGCAGATATCACCGTCATAGAATACTGCCTGCTGACCAGGAGTTACAGAAGCCACTTTCTGAGGATACTTAACAAGATAGAGGTCATCATCATAAGGTTCGATAGTAACTGGATTATCCTGCTGACGGTATCTGAACTTGGCATTGCAGCTGGTTGGAAAATCAACATCCTTCAGCCAGTTGACACCTGATACCAGACAGCTGTCGGAATCAAGCCACGATCTGGAATTGCTGTTGGCGACGTACAGTTCATTTCTTTCGACGTTCTTGCTTGCTACAAACCAGCGTCCCTGGTCACCGCCAATGCCCAGACCCTTGCGCTGGCCAATGGTATAGTAAAGAACACCATTATGGATACCCATTACCTTGCCTGTATTTATATCGATCATATTGCCGTCCTTAGCCGGCAGATAGTTTTTAAGGAATTCCTTGAAGTCTCTCTCACCTATGAAACAGATGCCGGTTGAATCCTTCTTTTCGGCAACCGGAAGATCCAGTTCTCTGGCAATTCTTCTTACCTCAGGCTTATCAATTTCTCCCAGAGGGAAATAGCTGTGATCAAACATCTTTCTCTGCACCTGAGCCAGAAAATATGACTGATCCTTATTGCGGTCATCCGCCTTCAGAAGCAGAGATCCGTTTTCTCCATGCAGGACCTTAGCGTAATGACCGGTAGCCACATTTTCAAATCCGTTTTCATTGGCAAAACGGAAAAAGGCATCAAACTTGATGTATTTGTTACAGAGAATGTCAGGATTAGGCGTTCTGCCCTTGCGGTATTCACTCAGAAACTGCATGAATACGTCATCCCAGTACTCCCTGATGAAATCAACTCTTAACAGCGGGATATCCAGTGCTTCAGCAACCTTTTTGGCATCGTTGTAATCCTTCTCCTGAGGACAGATATCATCATTTAAAGTAGGATTGCCCAGATAGTCATTATTGGCGGCAGAATCCCAGTTGCGCATGAAAGCAGCAGTTACATCATGTCCCTGCTCCTTTAACAGATATGCGGCAACAGCACTGTCAACGCCGCCTGATAATCCAACCAGTATTTTCATAGCAACAGTATAACATAAAAAAGAGGCTATGCCTCTCTGATCTTAGCACACGTCAGATAGTCCGGACAGTCCTTACAGGTACGCTGGGCTATTCCTCTTAACCGTGACGGGATCAACACTTCAATTTCTTCGTCATCATATCCTATGACCAGACTTCTTTCATTCAGAATGATCGGTCTTTTAAGGATTGACGGATTATCCTGAATAAAACGAACAAGCTCGTTTATGCTCATCGAATCAATGTCAACACCGGAATCCTTAATAATTTTGGATCTCTTGGATATAATGTCATCTGTTCCGTTTTCGCTGCGTTCAAGAAGAAATTTGATTTCCTTCTCGTTCAGAATGGTGGAGAATATATTCTTTTCAACAAACTGCAGGCAATGGTCTTTCAGCCACTGCTTAGCTTTACGGCATGATGCACATCCTGGGGAAGTATAAACAACTAACACAACACATCACTCCTACGCAAAGATTATAACATAACACTTTCAGTAAAAAAACCTCTTTCGAGGTTTAAAATTTCAAATGGCGCGCCATGCAGAAATCGAATCCACAACCTTCTGATCCGTAGTCAGACGCTCTATCCAATTGAGCTAATGGCGCATCGCTAAATTATAATAGCAGACTCCTATCTATAATTCAAGAGAAAACTGTTATTTATACTTTTTAACGATCTCTCTGGCTCTGTCCGGATAGTTGGTAATAATAATGTCTACTCCTATCTTGCAGGCCATTTCAATATGCTCCGGTTCATTGACTGTCCAGGTATTGATTCCCAGTCCCAGTTTCTTTGCTTCAAGCGCATGTTCAGGATACTGCAGCATGTAGAAAGCCGGATGAATGGCATCTCCGCCATGATCCTTTACATACTGCCGAACGTCAATTATGCCATCATCATACAGAAAACCTACATAGGCATCCGGCTGGATCTTCTTTATGTCAACACAGGTCTGATGATTAAATGAAGAATAGATGACACTGTCTTTGAGTCCCATTTCTTCTACCAACAGCAGTGTTTTTTCAACAATTCCCGGATAATGGAAAATGCCTGTCTTAAGTTCAATGTTTACCATTATTCCGGCCTTTCTGACCAGCTGCAGCACTTCCTTCAGCAGAGGAATCTGCTGCGGACCGTACTGTGGGAAGGTTTTGTTAAAGTTAAACTGTTTCAGCTGTTCATAAGTATAGTCCTTTACAAAGCCCGTACCGTTGCTGACTCTTTCCAGCCACTCGTCATGAATGACGACCAGTTCGCCATCAGCGGTAAGCTGTACGTCCAGTTCAAATCCGTCTGTTCCCAGTTCAACAGCTTTTTCAAATGAAGCCATGGTATTTTCAGGTGCATAGCCGCTGGCACCGCGGTGGGCAAACACCAGTGGATGTTGTTTATCTTTCATACTCTCATCTCCCTTTAACATTATAGACTTATTTGTTGAAAATGAAGCAGTGAGATGCTAAAATTGGGTAAAGACTACGACGATGATTAAGTAGCTGCTGAAATCTGCCTGACAGTGAGCCGGGGACAGTGAAAACCCGACAGAAGAACAGTATGCGAAATGGGACATTATCAGTTGCGTAAAGCCGGTAGCACCGTTACAGCAGAGTGATCTTAACCATAAGATAATTTGGGTGGTACCACGTTGACAGCGTCCCAGAATCAGGCGCTTTTTTTATTTATTGGAGGGATTTTTATGAAAAGAATGCTTAGCGGCATTAAGCCTACCGGGGAAATGACCCTGGGAAACTACATTGGAGCACTTAGAAACTTTGTAAAATATCAGGACGATTACGAACTGTATGTTTTCATTGCGAATCTGCACTGCATTACAGTACCTATCGAACCAAAGGAACTGCGCAAAAACCTCAAGGATGCCATAGCCGTATATCTGGCTTGCGGACTTGATCCGGAAAAGTGCACCATATTCCTGCAGTCAGATGTTCCAGAACATGCTCAGCTCGGTTGGATCATGACATGCATGTCATACATGGGTGAATTAAGCCGTATGACTCAGTTCAAGGAAAAGACAGCAAACGCTACCAACGAAAGCATTTCTACCGGTCTGTTTGTCTATCCTCCTCTGATGGCTGCTGACATTCTGCTCTATGATGCTGATTATGTACCTGTCGGAGAAGACCAGAAACAGCATGTTGAGCTGACCAGAGACCTGGCTCAGCGTTTCAACAACCGCTATTCTCCAACATTTACCGTACCTGAACCGCTTATCCCACAGGTTGGTGCCAGAATCATGTCCTTATCAGATCCTTCCAAGAAAATGAGCAAGTCTGAAGAATCCAACAAGGGTTGCATCTATCTGCTGGATGACCTGAAGGTTGCCCGCAAAAAGATCATGTCAGCCGTAACCGACATGTATGCCAAGGTCAATTACGATAAGGAAAATCAGCCTGGCGTATCCAATCTGCTTGAGATAATGTCTTCCCTGTCAGGTGAAAGCATTGACAGTATCGTAGCCCGCTATGAAGGCAAAGGCTATGGTGAATTCAAGCGGGAAGTCGCTGATGTCGTATGTGCTGAACTTGAAATGATCCAGAAAAGATATAATGAGATCATTAACAGCAATGTGATTGAGGAAACTCTCAGAAAAGGTGCTGAACAGGCTCACCATATCGCTTTCAGAAAACTCAAGAAAGTGCAGAAAAAGATGGGTATAGATATCTTCTAAACCCATCTTTCTTTTTACTGCTGCATTCTGATTGATTCCATGACGGTTGTTCTTCCAGCTTTGAAAGCCGGATACAGAGAACACAGCATTCCAGCCATCATGACTCTGAGAATCAGGAAAAAGCACTCATCATATCTGACTTTTACTCTGACACTTCCCAGCAGCAGAAGCATAAGTGCAACTCCTGCTGTTGCCAGTAAAGCCGACAGTAACAGAACTGCCGCGGATTCAGCCATAAACTGTACACAAATATCTCTGTCGCTGGCTCCCAGAGACTTTTTTATTCCTATTTCATAACTTCTTTTTTCAACATTGCTGAGAGAGCTGTTAACCAGCCCGGCAAAGGCCGCTATCAGTGAAATATCAGCTATTATCATCAGTATTCTCTTTATTACTGCTGTAACATCCCTGACAGATTCATTTAAACCGGCCTGATTAAACAGAAGGTAATTATCCTTTCCTACAGTCTTCTCAATATACCTGTCAATATAACGGTCCGTACTGCTGAAATAGAAGGTTTTTCCCTGAACATCGTCAGACAGAAGATATCCTGAAGGAATGAATATGCTGTTATCGATATCAATGAACATGTTCTCGCTGTATTTTTTCATTACTCCGGCAACTTTGAAGCTGACACCTTCAATACTTATTTCGGGACTTTAACACATAGTGTGGCCACACAAGATGTTAATAACAAATAGTGTGGGGGACTCTTAACAAATCGTGTGTAAAATAGGGATGGAAACACTTCACTGGTGTTTCCATCCTTTTACGTTGGTAAAGGTATCATTTA
>JAFRAB010000048.1 GCA_017405675.1 Erysipelotrichaceae bacterium
ATTTCGATTTTGTGAATTAATTTAAGCGATATTCTCAAAGAACTATTCTCGAGGCCTTTATTTTAGGCTTTTTCGTCGTGCCTTTTTCCTTCTTCAAGCATATTTTTAAAAATGCTTGACTTCTTCATAGCTGGTCTCCTTTATTAACTGTCTATATTATAACAGTGTTTTTTCCCATATTCCGTTTTCATGCCCGATCGATATAGGCGATCTCATCCAGTATTTTTTCAAACATGTTTTTCATTGCGTTACTGACTTCATCGGCTTTTTCCCTGTCATTGCCTTCCAGAATAAATGATGACTGCAGTTCATATTCGTATTTCCCCTTCTGGATGATGCCGGCCATTATTATTTTTGTGGTTTCATTTTCTTCAGCCGTCTCGGATTCGGTATAGACCTTGCAGCCGTTTCTTTCTTCATAACTATTCAGTTTTCTGCCGCCTTCATGCCGGTAGAAGGAAAAGCGGCCGCGGCAGTCTCTGACCAGCACAAAACCGTCAAGCTGATAACCTTCGATCTCGCTGTTTTCATTGGCTGACAGCAGTCTGATCTTATAGGCATCAACATTGACCCCATGCGCTCTTAAATCCGGAAACAGGATGCCCTTGAGCTGCTGAGATACATCCCGCTGCAGCCGTGAATAATTAGACGCCAGCCTGATGTGATCAGGATAACGGCGATTGGACAAGGCTGACAGTAACAGCAGAATGGCGATGATAAAAAGAAAAAGCTTCCTTAACATACATTTATTATAATATTTATTTCTCTCCATAACAAAACCACCCTCACGGGTGGTTAACATGTTATTTCGGTAATCCCATGTATTTGACGCATAACATGGTCAGGTCATCGAACTGTTCGGCCTCCAGTACGAAGTCATCAACGCCCTTTCTGACTCTCCTTAAGACGCTTTCAGGTTCCGTATCAGGATCGCTGTTCAATGCTGCCATCATACGCTTATAGCCAAAGAGTTCCTCATTGGCATCAGTAGCTTCAGGCACCCCATCAGTATAGACAAACAGACAGCTTCCCGGTTCCATGTCGATCTCATATTCATGATACTTCATGCCATCCATGGCTCCTAAGACCAGTCCATGTTTATCCTTCAGCATTTCAAACTCGCCGTTCGGCCTCTTGATGACCGGATACTCATGACCGCCGTTAGCTGCCAGCAATTTACCGGTAGACAGTTCCAGAATACCAACCCAGGCTGTTACGAACATCTCTTCCTGGTTATTGGAACAGATCGCCTCATTGGTCTTGGTCAGGATTTCAGCCGGAGACTTATCCAGCATGGCACAGCTCTGGATGATGATCTTGGAGATCATCATGAACAAGGCACCCGGAACTCCCTTACCGGAAACATCCGCAATGACCAGTCCCAGATGATCGTCATCGATCAGGAAGAAATCATAGAAATCACCGCCGACTTCCTTAGCCGGGTCCATGATACCGTAAAGTTCAATTTCTCTGCGGTCAGGGAACGGCGGGAAGATATGAGGCATCATGGCAGCCTGTATCCTATTAGCCAGTGTCAGCTCCGTTCTGATGCGTTCTCTGTCGGCTGTAACCCGCGTCAGGTTTTCAATATACTTGCCCAGATCCTCTTCCATGCGTTTCATGCTGAGGCTTAGATTCTCTATTTCATCACCGGTCTGGATGTTCAGCTTGTCAAAGTGCTTTTCATCACGGCTGGAATCATTGGCATCGTCAATGTAGTCCAGAGCTGCATCAGACAACCGGTTGATAGGATCAACGATCATGGTATTGATATTCTTAACTGACATCCTTATCATCGCAGCCGTTACAGCTGCTAATAAAATGATGTACATGATCAGGAAGATGGTCTCCACTCTGACGGCTCTGTTCATGTCCGTATCAAAGAAGACAAAGACCGGATACTCGTCAATAAAGCCAACAATGGTACCCGCCATGCAGCGGTAGCCGTAAGGTTCCATCTTGAAGATGGTCGAACTCATCGGACCGGTTTCAAACAGTTCATCCAGGAAGAACTGCTTGCCGTTCATGATGTCATTAATGACTCTTTTTTCCATGACGTCCATACTGCCTGGCGGGCAGAAAGTTTCATTAGGATCGGAGTCCGTAACAAATATGCGGCGGTTATTGGCCAGATCAAAGATGGCCGTAAAGGCTGCCTTGCCGTTGTTGCTTTCCTGAATTGACAGCAGTTCCCAGCATATCTCATCAAAACCTTCCCCACGTATACCTGAAAATCTCTCCAGCAGCGGTGAATGCTTGTCCCGCAGCTGTTCCTGTTCTTCAGCGCTCATCCGGACATACACATTCAGTACTTCTTCAGCTTCCCTCATGATTTCTTCCTTATCAAGAACCTTTACTGCCGTTCTGGACATCTGCCAGGTTCTGGTACGGTAGTCTCTTCTTACAGCTGAAGCAAACAGATAGAAACCAAAAGTAATGGCCGCAAAGCTGATGATCAGCGAATATATGATAATTGAACGGTACGTCTTACCCTTAAGGCTGTTACGCTTACGTTCAGCTTTATTCATTTCAGTAATGGATTTCAAAGCCATAATAAAACCTTCCTCATACTAATTATAACTGTTAACCCTCATTTTACTAATAAAAAATAATAATCATTCGGCAGAATGACATATAATATTCATATGAAAAAGTATTATGAAGCCTATGATTCCCGATACAAGACGATTCATGACAAGGGATATTCCTGGTCCAGCGAAACCCCTACCCCGATCGTCCGGGAAACCATCGACAGATATTCCATAACCAGAGATTCCGTCATTCTGGAAATCGGCTGCGGTGAAGGCCGCGATGCTTTTCCTCTGTTAAAGGATGGTTTTAATTTACTGGCAACTGACATCTCACCGGAAGTCATCAGATACTGCAGGAACCTAAACAGCGAACATGCCGAACACTTTGAAGTTCTGGACTGTCTGAATGATGAACATCCTTATTCCTATGACTTCATCTATGCCATAGCGGTAGTTCACATGCTAGTAAAGAACAGTGACAGACAGCGCTTCTATCAGTTCATTAACCACCATCTCAACGAAAACGGCATCGCCCTGATCTGTTCCATGGGTGACGGTATTACGGAAAGACAGACTGATATCGATGAAGCCTTTGACATAGTGGAAAGAGAACATGAATCAGGAACTGTCAAAGTAACATCAACTTCAATGAGGATGGTATCATTCAAAACATTTGAAAAGGAAATAACCGACAGTCAGCTGCAGATCCTGGAAAAAGGTATTACTTCTTCCCTTCCGGATTTTAACAGCCTGATGTTTGCGGTAGTAAAGAAGAAAGATTAAGGGACAGCCAAGAGCTGTCCCTGTTTTTGTTTTTTCAGCTGTTACGCAGCCGGAAGTTATCGTAAAAGGAGTTTTCATATATGTCCAGGACTCTGGAAATCAGTCTGCCCTGTTCCAATAACCGCTGCGGTGCCGTTGCATCAGCATCGACCAGTTGCCAGCCATAGGTTTTGTAAAGTCTGAAACTGCGGCTGTCCAGTTCCGGAAGGTCAAAGGCCTTTCTGACCGCCTCTATTCCTTCACTGCAGTCGGTCTTAAGTCTTTCCAGAGCCTTATCGGGATATCTGAATACTATCGTTCCGTATTTATTTACTCCCATTTCATAGTCAAAACTGATGTTTTCCAGCTGTTCATATTTGAAATAACGTGTTCCTTCGGACAGTCTTCTCTCATATTTAAGATCCGGATCCATGATAAGGCCCCTTCTGATAAGCGCAAATCTTACTGTCAGGATGAACATTATCAGTATCAGCACACTCATTACACCAACGATCAGACGGTATTTTTTCTTTTCGTTCCGGTTCACCGTTATGATGTCGCGGATATTATCTTCAAACCGTTCTTCCTGATTTTCAGGTGCAACACGTTCACCGGCCAGCAGTTCGTTAACTGAAACATTAAGCCGGGCACATAATTCCATAAGAACACTGTAGTCAGGCATGCGACGGCCGTTTTCCCAGTTGCCCACTGCCCTGTCAGTGACATTAAGCCTGTCTGCCAGTTCCTGCTGGGTCATGTTCTGTTCCTTACGGAGTTCGGCTATGAAGCGGCCTGTTCTGTTATTATCCATGGCATCTGTTATCCTTTCTTCTTCAGTATATTTCATTATGGCAAATCTGTAACCATACACTATGTGGGGTTCCTGATAATGCAGGCAAATTATAACAGTCAGTAACACTTTATAATGTATAATTAATACAACGGATACCTTATCTGCTTATAATATATCACTAATCATCAAGGAGAAATAACATGAAGGTTTTATTGTTGAACGGCAGTCCGCACGCTGACGGCTGCACCAACCGCGCACTGGTTGAGATGATTTCAGTCTTTGAAAGTGAAGGAATTGAGTACGAAAAAATACATGTAGGCCAGCTGCTTATTCATGGCTGTATAGGCTGCAAGCAGTGCAAGTACCTGAAGCACTGTGCTCTTGACAATGACATCGTCAATGAAGTTGCCGGTAAATTTGCAGAAGCTGACGGCCTGGTCATAAGCTCCCCAGTATACAACGGTTCAGCAGCCGGTACCATGGTAAGCTTCCTGGACCGCCTATTCTACAGCACCCGTTATACCTTTGACAAGAGATATAAGGTCGGAGCCAGTGTGGTCAGTGCCAGACGTTCAGGCAATACCCTGACTTTTGAACAGCTTAACCAGTATTTCCTGGTCAGCGAAATGCCGATAGCAGCCGGTAATTACTGGAACAATGTCTTCGGCTATACAAAGGAAGACGTTGAAAAGGACCTTGAAGGTTTACAGTCTATGCGAGTACTGGCCCGTAACATGGTCCATCTGATGCGTTCTTTGAAACTGGGCCAACAGCAATACGGCTTGCCTGAAAAGGAAGTACGTCAGATTACCAATTTCGGAGACGGTTTAAAATAAGACACAATAAAAGCTGTCATTCGACAGCTTTTACATTTAATTATATGCGGGCTACACCGCTCTTGCGGGCAGCTTCAGCTACGGCTTTGGCCACCGTCTCACCGACTCTTGGATCAAAGGACTTAGGCAGAATGTAGTCCTCATTCAGTTCTTCATCGCTTACCAGTGAAGACAGAGCTCTGGCAGCAGCCATCTTCATTTCCTCATTGATGTCGCTGGCACGGCAGTCAAAGGTACCGCGGAAGACACCTGGGAAGGCCAGAACGTTATTGACCTGGTTAGGATAGTCACTGCGCCCGGTCGCTACGACCCTGGCACCGGCTGCCTTGGCTTCTTCATAAGAGATCTCAGGCATCGGGTTGGCGCAGGCAAAGATGATTGGATCACGGTTCATGGTCTTAACCATTTCACCGTTGATGGTACCAGGAGCACTTACACCGATGAAGACATCGGCACCCTTGATAACTTCCTTTAATGGTCCGGCTTCCTTGTTTCTGTTGGTTACCTCAGCCATTTCCTTCTTTATCCAGTTCAATCCGTCACGTCCTTCATAGATGGCACCCTGACGGTCTGTCATGACAACATTCTTGAAGCCGGCTGATAACAGCAGTCTGACGATTGAGATACCGGCAGCACCGGCACCTGAGGTGACGATCTTGACATCTTCTTTTTTCTTGCCGACGACCTTAAGAGCGTTCGTTAAGCCGGCTAAGGTAATGATAGCCGTACCGTGCTGGTCATCATGGAAAATAGGAATGTCGCATATTTCCTTAAGCTTTCTTTCAATTTCAAAGCATCTTGGTGAAGAAATGTCTTCCAGGTTAATGCCGCCGAATGATCCGGAGATCAGATATACGGTATTAACGATGGTATCGACATCCTTTGACTTGATGCAGATCGGGAAAGCGTCAACGTTGCCGAATGACTTGAACAGTACGCATTTGCCTTCCATGACCGGCATGCCGGCTTCCGGACCGATATCGCCAAGTCCCAGAACGGCTGTACCGTCAGTAATTACGGCACACAGATTATGTCTTCTGGTCAGTTCATAGCTCTTGTCAATGTCCTTCTGGATCTCCAGACAAGGCTGAGCTACACCAGGAGTATAGGCTACTGTAAGATCTTCCTTTGAGCCGACAGGAACGCGGGAAACGACTTCGATCTTTCCCTTCCACTGTTCATGCCGTTTTAAGGATTTCTGCATTACATCCATGTTTATTTCTCCTCAAACGGGAATACATATGGTAATCCCAGCTTATCTCTCAGGTTAATGAGTTCTTTCTGTACGG
Source organism: Erysipelotrichaceae bacterium (assembly GCA_017405675.1). Next base: position 6,212 of record JAFRAB010000048.1, read on the forward strand.
CTTCGTTTACAGGAACGCCTTTGTCCTTTCTTTCCTGCCATACCAGATATTCCTTCTCACCGGCTGTATATATTCTGTCATAGCCAGGAGCCTTGGTTGAAGCTCTTAATTCACGGCAGATCTCACCGGCAATCTTCTTAAAGGTATCCAGACCCATGAAGGCTTCAGGGTCAACGACGAAGAAGAAGTGACCGAGATGATACATCTGCGGACCGCCATCCGGGGCAACACCGCTTAAGGACTTCATGAATTCACCGCCAGCTAAGGCAGCTGACAGAATTTCGACAACAGTTGCATAGCCATAGCCCTTATATCCGCACATTTCATCACCCGGGCCTCCGCCTAAAGGAGCTAAGGCAGCCGTGCCGTTACCCAGCATTTTCAGAATAGCGCTTGAATCGGTAATGGTCTTGCCGTCATGAGTTACGACCATGCCGGCCGGGGTTTCCTTGCCGCTGCGGGCATAGAATTCGATCTTGCCTCTCTGTACGATTGAAGTAGCGCAGTCCAGAGTGAACGGGAATTCTTCATCGGTAGGCAGTGAGAATGTTAATGGGTTGGTACCCAGCATGTTTTCAACACCGAAAGTAGGTGCGATTGAAGGTCTGGCGTTGGTACCTGTGATACCGATCAGTCCTTCTTTGGCAGCCATGTCGCTCCAGTAACCGGCAATGCCATAGTGAGTTGAATTTCTGATTGCGCCGCCGGCCATGCCGCATTCCTTAGCCTTTTTGATCAGCTTTTCCATCATGGCGTGTGCTGCGACCATGCCCATGCCGTCATGAGCATCCATGACTACGGTCGTAGGTGTTTCCTTGACGATTTCCAGTTCTGTTACCGGCAGTAAGGTTCCCTTGACGATACGGTCAATGTAAATTGGTTTGAAACGGTTGCAGCCGTGAGACTCAATGCCTCTTCTGTCTGATTCCAGTAAGACATCAGCGCAGATCTTAGCGTCTTCCTCAGGCACACCGTAAGCTTTAAAAACATCGATCATGAAATTACCCATCAGTTCCCATGGAACATAAGGTCTGGTTTCCATAAATTAATCCTCCTGTTTCCTAATTAATCTTATTATCTTGTGATTTCATTATCATTCATATTAATTATATAGCAGATATTTTATCAATACAAAAAGGTCATTTCATTTGTGAAATATTCCACATTATGTACAGACAGAAAAAGGGCCTTGCCCTTTTCTCTCTTTATTCAAAGCCGAAGAACTCTTTCAGTCCTTCCTTTTCCCTTAACATCTCAGCGGTAAAACCGTAATGAGCAGCCGCTGCTAGTGTTACGACGTTTTCCAGGAATTCATCGTACGGCAGATCAAACCACTCTTCCGGTATTTCCCTGCGGATGGTACCGCCATCATTATGACCGCCACCCCAACACCAGGCTTCATCCAGTTCGGCCTGATAAGTGCCGTCATCCATCTTCACAAAGGCATACCAGCTGGCCCACTCACGCATGCCTTCCGGGGTATGCGGTCCTTCATTATGCGGTGCATCATGCGGTAATGGCGAATACTCAGGATCTCCTTTTTCCGCTGATCTTTTGTATACGACATAGCGTTCATCGGTTTCTCTGGAGTAACGCTCCAGGCGGATCATGTCTTTCTGATAAATACGCTTTCTGGTTCCCGGAATACGATATTCCTCGCAAATTATGTCTGAGAACTGCTTCAGAGGCTTTCTGTGCTCTATTTTCTTATCAAGCTTAAGGTCTTTCAGCTGTTTTTCAATATCCCAGGGAGAGCCCCAGGCTGTTTCAAAGGAAACACTGCCGTCACTGAAAACATAGTAATAGCCAACTGTCCTGTCTCCGTATATTACTTCATATTCATCAATTATAAACATAGTTATTCTCCAGTCCGAATTCTCTTCTAACATTATACAACAAAAAAAGATACAGACCTCAGATCTGTATCTTATCTTTTATTATTCAGCCTTGCTGAAGATGTTGGCGTTAGCGAATTCTCCAACCGCTTCATCATGACCCCATAACAGTGAATTGCCGTCGATCATGAACCAGCCGTCAGATTCTATCGGTGCTGCTCCGTTAATGGAGACATTGTCATACCATAAGGTTCCGACCACATCAACATATCCGACAGCTACGATAGTCTTATCAGCTGCCTGAATGGTCATCTGGTAGCCGTGTTCAATTTCTTCATATCTCTGAACAAACATGGTCAGGTTGTTCGGATTATCAGTCCAGGCACCTACCAGGAACTGATCGATTGCTTCATAATCCGTATCGTCGCTCCATTCTCCACCGCCACCGATATCTTCAGGAGTTTCCAGCATCGTTACACTGGCATTGTAAACACCGGTGATTTTGCCGTTTTCAACCTTGACACCAATTTCAGCATCAGCCCATTTTTCGGTTTCTTCTTCATTGATCATACGGAAAGAGACCTTATAGGCTCCGGTACCGCTGCTGGCTGTCAGGGTGACGGTATTCCCATCAAGCTGATAATCGGCTTCAACACCGTTAGTATTCATGGTTCCTACCGGTTCCCATACCATGCCATCAACTGCTTTTAATTGAACTGTGGCCTGACCGTTGCTGAGCTTAACCCAGTCATACTCAGCGGTAGGACGTACGGTAATGCTCTTGATGATGGCCTGGACCTCGGCATCTTTCAGACTGAGCTGTTCCTTGGTTTCCATGCCCTCCATCCGGGAGAAAGTAATATAACCGAATTCGCCTTCAGTTTCAGCTACTTCACTCTTGACGTCGTTGAAGGAACCTGTCCATGAAGTCCAGTGATAGCCGCCCAGATCAAAGTCAGGCTGCTGAATGACGTTCTCAGCGAAAGCGGCTGATGATACGACTACTTCAGTTGGCAGGCTATAGATAACTGATATCTGCGGGTTCTTCAGGAAATCATCCTTGGTACCTTTGACAACGACGCAGGTGAATTCCGAAGATGCTGATCCCAGATCAATAAGGGTCCAGCCTTCCGGAATCAGCAGACTGATTCTGCCGACATCATGCATCTCACCTTTAACTGTAACTTCATCAGGATCTTTCTTACCCTGATTACTGCAGCCCAGTATTCCAATAATCAATAATAAAGATATTAACGCTAATAATAATTTCTTCATGGTAACTCCTTATGTAATACCAGTCTATTATACTGGTTCTTTTATTTTATAACAACGCTGACATTGTCACTGTATTCGCCATAATAGATATCCTGGCAGTAAACATCCTTTTCAGCGCTATCTGTATCAACAAAGCCACGGACACGGACATCGTAGTTTCCGGAAGTTAGTCCCGTAATGGTTACTGCAGTTCCCCGTGTTAAGTTCAGCTGTTTCCACTGATTGCTGCCGGAGACACAGTATTCCACACTGTAGCCACTGATACCTGAAGCCCACTGATCCCTGACGTTAACGGTAATGCTACCATCAGCTGTGACAGCTGAAACAATTTCTGCTTTCTGCGGCTTTATGCCAAAATATGTGAACAGCTGCGGATCAAAGGAATTACCCTCCGGATCACAGATCTCAACTCTGGCAATACCGCAGTTTACATTATTGTCAAACTTCAGGGTATAATCCTGACCTTCGGTCATTCTGGCATTGCCTTCATCCAGTACCATAACTGTTGTTTCTACCGGTTCTCCGGTGTATTCCTTAGCGGTAACAGCCGGCATGAAGCGTCCTGGAAGCAGTTTTTTAACTTCGATCTTCAGAATAGAAGTTCCGATTCCCTCAACAGTAGCTGCCACATAACCGTTACCGTAATTCTTAGCTTTAACCGTAACATATCTGCCCTCGCTATCTGGTTCCATGCTCAGAACATCTTCTGAACCAGGCAGCAGATGCCATTTTATTTCCGGATTACCGACTTCCACGTCGTCATGACCGCGGAAGATAAGTCCGACTTTGGTCACATCCTTGCCTTCCTTAAGTGACAGGCTGCTGTCTTCTGCCATCAGAACGATGTTCATGTTAGCTGGCAGATAGGAAGTATAGGCCTTGATCGGGAAGTTATCGTAATACAGCTTGCCGCCAAATTTCTCATAACTATCTTCAGCCCAGTCTTCCTCAGCGATCTTCTTATAGTCAAACCATTCTCCATCCGCAAAAATGTAGCTTTCCTGCGGGTTGATGATGGCTTTCTGATTCATCATGCCCTTAAGTGCCAGACCGATCGGCGTATTGATGTAGTAATAGTCATACTGGCCGGAAAGTGTCACGATGACGGCATATTTCTGGCCTTCCTGAATGTAAACAGGTTCCTGCAGCGGGATTCTGTGGAAACCGCCGTATTCAAACACCTCCGTGCCGCTGGCTGCCAGATATCCCTGTTCAGGATTTTCAAAATCCTCATTCAGAATATATATCCGGTAATCAACGCTCAGATTCTTTTCCGCTGTTACGCAGGAAATTTCATTAATGGTCTCAGCATGTGCGGAAGTAAAGACATTCGCCATGCGTGCCGGCTCAGTAAAAGTCTTTGTATATATGTCAGCAGCAGACAGATAGTCGTGCTGGTAGATGTGTTCGTTTTCATCAACATTCGCAAAGGTGAAGCTTTCCGGTGACTTTAATGACATATCAAAGTATGACAGCCAGAAGTATCCGGAACCAACCATTACCGGATTACCGTCAGCATCCAGCACCGGATTACCCTTTTCATCAACTTCCGGTACCTCAATGCCCCAGTGTCTGTTACCGGCATTAGGGAAGTCTTCCTCACCTGAGCCCCAGCTGTTCTTAACCAGCCAGGCACCGTTTTCCGGAGGCATGTGATCCTTCAGAAAGTTTTCTCTTGGATAGTTGTCATCCCAGCCTACGATGGTAACAGCGTGATTAGCCATGGCACTTTCCGTCCAGGTATAATGAGCCCAGTTGTTAAGGTTAATGTAAACACCTTCGGTAACCTGCTGTGAAGGCAGTGAAGTATCGGCACAGAAACCAATCAGAACACCTTTCTTATCCAGCAGTTCTTCCTTGATCATGTTGGTAGCGTCACGGTAATACATGTAATTACCGACGAAGTTGATCTGCGCCGGTGATGGCAGCATATGTGAATACAGCAGTCTGAAATCCTGGCAGAAGCGCATTTCTTCCGGAATGGTCCAGTCATCCTCAGCTGCATAGCTGTAAGGCTGGAACTTACCGTCTATGAAACGCTGATCAGCATAGTGATTAGCCCCGCGGTAAGTAAACCAGTCATTATATTTTTCGTCGCTTTCATATGAAGGGCCTACTCCCTGAGCAAAGGTTGAAGTTGCCAGGAAACAGGTGCCTCCCTTGTTATAGACCTGCAGGGAATCATTAATGTCTTCAGGGGTAATGCCTTCCTCGTTCTGCGGGTTGTCAGGATCATTCAGCGGCACATTGGTAAAGTAAGCCAGCTGTTTTTCAGAAAGGTCCAGGGTCTTCCAGGCATTTGGATCGCTCTTGAGATTATTACCCAGAATGCTTATTTCCGCAGCCGCAATAGCCGCAAAGCCCCAGCAGGTTCCAAATGGATTCTGCAGGCGTACCGGTGTAACAAAACAGCGATCCCCCTTGCCGTCACCATCTGTATCGACATTACGCAAGTCAAAAGATTCAGGCAGCGGTCTTTCACGCCAGGATTCACTGTAATCCTTCTGCGGCCCTTCAGGTGTGCTGCAGCCACTTAAAACAATTAATAATATGCTCAGAAACAGAATAAAAGCTTTTTTCATCATATGATCAACTCCGTACAATACTTAACTATATTTTACATTATTTTATTTATAAATCAGTAAACTGTTTCACATCTGTTATTCAAATCAGCTCAGATCAAAGCCCCCTTTCAGGGGCTTTGTCATTTTATTTATCTGTTATAGGTTCTTTTTCTCAAAATCAGCCGTAATGCTGCGCCGGCAGATGTCAGCAGCATAACAAACCAGTAAAGCAGATTATTTACGTCACCGGTATCCGGGCTGTCAGGGTTAACCGGTGTCGGATCAACAGGTGTCGGATCATCCGGTGTTTCTTCTCCATTAGTCTTGATTTCCAGTGTGGTTTCCACTTCACCGTCATCAAAGCTGATCACAACATCATGTTTGTATTCAGTTAACTGTTCCATCATTTCCTTTTTCAGGGTAATGAGGGTACTGCCGCTTTCCGCCAGATAATCATCACCTAAGGTCAGGACCTTACCGTCAATGCTGACGTCAGTGAAATGAGAGAAACAGGTTTCTTCATTTCTGCTGCGGACGACTTTGATGAGGTGATCTGCATCACTGCCCTTGGTCCAGACACCGTCAGCGCCTTCAGTTATCTCATAGCTTACATCCTGCAGGGTCTGAGGAACATTAGGCGTCATGATGACATTTTCACCGGTAACAGGCATTCCTTCCCGGTCAACAAGCATGAATCTTACAGCCAGAATGCCCTCTGATTCCGCTCTGTCCCAGATCGGGGTCAGATCATAGCGTAATGAATACTTATCCAGATCCGGATCGGAATCAACCTTGTTAATGTCAAGGTAAGTAAAGTGAGAAAGCTTGGAATCATCTTCATACATGGTTTCTACCAGCACCTTGTTGAGACTTATGTCATGGTCAGAGATATTGGTAATGCTCAGATCAGCATAGTGTTTATCACCCAGGACGATCTGTCTGCCCCGTAAGGTAAGACTGTTCCGGTATACTGGCGTGGTAAGTGTTGTTCTGGCATCTCCACGGTATTTAGGTGAGATCTCAACATGAACTTCATGAACTCGGCCGGCTTCCCAGTAATAAGGTGCGGCCACAATGAGTTCCATCGTTACGGTGTCACCGCTGTAGACTCTGCCCGCATTATGCTCAACTTCATTGCCCAGGTCATACCACTCCTGGTTGCCAGGGTTGAAATACAGTTCGTGCATGTCATAGTTGTTTTCATCTTTGACGGTGAAAGCAACCGGACCTTCAATGGCATAGCCAATGTTCTGGAAGGTAACATATACCGGCAGGATACGTTCATCGGTGTAGTAGAACAGATCGGCAAATTCCACATTTGTGGTGATCATACCGCGCTTGAGGTTCTGCTGCCACTGATAGATGTCAGTGTCGGCAATCATCTTGCCGCTGGCTGACAGACTTCTGTCAGGTGTAGTGGCATAAACGACTGACAAGCCCTTGGAATTGCAGTTTTCACGGTTGAATACAGCGGCAAAGACATTGATGTCAGCGTCCTTGACAAAGATTTCCAGCGGTCCGTGCAGAATGGCCTGATTGGTCTTGGTGGACTCATCGTAACGGCCTTCCAGAGTATGTACTCTCATAGTGGAGCCCTTAAGGATGTTTTCACCGGTTTCCATGTTGGCTTGATAATTGGATGTAGTGGATACCAGACAGATTCCGCTCTTGTCGTCAGTTACGACAAATTCATAGATATTTTCACGGTTGATCAGTCCTTCGCTGTTTTCGACTTCCTTAAGTCTCATGCCGTAACCGTAGGAATCATAGCTGTCAGCATACTTCTCCAGGAAGTAAAGCTTGCTGGCGATGATGGCATAGTTGGTATTGTTGGCATAGCCCCAGTTAGTCAGGAAGTTTTCATTTTCCTGCAGTTCATAGTCCTTAACAGAGACTGAGTAACGGCATCTCGGATTCTTTTCATCAAAACTGCCGTCAGCCATGTAACCGTCAATCACCAGATTATCACGGGTAGTGTGAGTGCGGTTGGTCAGGAAGAATGAAGGTTCACCCGGAACAATGTCGCCGCTGGTGAATACAGCACCCTTGCCCATGACGGTTTCCTTTTCATTGGTACCGAAAACACAGGCATCGGCATCACCAAGATATTTATAAGTATAGGTCCTCTGATATGCCACGGCTATATTGTCACCGCGTCCGGCAATTCTCGGATTGAAATAGAAGTACTTGCCGGCATCAGGCAGAGGCGACTTGACCGCAGACTTGCGGACATTGTCATTGTCCATATCGATGACAATACCCTGTACGCGGGTCGTCAGGCTGCGTGACTGAATGTCAGGCTTGCTGCTGTCAGCTACAATGGCACCGACATAGAAATAGTTTAGATCGGTCGTGGAAGCTGAAACGCTGAATTCCGTAACATCATAACCCATGAAGGCCGGCAGTACGTAGAAATCATCCATGAATTCACCGGTAATAGGGTCCTGTTTCTGATATACGATCCTGACCTTGCCGTCAATGCTGGCAATTCTGAACAATGCCGTAGTCTTACCGGTGGAGGCGATCTGTATCTGGCTGTTAGCGAAGGTATCGTTTGATATAGCCTTAATGGTCTGAATGTCATTAACCGTCTGAATTTCGGAGCTGAGCAGATTCATCTTATAATGATCCATCTGATCCTCACCGTTACCTGCCAGTAACAGTGTTCCCTTTTCACTTACGGCATCAAGATCCAGATCAAGGAATTCAGCATCCTCCACCTCTTCAGGCACCGGCGGTTCGGTTATCTTATCCGGATGGGTGTCATATAGTCGCCACGGTCCGAACGCTTTATTAAAGAGATTGAAACTGAAGAAGGCAATGTACCCGGTAATTCGGACTGACGCAAAGGAGTCGATCAGGAATCTGGTCCCATCCTTGCCCTTACTGTCTTCAACAGTACCCTTGATTAAGGCGAAGTCCATGGTGGCCGCGCCTGCACCTTCAATTGCACAGGCACCCTTAAGGCCCAGACCTCCGAAAAGTTCAAAGGCAGCTATTAAGTCATAGCGTTCTACCAGGGTATGGTCAGCAGCAGCGAAAGCCGCGCTGATGCCGTCAGACAGTTTATTCCAGACGAAGTTTGCCGTCATGGCGCCCTTGAATTCACCGGAAATGTTAAATCCTGCGTAAACCGGAACGACGATAGGTGTTGAAATCAGAACATACCAGATAACACCGCCAGCCAGTTTGATATCAAAGATACCGCCGAAAGAACCTTCAAAGTTTCCGGTTTTCTCATTATATATACCTGTACAGAACAGTGAGAAGGCAACATTAAATGACCAGTTCTTATCCTTGACCACGGTTGCTCTCTTGGAGTCATTCATCTGGCCGGTTCCGCTCTTGAAGCGGTCTGACTTACGCCAGAATTCCTGCTTGAAAGGTTCCAGGATGCTTTCACCTGCTTCACGGGTCTTTGGATTCCAGCTTTCCTCAAACAGTGAGGAATACTTTGTTGACAGAGCATCAATGTCAAAAGTCGCAACGATAATGAAACCGCCCTCCGGGAAGTAACCGATAGTCACCGGTACCTTAAAATATTTTATCGTCAGGGAGACAATTCCGGAGCCTCCCATTACATCAGTATAAGGAATATCCTTTTCTCCGCCTGTTAACGGCAGCTCTCCTTCTGCGGTACCAGGCTGCATCAACGCATTATATACTCTGACATGCTGAAGCAGATGTCTGTCTCCGGAGATGTCAAAATACAGAACATCGTCCTCTTTCAGCAATCCGCCCTTTTTCATCCAGTCTTCAGACCTGGTAAACATGCGGGATACGGTTCCGCCCAGTTCGATCCGGGTATAATTGGTGAAGTCAGTAACGCTTCTTTCCGTATGGTCATCCTTCAGCGTGATCTTATCAGGCAGACTCTTATTACCCTTGGCCGTAACGATTACACGCATGTCCAGCGGTCTGCTACCGGATTCAACCAGATACAGATTGGAGTCTTCCGTCAGCATGTTCTTGCCGCCCATGTCCACACAGCGCAGATAAACGTCATCAGCCGGTGAATCTTCCAGCTGGAAATACAGGACAACGCCCGTCGTTACCTGCTGGTCAAGGATCGTCTGAGCTCTGTAATCAGCAGCCTGAACGTCAATCATAATGTAATCGACATCATTCATCTTATCAAACGCAGTCAGACCAGGCAGTTTGTCATCAGTGGTATACTGCGCTCTGTTTACTGTTTTTCCTTCCTTATCCTTGTAGGAAATTGATACCAGTGCATTGCCGATTCCCTCACCCTTGCTGTTTTCAACTCTGACAGAGACGGAATTGCGGTCAACGACAAATATGTAACCAGTGGCGTTATCACCACTGTCAATTACTTCAATCAGATCTTCACCGGTTTCTTCCAAACCGATCTCATTGGCCATCTGTCCCAGATCGCCGCTGCTTGACAGAATTGCACCAACATCACTGCTGGTTCTGTCATAGCCGCCATTGGCCAGGAAATTATCAACAGCATAAAGGACCTTGCTGATATCATCTGAACTGATTGGCTGGAAATTAAGAACCGTATCGATGTCTTCTTCCAGCTTACGGCGTAACCGGCTGTTTAACAGCCCCTCGCTTTCAACTATCGTATCTTCGTCGATGGTCAGGTTAACACTATTATCAATAGGAGGATTAAGAATAGGAGCCGGTGTAAAAGGAGGAATATCCTCTTGTGGGGCTGATCCCTCTTCTGCAGCATCTAAAGAAACAGTTCCCGTTTCCCGCTGCAAAGCCTCCTGGACGACTGCACTTTCAGTTTCGGCGGCAGTAACTTCTTCTTTTTCCGGTTCCGCTTCCACAGCAGTGTTTTCTGTTTCAGCGGCAGGAATTCCTTCTTCCCGGGCTGTCCCCTCTTCCATAGCCGTGTTTTCGGTATTTTCAGGAAGTTCGCCATCATCCGCTCTGACGACGGATAAAGATGTGATCATCATGAACACTACCAGAAGAGATATTATTGTCTGTTTAAAATACTTCATAACGCGTTCTCCTTTGCAGAATTATGGTTGTTGATGTATTGGTTTTCTTTTTTTTATTTTATTATAACTTGAAATAAATACTTTTGATAATACACATATTGATTTCTGAAGTGAAAAAAGGCATCTGTTCAGCAGATGCCTTTCATATCAGACAATGTGTTTCAGGCTAATCTACGCCAAACATCAGTTCTCTGTATACCGGTATCGGCCAGTATTTGCGGTCTGTAATGGTTTCCAGTTCATCGGCTGTCCGGCGGGCTGTCTTCATTAAAGGCAGAACGCAGTCACGGTAATAACAGGCTTTGGATAACGAATCTCCGGATGGCACATTCTTCAGAACGGCTTCCAGTTCAGTTACATCGTTGTATAAGCCATTGGATAAGGCTGTTTCCCTGGCAAAGATCCTGCCGCTGTAGGATTCCTCAGCCATCATGCCCAGTCTGAGCTGATATTCAATATCTTTACCCAGAACATTCCGGTATTCAACACAGGCCGGCAGAATATCCTTCTTCAGCATATCCAGCATGGTCTGAGCTTCAATGTTGATGGTCTTATAATACGTCTCCATGTAGATCTCATAACGGGAGTTAAGTTCAGCTTCAGTCAGCACCTCGTGATCAGTAAAGAGTTTAACGTTCTTTTCATCCAGATAATGAACTAAGGCATCCGGTGTTGAAGGATAATTGCTCAGTCCTCTTCTTTCGGCTTCCTTTATCCATTCCGGATCATAGCCATTACCATTAAAGATGATCCTCTTATGGTCTCTCAGGGTATCCTTGATGATTTTCTGAATGGTGCTGTTAAGATCCTCAGCATTCTCAAGTTCATCAGCCATGCCTTTCAGTTCTTCAGCCACGACCGTATTCAGTACCATGTTAGGCGTTGAAATGGAAGCGCTGGAACCCGGCATACGGAATTCAAACTTGTTGCCCGTAAAGGCGAACGGTGAAGTTCTGTTTCTGTCCGTATTGTCTTTTGGGAAAGACGGTAAGGTATGGACATTGAACTGGAACGGTTCCCTCTTGCGGTCGGAATAAACGGCATCATTCTCAATACTGTCAAGGATTTCCTTCAGTTCATCTCCCAGGAATATGGATACGATCGCCGGCGGAGCTTCGGAAGCTCCCAGACGGTGGTCGTTACCTGCTGAGGCAATGGATATTCTGATCAGATCCTGATAATCATCTACCGCCTTGATGACAGCACACAGGAAGATCAGGAACTGCGCATTCTGAGCCGGAGTATCGCCAGGTTCCAGCAGATTGACACCGGTATCGGTCTTCAATGACCAGTTATTATGCTTGCCGGAGCCGTTGACTCCCGCAAACGGTTTTTCATGCAAAAGACACTCCATCCCATGTTTCTTGGCTACCTTTTTCATGATCTCCATGGTCAGGTTGTTCTGGTCTACGGTGACATTAATGGTCTGGAAGTTATTGGCCAGTTCATGCTGATTAGGAGCAACTTCATTATGCTCCGTCTTAGCCTGAATGCCTAATTCCCACAGTTCCCTGTTAAGGTCTTTCATGAAACTGGAGACTCTGGTCTTAATGGAACCGTAGTAATGGTCATTCATTTCCTGTCCCTTGGCAGCAGGCGCTCCCAGAAGCGTTCTGCCGGTCAGCTGCAGGTCTTCACGCTGATCGTAGTATTTCTTATCAACCAGAAAATACTCCTGTTCTGCGCCGGCTGTGGCCTTCACATGGTCAACATCTTCATTGCCGAAAACGCGCAGAACTCTCATGGCGTGTCTGTTAAGAGCTTCCATTGATCTTAATAATGGAGTCTTATGGTCCAGTGCTTCCCCGGAAAAACTGCAGAAAACAGTTGGAATACATAAGATACCATCCTTTATGAAGGCATAGGAAGTCGGATCCCAGGCTGTATAGCCTCTGGCTTCAAAGGTATCTCTCAAACCTCCTGACGGGAAGGAAGAAGCGTCAGCTTCACCTTTGATCAGGTTTTTAGGTGAGAATTCCAGAATGATGTTGCCACCGCCGGCTGTTGAGACAAAGCTCTCATGTTTTTCAGCCGTTGCTCCGCTTAAAGGATGGAACCAGTGCGTAAAGTGGGTGGCACCGTTTTCCACAGCCCAGTCTTTCATGGCATTAGCCACTTCTTCAGCTATTTCACTGTTGAGATCAGTGCCTCTCTTAATGGTTTCATGTAATTGTCTGTATGTTGAGGCGGACAGTCTTTCCTTCATGACACTGTCATTGAAAACTTTCCTGCCGAATATTTCTGATATCTTAGTCATATGCGTTCTCCTTATGCTCTAATGCCGCTTTTATCAGTCCTCTGAACAGAGGATGAGGATTGTCAGGACGGGATTTGAATTCCGGATGGAACTGAACCCCGATAAAATAGTTATTTTCAGCCAGTTCAACTGTTTCCACGATGTACCCGTTGGCATAGGTTCCGGAAACAGTAAGTCCGTTATCGATCAGACGCTGTCGGAACTCATTGTTGAATTCATAACGGTGTCTGTGTCTTTCGAAGATGGTATCCATGCCATACAGGGATCTTATTAATGTATTCGGCTGCAGATTGCACTGATATACTCCCAGTCTTAAAGTGCCGCCTTTATCTACATTATCATTCTGATCAGGCAGAAAATCTATGACCTTATAAGGTGAATTTTCATCAAATTCACGGGAATGGGCATCCTTCATGCCACATACATTGCGGGCAAACTCAATGGTTGCCACCTGCATGCCCAGGCATACTCCCAGATAAGGCACATTATTCTTACGGCAATATTCAGCCGTCAGTATCATGCCTTCAATGCCCCTTGGTCCGAAGCCACCCGGTACGATGATGCCGTCACAGTCACCCAGACGCTTTTCAATGTTTTCCGGGCATATCGTTTCACTGTCGATCCACTTGATATGGACCTTGCAGCTGTTGGCGTAGCCGCCATGCGTTAAGGCTTCCACGACTGACAGATAGGCATCATGCAGTTTTACATATTTACCTACCAGTCCAATGGTTACCTTATTCTCCAGGTGCTTGATGTTCTTTACCATCTTCTTCCAGTGATCCAGATCCGGTTTACGGCTTTCCAGGCCCAGCTTCTTAATTACCACATCCGCCATGTGTTGCTTTTCCAGCATTAACGGCACTTCATACAGGACTTTGATTGTCCTGTTTTCTATGACGCTGTCACGGTCAATGTTACAGAACAGAGCGATCTTTTCAAACAGATCTTCCGGTAACGGTTTGGTACAGCGTAAGACAATGATATCAGGTTTGATGCCGATGCCCTGCAGTTCCTTTACGGAATGCTGGGTAGGCTTTGACTTATGTTCCTTACCGGCTTCCAGATACGGTACCAGAGTAACGTGAATGTAGCAGACATCTTCCTTTTTATTCTCCAGTCCTATCTGTCTGATGGCTTCCAGAAATGGCTGTGATTCAATGTCACCTACGGTGCCGCCTATTTCGCAGATCAGTACATCCGGATCATCCTTTTCAGCAGCTGAATAAATGAATCTCTTTATTTCATTGGTAATATGCGGAATGACCTGAACCGTACTGCCCAGATATTCCCCTTTTCTTTCCTTCTGCAGAACATTCCAGTAAACCTTGCCGGTAGTAAGATTGGAGTACTTATTCAGATTTTCATCAATGAATCTTTCATAATGACCCAGGTCCAAATCTGTCTCAGCCCCGTCATCAGTCACGAATACCTCACCGTGCTGTAAAGGTGACATTGTCCCAGGGTCAACATTTATGTAAGGATCAAGCTTCTGCGATGATACCTTTAAACCTCTCGCCTTTAACAGTCTTCCTAGGGAAGCTGCCGTAATTCCCTTGCCTAAACCGGATACGACACCGCCGGTCACAAAGATGAATTTTGACATACGAACACCTCCATAAAATAAAAAAACAACATCGTCGCTGATGTTATTACATAGGGTTTTAAAACCAACTCCACACCCTTTCATGTGGATGCATTATTATGGTACGGCCGTACACAAATTTACTAAATAATTATAACTCTTCCTATAGTCAATATCAATATGAATGTAAATAAAATGAATGGTTTTCTGAAAATATGCATCGCTTCCATTAGCATAGCCAGGTATAAAAGGATCAATTGTTTATTGTACGTAAAGGCATAAATGATACAATATATTTTGAATTAACTCGGGAGGACACAATATGTATTACCTGATAGAAAAAACCTTAAATAAATGTCCCAATATTCTGGCCAGGGAAAGCACCAAGCCTTACGTTGCCATCATGTCTGCGGAACAATGGCAGAACGAAAGTGAGTTCCTAGGGCTGGGAATTGACATGGATTTTGAAACTCTTGATATTCATACAACCATGGCTGAAGTCAACTACAACTCCATTACAGGTTCATTTGCCATACCTTATATAGATGAAGGTGCGGTAGCCTATAAGAAGTTTGCCTTTGTAATAAATGAAAACGGCATCATCTTCATTGATGACAGCAATGTTGTCGAAAGCATCACAAACAGGATCTCTCTTACCAGAAAGTGGCGCATGCCAAGTCTGGAAAGATTCATTTATGACTTTCTTGAAGAGATCATTGCCTCTGACCTTAACATTCTGGAAGATTATGACAAGCTGCTGGCTGAAACAGATAAGGCCATTAACAGCAAGGAAGAAGTTGATCTTGAAAGCATCAATGTCATCCGCGATCATCTCAGAGTATTAAGAACACACTATGACCGTCTGATCGACCTGGCTCAGGAACTGGAAGAAAACGAAAACGGGTTCTTTGAAGAAGAAAACATCCGTTACTTCAGCCTCTTCAGCAAGAGAGCGGGACGTCTGTTTGACATGTCCAGCGCTCTGGTTGATTACACAACACAGATACGTGATGACTATGAAGCCAACCTGACTGACAAGCAGAATCACATCATGACGATCCTTACCGTAGTCACAACGATATTCAGTCCTCTGACCCTGATAACAGGCTGGTACGGCATGAACTTCAAATACATGCCTGAACTCAATTCAGAGTACGGTTATCCGGCAGTCTTTATCATCTCACTGCTGGTGGCAATACTGAGTCTGCTGTATTTCAAGCATAAAAAATGGTTATAACGATCAAAGACCGGCATGCCGGTCTTTTGTTTTTTTAATTCATCAACAAATACACGAAAAAAGAAAGGTTTCCCTTTCCGTATATACTGACTGTCAATGGACACTTAAGCAATTAATGACAATGGCAGCCTTCCTCATCATGACCGTGATGACATTCCCCATCCTCATGATGGCAGTCGTGATCACCCTGATGATCATGATGGTTACAGAAACCGTCAGAATTACCCTGCAGTTCACCATTAAGATAAGCCCGTACTGCTGCATCGGCATTTCCACTTACACCGGCAAATAACTCAATGCCTGCTTCAGCCAAAGCATTTCTGGCCCCCATTCCAATACCGCCGCAAATCAGCAGATCGGCCTGTGCTTCCTTCAGTACGCCCGCAAGATATCCGTGTCCCGGACCGTCGCTTTCTATGATCTGTTCCCCGACGATTTTTCCTTCATTTACATCATAAAGCTTGAATGTTCTGGTATGTCCGAAATGCTGGAATACCTGTCCGTCTTCATAAGTTACCGCAATTCTCATGGTTTCTTCTCCTTTTTTCTCCATTACACTGTTTTTGCCGGAAGTAACAACATACACTCCCCCGCTGATGCGCAGTCTTTTGCCGTCCACGATCAGCGAAGCCAGTTTTCTTCTGGCACTGTCATAAATGGCAGTGACTGTTGTTCTGCCTACATTCATGTATTCAGCACACTGTTCCTGAGTTAATCCTTCATAATCAATAAGCCTTACTGCTTCATATTCATCCAGCGTCATGATGTTGCCATCATCTTTTTTTTCGCTGTCTTCCGCAGAAAAAAGCCAATGATCAGGAAATCTCATTATTCTTCGCTGTCTGCAGGGTCTTGCCATAACGTCACCTCATTTTTGACATATGTCAATTATAACATCGGAATCATGATTTATCAACATGAGCGGTTTCTATGAATGATGTTTATCTGGATAACGGATCCGAATTCAGAAATAACATTTATTTCTGCCTGTTTTTTCTTTCAATGACGTCATGGCAGCTATCCCCGTCAGAAAGATCTGAATACCTGGTGAACTTCACATGCCTTGTCAGCTGACTATAGGCGGATGTATCCGTATTACAGAAGATCTTGCATAAAGGACGTATGCCATAGTATTCAAACATTTCCACATACTTACATCCGGAAATGCTGTATTCTATCCTGCCGTCCTGTACTTCAAAGAAATCATAAGTGATGCTGCCGTCTTTTACTCTTTTCTCATGGTCATTTACATTCCACTTTTCAGCTATCTTATAGCTGTTTGGCAGTATATCTACAACTTTTTCAAGCACCGCAAAGACCTTCTTGCGTTTTTCAAACATCGTATCTGAAAAACTCATGATTTCCCGGTTGGAAAGCCCGAAACCCTTCAGTTCAAGGCACATTGCGATAACGGCATAGATGAGTTCAACATTCATGGTCGGATAAACATTATGCTCTCTGAACACATCTGACTCATACATTTCCCTGAGTCTTTTTTCATATGAGGCCGTCTTTCCTTCCACATCGGAAAACTGCCATTTGTTTAAAGCTGCCCTGTATAAATCTGAATACTTCTTAATCAGTTTATCCATATCTGTCACCTATTTTCTGCAGCAGAAGATCCCTTCCGCATTTACCGCATGAACACTTACCTGTGAATACATGTCTTCCAGTCTGTTCCTCAGGCTTTCCTGACTTTCAAAAGGAGCAGTGAAGAAACCCTTAGGTACATACAGGTGCTTTACAAACCAGTCTGTTCTTCTGAACTCGTCCTTAATGTAGAAACATCCGCAGAAGATTCCGCCCGTTTTCAGTGCTCTGTAAGTTTCACGGAAAGCTGCGTCCTTATCCGGAAAAGCATGAAACCCATTCAGTGACAGTACGATGTCAAAACTGCAGTCTTCAAATGGCAGACATCCAACATCACCCTGAACAAATCTAATATTATTAATTCCTAAAACTTCTGCCCTCTTTTCGGCAGCTTTCATCATGTCAGCTGAATAGTCCAGACACGTAATACTGGCTTCAGGCAATGATCTGTATAACGGCATGGTAAGAACACCGGTACCTACCGGCACTTCCAGCAGACTGCCTTTAAAGTCTTCACTTATTGGTGCTAAGGCCTCATTTACCCACCTGGCTGCCATTTCCTCATCCAGCCCCCATATGACACTGTCCATTATCTTGCCAATGACAGTTGATCTGGTTATGATGCCGTCATAAAAACTTGCCATGTTGCCAAGCTGTTTATAAGAGTTCTGTATTTCCTGATGTCTGTCGGTCATAAACTTTCTCCCTTAAAGTTAGTTATCGCTAACTACAGTAATTATAACACTCTTCATTCATCCCAACAAAAAAAGAAAGGTTTTCCTCTCTTCTTTCATTCAACAGTAATTGTAAGAGTCACGTTATCCTTACTCAGCAGCTCTGCCAGTTCCTGCTCGTTCTTATCAAGAATATGCCCAAGTCTGGTATATGACCAGGAATTTGAACCGTAGAATACCACGATCTGATTGCCGCTGTACAGTACGATGTCTCCAGGTCCTGTTTCCGTCTGCACGTCATTTCTCGGTAGACTCTGTCCTATTGATCCAACCTGTTCAAAGCCTCCGTACATTGAGGTGCTGATTCTTAATTCCTTTTCAGAAGCCAGTTGTGTCAAAGCCTTTACCGACTGATTATCCTCCCATGCAACGTTCATTTCCTGTTCATCAATGTATAGTTTCATCATCTTCTCTGTTCCCTCCCCTGTCTTAGATGAAGATGGTTCCTCATCCTGCCCTTTCTGTCCGCAGCCTTTCAGAAAGCAGATGGCTATCAGCAGCATGATCACAACAACAGTCTTTTTATAAATCAGTTTTTCCATTGCCTCTACTTTATTCACATTGACGATTTCATCCACAGATAGGTCAGTACCAGATCTCCTATTGCCATTAAGGCTATCAGACCATAGCCTAATTTCCTGTTATTTCTTCTGAATGCCAGAACTGCCAATCCAATTAATACACAGTATGCAAATGTCAGATAAGTTGTAAATCCCATATCATGCCTCCTTTAGCCAGGCTGCTGACCGTCATGAGCCTTCCAGGCACACTCAGTGATTTTCATATCACTGAATACAGCCGTGAAGGATGAATCTTCCGGTGAGCAGGCATAGATTCCGAAGCGGATCTTTCCCTTACCCTCATGCATGTGGGCGACTCTCATCTGCTTAAATCTTATACCGTCTTCTGAACATTCGATACAGTAGTCATCTTCCCTGCGGCTTAATCTGTACCACATGGATTTCGTGTCAGCCGGTATTTCCGTAGTTGCCCAGTCGGAATAACCGTGATTGGTTACCACACTTCCCAGATGCTGGAACTCTTCGTTTTCATATTCAATTGAGCCTTTCAGCCAGTTTTCACTGTCCAGATACATTACGATTCCGCACTGATCAAAACGCTGATGACTCTCTTCAAACGAGGTCTTTACAATGAAGCTGAAATACTGTTCATCGGTTTCCATCTGGAACACCGGGGCATTATCATTACGGAAATGATAATAAGTCCTTTGCCATAAGTCGGTATGCGGCAGAGTAGTAACCTTAATCACACCGTTTTCAATAACACAGTTCTTTGGCTCTCTGGTCCATTTGAATCTGTTAATATCCATCAGCCACTCCTGTCTGGTAATGATGTTTGTCTCATCATCTTCAATGGTGCCGTATCTGGTCTCATAAGTACCGTAGGCATAGTGTCTGAAACCGCACTTTTCCTGCACACGGGCTGACTGTCCGTTACGCAGGAAATGGCCGCACAGAATAATATCAAGCTTTACTTTCTCAAACAGGTAGCGGATGACTTCCTTAACGGCTTCAGGCATTAAGCCCCTGCCCCAGTAGTCCTTAGACAGTACATATCCTATTTCACGGCACTGCTTATCAGCCAGTTCCGGGAAGTTATCTTCGTTATACATCTCTACACCCAATGATCCTATCACTTTTCCCTGATATTCCAGGGCAAAGGTCTTTTTATGATTAACGAAGCCATTAAGGATCATCTGTGATTCTTCACTATTTTTATGCGGTGTCCAGCCCGCCATCTGTCCGACTCCGTCTACAGAAGCATATTCAAAGAAATCCTCCAGATCGGACTGTCTGAAAGGACGCAGTATAAGTCTTTCAGTCTTAAGAACAACATTACTGATGTCTATTGGTGTATTCATAAACAATCTCCTTATGCTACAGGTCAAAACGGTAAATCATTACCTGTCCTTTTTACCTTCTGATAAACTTCTCATCACCAGGTGCTTCATCGGCAGAGACAAATCTTTCAACAGTCATGTGCAGATCGTATTTTTCTCTCAATTCAGCAATTGTTTTCATCATCGGTGAACCATGATGAACATCAATGGCTTCCTGGCTTTCCCAGGCATCGATCAACAGCACGGTTTCAGGATCATCTACTGGTAGATAATACTCATAACGGAGGTTGCCCTCTTCAGCACGTATGGCTTCAACTACGCCTTTCTCCATCATTTCTCTGACAAATTCCCTGGCTTTGCCATCTTTGCCTGTATAGCGAATGTTTATTGTTATCATTGTTACCCTTTTATAACATTATTAATTCTTTTTTCTTCCATCATCAAATCAGGCTTTCAAAATACTTGGCTACCGCTTCATCAGCATTGCCATTTACGATCTCCTGCCTAATAGCA
Organism: Erysipelotrichaceae bacterium; assembly: GCA_017405675.1. The sequence continues at coordinate 26,642 of JAFRAB010000048.1, forward strand.
ACATACCATTTACGCGCATTATAAAACATGTCTTCAAGATTCCTGTAATCTTTCCAAGGTAAACAGTCAAAAATCAATTCTTCGATTGAATCGATTTTAGCATGATAGGTAGAATAATCGCCTCTTATGTAAATATTTCCTTTTGGATCAAATCCATATTTGGCATCGCCACGATTATAGTTTTTAAACCATTTGATTTTCTTCTCACTTTCATGTGATATAAAAAGAAAACTGCTGAATACTGTTGTCGTATAACCGTAATCAAGTTTTGGAAGGACTTCTTTAAACTGCTGCCAGTATTTTCTGATGATTGGCAGATACTGGGCCTTTCTGCGTTCTAATTCAAGTTCCTGTTCTCTTTTTTCCGCTTCTTCTCTCCTTTGAGTTTCTGTTAATTCAGCATTCTTCTTTTCAACTGCTCTGTCAAACCTGGACATATATTAACCCCCTATTTATTCCTGATTATTTCATTAATAATCTTCTCTTTCTTCCATCAGCTTATCCAGTTCTTCAGCAAACTTTTCCTGATAAGCATTCTGTTCTTCCTTAAGTATTTCAGCATCGGTACGCTCAATTCTTTCAGCACGTATCCACTTAAGCTTACTTACAGCCTTCTCAGTTTTAATGGCTACCTGCGTATAGGCAGGTCCGATCATTAGCGCTTTAAGGCTTCTTCGGAACTCAGATATCCGCTTGTTAAGATACCCAGAGTATCAAATATCGTATCATTGGCAATCGGGCCAATGATCACATCAGCATTTAATTCATCCTGCAGTCTTCTGTTATGAAAGATATATTCAAACCATTCCGTCTTCTTGTGAAGTAATGTACATCTAAATCTGTTTCATCTAATTCATATTCATTAACTACCGCATTTTCCCTTGCCCAGCGATAAGTAAACTCTCTGTCCGGTGTCAGGTAAAAAAACCCCAGCCGAAATCGGCATTCTTTCTGCCGTGATGAATATCAGGATTTTCTATTATCTGATTAGAAGTATGATACAGAATCATTATTATCCTCCATTATCACTTTATATTCAATTAATTATAGCATATACGAAAAAAGCAGAGACATTATCGTCTCTGCTAAATTAATAAATATTTTCACTGATAGTTTTGACATGTCGGGAAACAGTCTGTTTCAATGTCTGTCCAGTTTTTTATTCCACAAATCTTCCTGTGTCAGGATAGCCCCGTTTTGATTATTGAACCAGTCATTTTCTTTCATAGTGTAATATCCATAAGGGTCCCTGGCTTCTCTCGGTGTTCCGTCAGGATCTACATAGATTTCCGTATTGCCATCTATTATTTTGTTACGGCCTCTGTTTCGCAATTCAAATTCTGACAGCATCCTGAGTTCAGCCCATGGATCTCCTATATCAATTTCCCCGGAATCTGAAAATCTTTCGTACAGGAACACAGCTGCCGCTATAAGAACAATAACGAACCCGAGAACACCAAAGAAGCTTCTGGTTATCTTAGGGAAAGTGAGCAGAGAAGTGAAAAAAGCGAAGCTTACGGTATATTCCAGCAGTCCTCTTATAAATCCGAACCTGCCGCCGTATATCAGTTCCAGTATAAGACCTATGAGCAACAACAATATTTCAGACAGAGCTGCTAAACCAAAAAGGATTTCGGTATTCACTGGCATGATCGAATATATAAATGAATAGAACGGGATGACACTCCCGGCCAATACGGCGAAGCTGAACCTCAGACCACATTCGAATGTGACCAGTCCGGCAAGATAAAATCCCCCTAATATGACAGGTATAACCCCTAGAAAGGATACCGCCAGAAAAAACTGGTATCCCGTATTTCCTAACTCACGACCCCATTTCCCGCCGAATGCTGCTTTTCCGATGATTTCTTCAGGCAGAAAAGTCACTACATCCATAGTGAGCATCCAGGCACCAAGTCCCAGTATTATGCTGATCAGGACCGATAACATGAAGTTTGATTTTGAAGCAATCTTCCCATTTTCTGATTCTTTGTTATTGAATGCCCAGACTTTTTCCATGTCTATGATCTGAAGTCCTACATACAGCACCATTAAAACAATAAAGAAAATATGCATGTTTGTTGAATTCAGATGTAATGTATTCTGCAGAAACTGAAATATCATAGAATTACCTCCTTTTCAGAGATGCCTGATCCAGCCAGATAATTAAGGCCCGCAGAAGCGAAATGATGAAAGCTATGATCATGACGCCATGACCTGCAAGATAACCTAATCCAACAGTGATGAGAATCGCAACTGCCGGACCCACTTCAAGCCTTCTGATCTTCACCATTACCACTACAAGAACGATCACTGCTACTATCAGTATCAGTAAGAAATACCAGCTAAAGCAGCCAACTTTCTCTGCCATTGCCGGCATCCCGGGTTCGATAAGCATTTCAAAAAAGTCGATAACTGTATTGCCGTCTGCATCCAGTCTTCCTAAAAGTTTCAGAAAAAACGCCGTAATTTTTGTTAATAAACCGATCATACCTGTTAAGTCTCCTTCTTTTGACTATTTACCATCTATTGTTAAAAGCGAAATGCTTTTTCTTTTTCTATACATCACCAAATAAGGATGGATTACCGCTCATCTCATCAACTATATCTTCCAGTGATTCTCCCTTTTTTTCTCTTTTCCACATATAGTTCTCTATTTCAAAGACATCGATATTCAGTATATACGGGTAACCTTCCAGCAAATCGTTTATCATATCAAACCCTAATTCTTTCAGTTTATTGATCAGCTTAATTATGTCTGTGTCAATACTGTACAGATAGTACGGATTGCTGCTGATAATATCCCTTATCTGATCATCATCGCAGTTATATTCCCTTAACATGCTGATTTTATGCAGGATTTCTTCATCTGTTAATTCCTCTATCTCAGGACACATCTCTATCATTTCACTGATTGTTTCTCCATCTATTCCCAGTTTTTTTAATATTTCCTTCATACTTATTCTTTGCATAATATTACCTTACAGGTAATAATCCGCTTTCCCTTTCTGTCTGTATTTAAACATTCTCCGCCTTTAATCTTAAGGGAGCTAATTGGAACATATAAAAGACAGCTGAGAAAGCCCCGCTTCTATTCTCAGCTGCCATAAACGAACTGACAGGTCCATGTTATTCTTGATAAAGCGCATTTAACCCAAACTATTTTTATACATCGAAAGGAGGTGCTTTGACATGTTTTTTCTTTTTTTATCAATTAATGAACCATAGTCAGGTCAGAATTATTTAATATTTCTGAAATCAATTTCCTCAAGTTTCAATGTATCGAGGAAATGGCTTCTTTTAACCTTACGGCATAGTTTTCTGATTTCCTTTTCACTCATTGCATAGCCATATTCCGGTCTGTGATCACTGAAACTGAGTGCCTGTGAAACAAAGAAGCGTTTCGCATATAAATCAGCCGGTGAATTGTTCTCAATCTCTTTCGTCAGGCAGAAACATTCAGGATCGTTAAGGATCGTCTTGGCTGGGATCTCAGTCAGTCGATGATCTGTATAAACATGATAGAAAATAGTTTCATCATAGCCTTTTGTCTTTATCCAATGAGCCAGAACAAGAGTCAGGACAATATGCCTTACCTGATATTCCGCCAGCAGAAGTTCCGGATCAGCAGTTTCTTTTAAGGTTTCTACCAAACCGGTGACATCACAACTGTAACATTTATTGATCTCAGGTATTTCATCGGCAATCTCAGAGAGTTCTTCAAGAGGAAAATAATCTGTCCCATTAGGATCAGTCCCTGTGACATGAAGAAGGTCAAAACTCTTACCCTTCTGCAAGGCAGCAATCTCTCTGATGCGGTTTATGCTGTGATCAGGTTTATTAAACGGCAGCAATATTCTGTTTTCATTTTCTCTTTTCATATTACATAACCTCTTTTATTACCATTATTAATTTATCACTTAAATAAGAAGTTTATACAGTGCATTATTAGTCATTGTCATCATAACTTGGAAGTCCGTAATAATCTTTCATATAGTCCGGTACAAAATTACCGTTTTCATCATAGATAACGCCACCCAATTCATGATATTCGTGTCCATAATAATCCATAAATGATTTTTCTCCGTTCCACGGAGTTTTAATAATTCCTATTGGTCTGATGAATTCTGTAGTCTTATTTCTTTCACCGCAGGCAGTAGCACGAGCTGTGGAAGAGATTTTTTTACTTTCTTTAGAACTATCTTCCCAACTTTCTATAAGAGAGGCGCATATAAACATTGCGCAAAAACTTACCAAAAGTTCCACAACGGAAATAACAGATTTAAAACACAATATGACTAGAGCCACCATTACAATATCTAAGATCAGATACAGTATTGTACTGATTATTTCTTTTGCTTTCTTTTTTTTCTTATTCATACTTTTTCCCTTTCTTTAAAACGGCAGTAAATCTGCTTCTTCAATTGTCAGTCCCTCCAGGATGCCGGAATCAATCATGCCTTTACAGAACAGTCTCAAATCCTTTTCATCCATTGTCAGAGAATTGTCCAATTCAATACTGGTATCAAGTATACATCTGCGAACAACTTCTTCAGATGCAATACCATAATCAGTAATGGGATACTGCCAATTCACAAATTCAGTTTTATCAAGAATCATTTCAACCGGTATCTGATAGAGTCTGCCATCAAACTGCGGACTGCAGTAAATAACTCTTTCATATCCTTTTTCCTTGATGAAATGAGCAAGTATAAGATTCAGGGTCAACTGACAGTACTGGCATTGAGTTGTATAAACAGCAGATCTTCCATTCACTCTTATATATTCTCTTAACTGGCTGGCATCACAGCAGTAACAGCCTACAATGTTCCTGGCTCTTCTAAAAAAATCAAACACCACATCCTGCGGGAAATCTTTTATTCCATGGCTGTTAATGCCATAAACATGCAGCAGATCAATATCTCTTTTATTCATTTCAGCTATTCTGAGTACACTGTTAAAAGCATTTCTCGTACCGCTGAACAACAGTAGTATTCTTCCATTATCAGTCATAAATTATATCTCCATCAGCACCGTCTGCCAGTATTCCTGCGCACCAGTTCGTAATCCATTCAAATACATTTGAAGAGACTGAAAGCACACAAATTGCCAGTATTACTTTTGCAATGTTAAATAAACTTTCTCCGTCAGAAGGTAATTCAACGGTGTCTTCTTCCTCTTCATCACAACATACTGACTCTATTACTTCAGTAATGTAGAAAACAGCCAGAATAAAAAGTACATTTAAAACCACCAGCAGTTCCAGTGTCGCCCTGAAGCCGTAAACATACCTTGTATAACATATTGACCGAAACACAAATGCACCAATCATCAGTTTTATAAGTTTAATCATTTCAGATTTCTCCTCCTTACACCTATATTCCACCACAAATAAAAAAAGCAGTTGAGGGTACTGATTAGAACCTTTTTCTGCTTTTTTAGCTGTTATTATCAATTAGTTAGTTCTCAATAATGTCGAAATTGTTTTTTCCGCCGCCTTTCATGAAAGCGTTAAAGACTCCATTACAAATACTCTTATCTTCAATTTTATCCTTCTGAAGCTGGAATTCTTCTTCACCAGATAAATCATTTCCGGTCAATAGCATAAAGTAATACTTCCATGATGGCTGAGTTATCTTCATTATAACAATTTTTTCTATACCATCACTGTCCTGGTGGTCCACAGTAGCAAAAACATTATAATTTTCTTCCTGATACCTTGCTGCGCCTATATACTCCAGGTTTACATAACTGTCTTCATCCCTGAACCTCATAATCCCTCTGTTTAATTCCGTATCCTTAATGATATTCCAATATTTTCTTCTGATTCTGATGGCATTATTTCCGGACTTTTCCTGCATTTCTGCATCCAATCTGACCTGTTCACCAGGTAAATCATTTATAATGGATTTTATTGTTTCTGGAATATAATCTACATAGTAAAGTTTTATTCCGTCATGAACTGTTAAGCCATCAATCTTTCCAAGCGGACCTTTAATACGGTAATAACATTCCGGGCAGTATAATTCATTCACATCAGATATGATGACAGAGCTGAAAGTATTTCTGTTCAGGAAACACCCAAGCTGCTTTTCTTCAAGAACATCGTGCAATATCAGCATTCCCAGATATTCTCTCGCCCAGTTGCGAACAGAAGATTCCAGATAAAGGTAATCCGGATATTTGTTAAATATAGATTGTGAATGAGCTATTCCCTGGCGACATAAATTAACAGCTTCATCAAGTGTATGGTGATTGTCAGGTGTGATTTTCATAATGAGATCCGCAGCGGTAGCAGCCATACTTAAGTCATCCCTGTACTTTACCCCTAATTCTGCCCATCTGTTCACAGTATAACCTTCACAGTACCAATAATAATTCACCATTCCTTCTATGAGACCAATACTGTTAAAAATGTCTTTCTCACTGTCTGTATCATTCAGCATGCAGTATAGCTTATCCAATTGTTGCGGTTTGAGCAAACTCAGAAGTATTCTTACCACTTCAGTATCCAGTTTACGGACTGCAGACAGTACTTTCAGATTATCATATCTGATGGCATCCTGAATTAACAGTGAAATCTGTCCGGCAGTAAAATAATCCTGATATATATCATGAGTGAAGGCGAAATAATCTTTCCCTTGAACATAAGTAAGTAAACCAAGTTTATCGGTTAAAATACCAATGATCTCTGCCAGTTCATCAGGAGAATACTCATTTTCTAAAAGGGCTGTCAGATCTTTTTTACTTATATACCTTAAGTAAAGGACACCCTCAGCCATTTTCATGGCAATATTCAGAAGAATGTTCTCATGCCTGTAATAGTCTGTTCCGAGAGAATCCATGTATTTCTTCAGAAATTCAACTTCACTGTCTGTATCAAGAACGAATTCAGGATCTTTGTATTTCATTTCCTGATATCTCATGAAGAAGAAAGGAATTCTCAACAATGGGTTATTCTGCTCATCAAACCCTTCAAGTCTTATTTTTCGAAAGGAGACATCCAGTTTTTCATTGCCAATCGTTTCACTTAAGCCAACAAGCAGGATCTGGGCTTTACTGTTTGCAGACTGCAGCCCGGTAATTGCTCTGAAAACAGCTTCTTTCTGGACAGAGCCAACATTATTGATATTATCCATGACAATCAGAAAAGGATCATTGTTTTGTTTCAACATCTCAGTGAAACGATCAGGAAGATATCCGAAAACTTCCCATAAAGCGCTATTTATTATTCCATCTGCAGACAGAACTTTGTCAGATATTTCTTCGTTGTTCCACAGTCCTAAGTCAACATAAAGAACCGGCATTTCCCATAACTTCCTCTGCATTATCTGACAGGCTTTTACGGTCTTACCGCTTCCTTTCACACCATGCAGATAAACACTTTCCCTGCTCAGTACTTCTGAGATTGATACGGCATTCGGATAACAATTATCCTCATTGTCATAACCGTTTACCGGCAGTAATTCCCACCACTCAGGTTTTGTTTTTCTGACAGCCTTTATTGCATTTACCTTAGATATCTGTCCGCAGATCATATCATTCAGTCTTTCTGCCATATAATCATAGCTGGCCTGCCAGAATAAATGATAGTTATAATTCTGAGGTTTCAGAGTCTTATACTGATAGTTATTCAGGAACCTGGAGTAGTCTTCCAGCAGTTCACCAGCATCCTGATAACGCTCTTCTCTGTCATCAGCCATGCTCTTGCGAAGGATCCTGCTTAACTGGTCAGCCAGAGCTGGTGAAACCGGCAGCTCCTGCATAACTGACAGCTTGCTGAAAACTCCATAAGTTTCCATGTCTTCATAAAGGAAACGGTAATGAAATTCCATTCTCTGACGGTACTGGATCTCCCTGATCGTCTTTGTTCTTTGCGGCATCAGAAGATCCATTAATAAAGCACCCAGTGAATAGACATCATAGGCTTTTGTCAGATAAAAATGACCTTCAGCCATATCAAACATTTCCGGTCCGATATATCCTGAAGAACGCGGATAAGTAAACGGATCTATATTCGCTACCCCGTTTGTATCTGTTTTTACAGCACTGCCATAATCAAGGACAAAGCATCTTCCATTACCGCCATCAGCGATCATGATGTTCTGTGGTTTAATGTCACCGAGAATAAAACCAGCCTGATGTATTCTGGCAATGGCTTTCAGTATGTCTTCAACCGCTCTTAATCTTTCAAGAGTATCAGAGAATTCTGTTTTATCAGCAGTAATCCCTTTAACGTACTGCATGCGGGTAAACATCTGATTGCAGATCACTGGAACATTTTGTCCAGGACACTGTATGGCAGCTCCTTTGAGTATGCCATTATAAAACGGCATATTCATGATCCTGTTGGTAAGATCATTTTGCAAGTTCAATGCCACTTCATTCTCGTTTTCCAGAATTCTGTTTATTTCAGTATTCAGGTCATAATCATTATTGTCTGTGTAGACTGATATATTTCCATTATCCCTGCGATAGACATGAACAATATTGAGAACACTGTTTTCTGTATTTGGGAAGCTTTCCTTAATTACCCACACAATGCCGCTATCATCAATACCCGTATAGATGATGCCTGTTCCACCTTCGCCAATACAATCGGTGATTTTCACACAATGCTTAAAAGTCCCGTTTTCAGCGGGATCAAACCAGATTACAGAGTCGGCTTTCAGTTTGTTTCGCATATCTGTCACCTTACGTTTATATCATAAACCACAGCAGTTTTAATATCAGGGGATTCGATTAGAACCTTAATAACTATATGTCATGAATTTCTACATCATCTCTTGCAATCAGAAAATAATCAGCAGCTATAGCATGCAGTTCCTTAACAGGATATTCTTTCTGCATGCAGACCATTAACATATCATCAAAGCGGTATTTGGCGCCGGTTTTTTCAAAATGATATTTAGTCAGTAATACATCAGCTTGACTTTTGTAATCATGGAAACGCTGTGTAATCAATTCATCAGTACCCACAGCAATATCTGACCTGACATATTTACTTATATGGTTATCCAGTGCAAATTTCAGGAAAAAGGAAAATTCCAGGTCTGCTCTGGTTACTGCCTGCTTCTTTTCATCGACTGCTTTCAGATGTTTTTTAGTAGGCAGAGATCTCATTTCCTGAAGATTGATATAATGCTCATTTTCTATTCTGCTTCTGAACTGAACCTGGTTTTCATAATAAGGCCAGAACTGTTCAGTAATCGCATCACGGCATTTTCTGAAATCAACTTCAGTATTATTATCTTTGCAATAATACTTTTCCCAGTAGTCACCTTTAAAGATCCTGTCCCCTTTCTCGATTACATATCTAAACATGGAATCAAGTTCTTCTTTTGCCTTAATGGAACTGATTTTTCCAGATACTTTGATGTTTCGAAGCAGTTTTTCCATTTCTTTTATTGAAGCTTCCTTATCTGTTTCTGCAAGGCTGTTGAAAAAATCCAATGCAACATCTGTATCAGTTGTGCAATTATCAAGGAAAGCTGTTTCGACTTCAGCATCTTCAATAGACATAACCTGTCCAAGATAATCCAGATCATTCAGTGTAATATCATGCTGTTTGCGGTTAATGGCATAGAAAACAATAACCTCATATCCATTCCAGATATTTACTGGCAGATTGGGATCAATTGTCTGCATCAGTTCCTTGGTTTCCGCAGCACTCATCTTAAGCGCATAAGCATAAAGCAGAAGTCTTAACCTGTGCGGACCTTTTTCGGTCATCTGCGATTTCAGGCCAGGGCTGATAACACTTTTATTGAATCTTGCTTTTCTTTTCTTGAGACTTTTATTTCCTTTACTCTTTCTGCCTTTTACACCTTCAAGCTTTTCGAAATCTATATTGGCATCAGTTTCATTTATATCCTGTCCGTTGATGTTAGATTCGGCAATTTCTATCAAAACACTGTTAAGCGTATATACCAGCTGCTTATATGTATCTTCATCATTGACAGCTTCACTGAAAGGTGAGTTATCCTTATCAGAATTCAATTCAGGTGATGGAAATACATATCTGTTTTTCCCCGTTGTTACACAGAAAGTGCCAGCTGATTTCTCTGCTGATGTATCTTTGTGGTTATTGTAAAGATACTTGATCAGCTGATAAAACATGTTCTTGTTTTTCTGCGTAAAAAGACTCTTTTTATCATTAAAAGAGGTATTCCTTTCTTCAATGTATTTTTGTTGTACCTCGGAATAATACGGCATTATGCTCTCCTGAACTAACTGGTTTTACTGCTATTACTATTATTATATTACAAAAGCCGCATGCTCACACATGCGGCTTATATATCATTTTAGTAATTACTCTCTAACCCTTAACCTGAAATACTTTCCCATCATCAATTCGATATAAGGATAGTTTTCCGCCAAAATATGATGATCCGGTATCAATATCCATGTAATGCTCCTTGATGATTACTGTTTTTGTTTTTTCGATATGAATGGTAGGAACATGCCCTACTATCATAAATTTATCCAGATTATTTAATACTGCAGCAGGAAGATACCCTTTCTGAAGGTCACAACCGACCATATAGTTATAGGAATCTGATAAATATGCAGCCATTATACTGGTAGCCACATCAATTTTGTCAGGACCAAAACAGATATGATCAGCATCAAGCCCTGTATGGGTAATGACTGTATCTCCAAATACAGGTGAAAACACATTAACATACACCGGCATACTGTCAATATAATCAACAAGTGCCTTTCGGGAAACATCATCCGGATAATAATCTTTCAGCTTTTTAATCGTATTTGTTCCGCCAAAAGCACGATACTCTTTTTCAGACAGCTTTCCTTCCAGATACATCTTCAGAAAAAGTTCGTGATTACCCAGCAAAATGACTATGTTATCCGGATATTCACTCTGCATTTTTAAGAACTTTTTGAACACTTCTAAAGGATCCTTTCCCCTGTCAACTATATCTCCACTAACGTAGAGAACGTCTTCTGGAAAGGAAACCTTTGCCTTTTTAAGAAGCTCAAAGACATTACTGTTACCATGGATGTCTGATATTACATAAGAACTCATAATCTAACTCCAATTATCATAACTTTTATAATTAATGTATTTTTTTGTATGCCGGATCTTCCAACAAGATTGTCTCTTCATTTTCATTTTTTGAATTATTAAGACGTCTCACCCTTGTTTGGTAATACTTGTCAAATCCATAATAAACATTCAATAATGTAGCATCAATCTCTTTCTGTATGATAGTCTTCATTCGCCTGTCCAGCAAAACTACTGCAGCTACAGCAATTGGCCCCAATAAAAACATGAATTTACTGTGTTTCATATACCTCTCCTTCTCAAGTTTAATTACAGTTTCATTTTATTGATGACATCATACTTTTATAAGGGTAGTTATTGGAACCTAAATATGAATATAAAAATTCATATTCTTCTGGTGATAAAACTCTAAAAAAGTTTTAGTTCAAAAGCAAAACTGTACTTCTACTGAAATATTATAGATCAGTCTTCTTCATTATCCTCCTAAAAATATAAAACGTGATCACAAGTGATTTAATCCTTTTTGACCACGTTATTCGAACCTAAATATTAGGTATAACAAATCTTATGTTTAATAATTATACTTACTTTCTTCTCTTTTTTATCTCTTTAACTGTATTTCTAAACATAAGCCATTTAGTAAGACTAGGTCTCTCTATTTTTACTTTACTTCCATCATACGCAAAATTATCCTCACTTTTACCGTCATTCAGTTTTTCATTGTATTCTTCATAAATGATTTCACACCAATCATCAGTCAATGGTTTTGTTTCCAAACCAATTATGCGATAGAAAGTGTTGCTTTTGAATGAAAAACGATACTTTTCTGGATATTTGTACTCCAATAAAGTAACTTCAGCAACATTGTCTGCTTCGTTCTTATATGCTTGTCTGTTAGACATCTTAAAATATGTAAACCCAGGAACAAGTTCATCCTCTTTTATTGCTCGGCCTTTAACCTGCAGAAAATCATCTTTAAACATTCCTGAAATCACTTCAAATATCTCTTCACAAGTGCAGTTAAGCTTTAATCTGTACTTCATCTTACTATATCTGCCGGAAATATGATGCCAGCATCTTTTCTAGCTAAAGTCTGTATCTTTGACACTATCAAACTTATTTCTAAAGACTTATTGGCACTGAAAAGATCTTTATTGCTTATCATTCTTTCAAATTCAGTAAATTCATAATACATACGATGTTTGTCGCCATTATAATCATCTTCATTTGAACTATCTGCCAAAACTTTCTGTTTACTTTCGGTAGAGTAATACTTAAATCCTCTTAATACATTTACTGGTGATGAAGTAGTAATGCAACCTTTATTTCCCTGAATGCAGCAGGTTATCGGTGCACTACAGTCTTTTGCTCCTATAGATACGGTTTTAAAGGTTCCATAATCCATTATCAGTATTCCCGAAGTATCTATATTCCTTTCAATATTTGCCTTATACTCAATGCTTTGAGGCTCTCCAAAAAGGCCAACAAGAAAGTTAACATTATATATGTTCAGGTCCATCAAAGCACCTCCAGACATTTCTGGATCGAAAGCCGGCAGTATTACTCCTTTACGAAAACTGTCATACCTGGAAGAATACTGTGAGTAGTTAGTATAGATTATTTTTATATCACCTAATTCAGGAAGTATTTCCTTTATTTTCAGCATATTAGGAAGATAGTGAGTTGTTACTGCTTCTACTAAAACCAAACCTTTATCCCTGGCAATAGCGGATAATTTCAATGCTTCACTATAATTTGAAGTAAAAGGTTTTTCACAGATAACATTCTTGTTATTCTCCAATGCCAGTTTACACATTTTATAATGAAGACTATTCGGAACAGCAATATATACAGTATCAATGTCTGCCTTTTCTATCATTTCTTCAGCATCCAAATAATACTCTTTACAAGCTGTTTCATTTACTATCTGTTTCAGTTTTTCTTCCGCTGCAGGCAGATCTGCTATTGCGACAAAATCAAGTCCTTTAATATCAAAGTAAACCTTCAAAAAATCGTTAACAATTTTTCCGGCACCAATAACCCCTAATTTCATTTTGCACTCCTGGCAATCTGTTCAGCAGCTTTTACTATCTTCAGAACTTCAATTGTTTCTTCATCTTTTATTACTTTTTCAGTTCCCTTTTCCAACACGTCACGGATATTATCATATATGAAACCGTAATCACCTATTTCAGTTGGAACTTTTTCAGTTACATCATTCCCATTTTCATCAACATAACATAATGTACCCCATGTGCTTTCTGGTAATGGGTCAAATGATATTTCTACAGGCCCCGGTTTTGACTTGGCACTAGACTGATGTCCTAAAGAAGGCATCAGGAAACTACCCTTTTTTCCATGCACTATAAATCTTGGGTAGTCCAGTTTTACGTACATACTTGTTTTTACAATTGCCTTCATGCCATGCGAATAGAAGAAATCAATATCCCAATACGAATCTGCCTTTCCAGGAAGATCTATACTACGGCAATCATACACCAGTCTTTCAGGAATGCCAAACTGTCCAATAACCTGATCAATAGGATGTATTCCTATACCTTCTACAAATTTAAAGCCTTCTGTTAAAGCTCTGTTTATGTTGTAATAATCATAATGCGATTCAAATTCAACAATATCTCCTAATTTACCTGACTCAATTACCTTTTTTACTGTTAACATATCAGCATCATATCTTCTGTTCTGATTTGTCATCAACAGTAAACCTTTTTCTTTTGCCAACTCGAACATTTCTTCAGCTTCATTTACGCTTTGCGCCAAAGGCTTTTCACACAGCACATTTTTCCCAGCATTCAGCATCATCCTGGTGTATTCAACATGGAATTTATTTGGCGTATTTATTACTACGAGATTTACGTCTTTATCATTAATGACCTGTTGAAGATCTGTTGTAAAACAGATATCAGGATACCATTTTTCGTCATCTATACCTTCAATTTCAACATCTTCCTGACGGCGATAGATATATTTTACATTGATATAATCTCTTCTTTTACGGACATAAGGCAGATGATATCTCTTAACACTTAGTCCAAATCCAATATATGCAACATTTAACATACAATCTTTATTTCTCCCTCTATTTTAATGCATGATCAATTGCTTCTTTTGTTCTTCTAACTTTATCTTCCAAAGAAGGCAATCTTTTCAATTCTTCACTGAAAGATTCGGAAATACAGTAACCGTCATAACCATATTCATTTAATTTTGATAATAAAAACTGTGTATCAATTACTCCTGATGTTCCCACCAACATTCTAGGTTTATCCATTAATTCATCAACATTTCCCGGACAGGCATCATTTAAATGTACGTGATAGATATACTTCGTGCCATTAATTTTTTCAAACACATCTCTATCAGCGCCTGAGCTGTACCAATGCCAGAAGTCAAATGCCAAACCACAATTATCTCCTATATCACGACATAAAGGCAGTAATGCATCAGCAGTTCTAATAAACGGATATCTCTTTTTCAACATTGTTGTTTTCGGGCCAAGAAATTCCAATGCCAATTTCATTCCATGCTTTTTCAATATTTCAGCTACTGGTTTCCATCTTTTAACATGAAATTCATAATTATCCTCAAATTCATATTCATCACTACTGCTTCTCACAAAAGTGAAACACATTTTACATCCGACTTTTTCCATTATTTCTACCTTCTGTTCAAATGCAGCTATGTTCTTCTCATATTCTTCGTTGCTTGATTCAACAGGTCTGAATGGCATACTGAAAACTGAGATTCCTATTCCAATCTCCTTTATTACTTCAATAGTATTTTCAACACCATATTCTTCTACTAATGCAGGCGTGGCTTCTATTGCTTTAAACCCATATTTGGCTGCCAGTTCAAGCATTGCTTTTATATTACCGGGGAATTCCCCTATTACACTGTAGTTCAATGCAGCTTTCATAATAATACACTCCCATTTCTATCTTCTTATACAAACGAATTCAAAAGATACTGTTTTATTTCTATTCTGTTATCTTCAGGATCTCTTATCCACATATATAAAAAATCGTAGTTATCCTTTTCTGGATCAGTTTCAATTCTTATTCCTCTATTAGATAATTCTTTCTTTTTTTCAAAGATATCTTCAACAATCATGATAAAATGATCAGATCCTCTTTTGATGATGAAACTATCATTTTCTTTCTTTTGAGATATTTCAATTAACCGATTAGTATTTGAATCATAAAATACTGTACTATTGTTCTTGTATCTTGTTATTTCTTTTAGGCCTAGAATATTACCATAAAAAAATCTCATTCTTCCAATATTCGTACATGTTATATATGTATCAGAGACTTTTAAAGACGCATCTATTTTAATTTCATTCATCATTGTTTTCCCACCAATATACTGACTGCTTAAAAAGCAGTCAGTATATTTTGAAATCAAATTACTCAATCTCAATTTCTTCAGGATGTGCTTTTAATAATACATAAGTAGCAGCAAATGCTGAAGCTATTGATGCAAAGCAAACAATCCAGAATAATGCAAAGTTGAACCCAATTTTACCATCAGTAGAGATAAAGAACAAAGCTGTAAAGAAACCTGGACATCCACCTACAATATAGCTCTTTAAGCCAAAGATACCTGCAATTGCGCCGCCTACAAAACATCCAACAGCGCAACCAATCATTGCTCTCGGCCTCATGATAATTGATCCATACCAAGCAGGTTCGATGATACCACAGGTTGAAGTTATACCAAACGAAGTATACATACCTTTCTTTTCTTTGTCTTTCTGAACCCGACCAACTGCTAATGCTGTACCGCCAGCTGCCATATTTCCGATTAAAGCCGTTGGAAGTTTCAATGGGTCATATCCTAGTAATGCATTCAATTCTGCCTGTAGGTTCGCTGTTGCCTTATCCAAGCCAAGCATAACAATATATGGATTAAGCACTGAGAAGACAATAACTGCAAGCCATCCAGCTTTATTCATCATTCCCACCATAAATGCACCAACATATTTACTAATCCATGTCCCTATTGGTCCTAAGAAGCATAATGTTGCAGGAACAACAATTATCATTGTAATCAGAGGTTTTAATGTGTAACTAATTTGTTCTGGCAAGATTTTCTTTAAAAGCTTATCAATGTAATACATTAATCCAACGCCCATTACTACTGGTAAAATCGCATTACTATAGTCTACCTGAGGGATTGCCAGGCCAAACACTGAAAGATCCGCCACATTATTTATATTAGGATGAACCAAAATACCACCAAGCATACCACCTAACACCGGTTCAACTTTTAATCTTTTAGCTGTAGCAAACCCTACCCAGATAGGTAGCCAGTTAAAACCAACTCTGAAAATATTCAGCAGAACATTAACTGTTGGATTGGCTCCCATGCCAAAGTAGTTAATCAGTAGGTTCCTAATAGCCAGAATCAAACCACCTACAATTAGTGCCGGAACAATTGGCATGAAAATAGATGCACTGAAGTTACCAACAACGTGTAAATAATAAAGTAAATCTTTCTTTTCTCCCGTATCAACATTCCTGACAACATCACCATCTTTATCTCTTTCTCTGTGATCCTTGCCATCATATCCTGATATCTCCAGGAAATCTTCATAAGCTTCATTAACATTTGGTCCAATTACTACTTGTACTTCTCCACCTTTAGCTACAACACCAGCAACTTTTTCGGCTTTCTTGATACCATCAATATTAACTTTTGATTTATCTTTATACACAATTCTTAATCTTGAAGCACATCTTTCAATAAACGTAATGTTATCCAATCCGCCCATGTTTTCCAAAACGGTTTTGGACATTTCTTTGTAATTCATTGTTTCTCCTCTCTTTGTAATTCTTATTATAAAATCGTATCAGAATAACAATCAGCAGAACGATGAGCTCTCCTTATCCCACTGAATTCTGTTTTGGCCATAAACAATCATTATTCTGATTATTAACCATAGCATAAAATGCATCTTTCTATACTTATATTTAAATTCATATTCGGTTCGTTGTCAACATAAAAACGTTTGTTTCGAACGTTTATATGTATTTTTTACACTTTTGCTGAACATCTAATTGATGACATATAATCTTTTTATTGCTATAATTTAAATATGAATAACAGACTTGAATTGATTACCTCATATTTGGAGAGCGAAAGCAAAATAACAGTTAAGGAACTGGCTGAACGTTTAAATGTTTCAGAAAAAACCATACGCCTTGACTTAAACCGCCTGGAAAATTCTGGCGTTCTTTTAAGAACACACGGAGGGGCTGTTATATCTTCTTCTAGCTATAATAATCCTTTCTTTGATCTTGATGGTTTCCATAATAATAGTCCAAAGGAAAAACAGGAAATTGCCAAAAAAGCTCTGAATCTGATCATGCCTTATTCTGTCATTTGTCTCGATGACGGATCAACTACTTTTGAGATAGCCAGATTACTTGGCGAATTTCCAATTACAGTAATAACTCATGACTTAAAAATCATAACTGAATTAGCTCCAAAGCCAAATGTTGATGTACTTGTTATAGGAGGATTCATTAACAGAAATAATAACGGTCAGATGATTATTTCAGGCGAAGAATCCGTAAAAATGATAAAAAAATATTCAGCTAACATTTCTTTTATAGGTGCCAGTTGCATCAGCGAAGACGGTCTATCATTATTCAAACGCGGTGAAAAAGACATAAAAAAGGCTTATATATCCATATCTGAAAAGTCATACTGTGTTGTTGACTCAAGTAAATTCGGACATAAAGCCATTACAAAGTTATCTTCACCAACTGAATTGCCAAATATTATTAGTGATAGTTCACTCGACCCAGATATCAAAGAACATTATTCAAATCTCGGCTACAACATTTTATAGGTACATCATTCTGATGTACCTATTTTATCCTATGTCATATTCAAAATTGACATTTATTCATGTCACATATTGTAACAAATGCTAAAATGATGTTAGCTACTGATTAGAATTATGACTTTTGAAGAATTTATAGAACTATATGCACTAACTCTGAGTAATCAGCAGGAAGAAGCTATTAAATATGTAAATGGCTGTCTTCTTCTTTTAGCCGTACCTGGAAGTGGAAAAACTACAACTCTAATAACACGTCTAGCCTATATGACTTTGTGCTTGAGTATAAAACCTGAAGAGATACTGGCACTAACATTTACAGATAATGCAGCAAATGAAATGAAAAACAGATTCATAGAAAAGTATGATGCACGTATAGGTAAGAAGATCAGATTTTCAACTATTAACAGTCTTTGCTATGAAATATCCAATACTGGATTTGGGAAGAAAAAAGTTGCTGACGATACTGAAAAGAAAAGCATTTTATATAACGTATATTCTGACTATTACCGTGAAGAACCAACTGATTCACAGATTTCCCTTTTGTCCAATGAAATATCACTGATAAAAAATTCAATCAATCCTGACATTAAAGTTCGTTGGTTCAGATGGAAAAATCCAAATATACTATTCCTCTATAACGAATACAACAACATGCTTCGTAAACTAAATAAGATTGATTTTGATGACCAGTTGATAAATGCATATGCTGTTGCTAATGAAAAACCTGAAGTATTTGAGCAATATCAAAATAACTATAAATATATATGTGTTGATGAAGCTCAGGATACTTCAGAGATACAGCATGCTCTTATAAAACTCTTATCAACCAAGAATAATAATGTGTTTATGGTTGGCGATGAAGATCAGAGTATATACGCTTTCAGAGGAGCTGAACCTAATTATTTACTACAATTCACAAAAGATTATCCTGGAGCAGAGATCTATAAGCTTTCCACAAATTACAGATCTGCCAAGAATATAGTATCAGCAGCTAATCTGTTTATTTCGAAAAATAAAAACAGAATAGAAAAAGACATGACCAGTTATAGAAATGTGTCAGGGTATGTCATCCCTATTACAGTAAGTAATCTATATAAACAATATGATATCCTTTTATCTAACATAATTCGCCAAAAGGGAGAGATTGCCATTTTATACAGAAATAATATCAGTGGTATCCCTTTAATGTATCTTTTTGAAAAAAATTACATTAAATACTACACCAGTAACTCTCTGAGCAGGTTTTTTGAATACTCTTCTGTTTCTATGTATATGGATTTGCTTGAGTATTCATTTGATTTTAATAATAAGGAATTATTCCAAAAAATAATACGAAACACCAAGCTATTATCAAGTAATTTAGTAAATAAGACCATTAACAATACAAAAGACGATTTTTTGCTTAAAGTTTTTATCAACGAAGCCTATAACTATTCCGAGTATAATGATGAAGAGCATAAAGCAAATACTATAAGTCTGGTTAAAGAAATCATTGACCTGTTTTATAACATTGCTTCACAGCCTGTCTCAATGCATATAGAAACTCTTAACAAGTTTTATAGTAGAAGGCCTGAAAAACTCGCCAGATTTATATTTAACGATTATATAAAACAAGGATTAGATTACATATTCGTTGGGAATAATAGGAAACAGCTATTTTATTACCTTAATACTATAAAACAGAAAACTACCAATCTTAACAGTAGCAAAGAAGGAATTTTTATTTCAACGATTCATTCTGCAAAAGGTATGGAATTTGAAAAAGTCTATATTATTGATTGCGTAGATGGTATTCTACCGTCAAACGATCCTTCTACAGATCCTGAAGAAGAAAGAAGATTGTTTTACGTAGCAATTACAAGAGCAAAAAACAATTTATATTTATTAAACCGCAAAGATGCTACAAGCTCATTTATCAACGAGATCTTACCTATGCAAACATATCCAAGATAATCATAAGTGATGTTAAGTTATATATGTAACTTATAGTTATTTAAAGAACATAGGAATTGAAGATATCTAAACTTCTCTTCATTTTCATATATTGACTTCACCACATAATATGGTAAGATATAACGATTTAATGATGAAATTAAATGGTCGGATCGGGGAATAGAAAGGACTTTATTATGTACCATTGGGTCGAAGACAAAGAATTTCTGAAAAGAGCCCAAACAGACTGTTCAAAAACTATGAAGGAGCTTGAAGTAAGATTAAGAGAAAAATACGGTATTAATTCCCAGTGTTTTCTTGTTGGAAGTGGAGGAAGAAACATGATCACACAAAACGGGAATGAACCAATCGATTTTGATTACAATCTGAATATCATTTCCAGCAGAAACTGGGACGGACGATACCTCAAAGAGTCAGTTATAAAAGCCATGAACAAAATCATGAATGATCAGGGACTTGGAACTGTATCCGACTCAACCTCGACTATAACTACAGATAGTATATATTTTAAAGACAATCCTAATATTGAATTCAGCATGGATATCTGTATTGTATGCAAAGGTGATGACGGTAATTGGCATAGGCTAATACATCAAAAAACAGGATTTACAGATTTAGATCAGTATTACTGGAATATGGCTCCAAATTCAGCTGAAATTGCTGAAAAAGCTAATTACATAAAACAATATCCAGGCATGTGGGATAAGGTACGTCAGGAGTATCTTAGGCTCAAGAATCACTATTTACAATGGAACCAGCATAATCATCCATCATTTGTTTGTTACATCGAAGCTGTAAATAACATTTACAATCAGTTATAATATGTTTTCTTCTGATTACTATTCACTGTTGAACTTGATGTATAAGATTGTGAATTATTATTAGAAAATATCAATTTTAAAAATAAATACATAAATACTTTAAATGTCTGATATCTTCAATATGGGCATCATCAATTAGTAATTTCATACATATTCTCCATCTTATAAAGTCTGTTCTGTTCTTGCAATAATGTCATCCTGCGTCTTTCTGGACAGGACATTGAAGAATGCACTGTAGCCGGCAACTCTGACAATAAGATCTTTATGGTCTTCAGGATGTACCTGAGCATCCAGCAATGTTTCACGGGATACGATGTTGTACTGGACATGATAACCATGCAATCTGTTAAAGAATGTCCTTATCAGCATCTCCAGTTTCTGTTTGTTTTCTTCCGTTGACAGCATCTGCGGAGTCATCTTCTGGTTCAGAAGTACGCCTCCCGTGATCTTTTCTGTTCTTAATTTCGAAACGGTTTTAAACACTGATGTCGGTCCGTTTTTATCAGCATTATGGGCCGGTGAACAGCCTTCGGCCAATGGCTCCCAGGCGTTACGTCCGTCAGGAGTGGCGAATGTGCCCATCCCCTGCCCAACGTTGGCACTGATGGAGGATGTTCCTCCATATCTGATTCCACCAATCGGTCCTCTGTGATATCTGGTTGAAGGATACTTCCTGATTTCATCAAGATATGAATCATAGGCTTCAACTACCAGATCATCAACATAATCAATATCATTGCCGTATTTTGGAGCGTCATTTATCAGCATATGCTGAATCTTTTTATTCTCTTCACTCTGATAATCATCCAGTATCGCATTCCATAGCTGTTCAGGAGTAATCTTCTTTTCCTCATAAACCAGCTTTTTGATTACAGCCAGGGAATCTGCCATGTTGGCAATTCCTACCTGTAAACCTGATATGAAGTCATATACTGCTCCACCTTCCTTGATGGTCTTACCTCTGCCGATGCAGTCATCAGTCAGAGCAGAGCACAGGATATCAGGCACATCCCTTTCCGAAGCCTTATCAATGGCGTTTTCCACTATTACCGAATATCTGGTAAACTCTCTGACACTCTTATCCCAGGCATCCAGCAGTTCCTGATAACTGTTCATGTCCTTGAAATATCCGTATCCCTTGACGAAACGTTTTCCGCTAGTCATGTCAATACCATCATTCATCACACACAGCAGCAGTCTCGGGAAGTTTACATAGGACATGCCGGTGCATCTGTATCCCCATTTGCCCGGTACTGCCGTTTCCACGCAGCCGATTGCACTGTAGTTATAGGCATCTTCTTCCTTAACTCCCCAGTTAATGAAGGAAGGAATGATGATCTCATCATTATTCAATGCCGGCATGCCGAACCCCAGTTTCATGACTTCAATGCATTCATCAAAGAACTGTTTATTCAGATTGGCATGATATCTGACTGTAAGATTCGGCTGAGTGAGCCTGGTCTGGGCAACGCTTTTTAACACCAGAAAGCTCAGTTCATTAACCGCGTCTTTCTTATCAGTGGTCTGCCCGCCGATGGTAACATTCTGATACATAGGGCTTCCGGCAGAACTTAAGGTATGAGCCTGACTTCTGACCTTGTTGACGGTCAGGGTCTTGATCCATAAATTTGTTAACAATTCCAGCGCTTTCTCGTCACTGATACTGCCTTCTTTATAGTATGGATAC
This sequence comes from Erysipelotrichaceae bacterium, assembly GCA_017405675.1. Next base: position 48,997 of record JAFRAB010000048.1, read on the forward strand.
ATATATTGGTCAAATCGGCCATAGCTTAATGAATGGCCATTGGATTCTATCTGAAGGATAAGCTGAACGAACCACACTGACTGGATGGCTTCCCAGAAGTTTTCTGCCGGCTGGTAAGGAACCTTGGAACAGATGCGGCTGATCTCGATCAGTTCATTCTTACGCTTTACATCCTGTTCTACTGAGGCCATTTCACCAGCCAGACGGCTGTATCTTTCCGCAAAATCCTTTACTGCCTCAATGACGATCAGTACTGCTTTATAAAAGACATTCTTGTCGATGGCATCCGGATCAGTCAGATCAAGTTCACTCTTCAGTTTTCTGACTCTTTCCTCATATCCTCTTAAGCCACATTTCAGAACCTTCTCATAATTGACAGCCAGATGGGCATCGCCGGCATTGAGCTTTCCTTCCATACCGAATACACCGGTCTCCATGAAGACACTTACTTCTTCCGGAAGCAGGGCTTCACCTCTGGCGCGCAGATTGTTGTTTTCCCAGAACGGGGCAATGCTGCGGATCTGTTCTTTGGTTTCCTCAGCGATATAGAAAACATCACCGTCTCTCTTTTCAAACAGGTCAAGTTCATCCAGAACAAACTGCAGAGTATATTCCGGGAACACCGGTGCATTGGTGTTTTTGGTAGCCTGATTGCCGACGATCAGGGTCTTATCCTCAATATAAATACTCATCTTTTCCAGGATGTTTTTCAGCATCAATGCTCTGACCATTACTCTTGGCTGATTAAGATTTGCCTTATAGGCTTCAGTAGCCAGGATTGCTCTTTCAGCATCAATGTAAGGTTTCTCATCAAGGACTTCCTCCCTGAAGGACTTCATTCTGTCTGTTAATGCTCCGAAATGTTCCTTATTCTCCATGTTTCCTCCAAATATTTCTTTCGTAACTTTTATATCTTTCGTTTACAACTTTATTGTATATTAACCCCTTTTTAAACGCAATAGTTGTTCAATTAAAACGATATTTAATTTCATTCGTAACTTTTATATTCTTTTTTCCTTTTAATTGTGTTAGTATATTATGTAGGGAAGGTTAAATAGGATGAAAGCAGATCGTACCAGAACAGGAATCATATTCAATATCCAGAAATACAGTGTCAATGACGGGCCGGGCATCCGCACTGTAGTCTTCTTCAAAGGTTGCCCGTTAAGATGCCGTTGGTGTTCCAACCCGGAAAGCCAGTCATTCAGGATACAGATATTGTGGGATGAAAGAAAATGCCTTCACTGTCTTCACTGCATCCGGATATGTCCCGGACAGGCAATATCACTGACAGATGGTAAGATTCATATTGATCATTCAAAGTGTGATGGCTGCAAAAAGTGTGTCAAAGAATGCCCAGGATATGCCCTGAGCTGTGAAGGAGAACTAAAGAGCGTGGAAGAAATCATGAAAGTGGTCATGCAGGATCTGCCCTTCTACGAAGAAAGCAATGGAGGAATTACCTTAAGCGGAGGAGAAGTAATGGCACAGCCTGACTTCGCTGTAGAACTGTTAAAGGCAGCCAAGGAAGAAGGATTACACACCTGCATTGAAACCACCGGTTTTACCAGCTCGGAAGTCTTCAGAAGAGTAATTGAAAATGTGGATTACATCTTAATGGATCTCAAGCATGCCAACATGGGAAAGCACCTTAAGGGGACCGGTGTTGGAAATGAACAGATCGTTGAAAACATGCATAACGCCGTACTTGCCGGTAAGACAGTACTTCCACGCATTCCGGTCATTCCTGATTTCAACGACTCTATGCAGGATGCTAAAGAGATTGCTGACATGATACTGAAGATCGGTGCAACAAGCTGTCAGTTATTACCATTCCATCAGTTTGGCGAAAACAAATACGCTTTATTGGGAATGGAATATGAAATGAAAGACAAAAATGCCTATCACCGGGAAGATCTTACTGATTATCTGAAGGTCTTCACAGACAATGGCATCAATGCCTTCATGTAGGAGGAATAATTATGAGCTGGAAGAAGGATAACAGAATAAACGAAATAATCAAACTGATCGTAGAAAACGAAAGGATGGATGTTGCCGAACTATCAGACAAGCTGAATGTCTCACAGGTCACCATCCGTAAAGACCTGAATGAGCTGGAAGAAAAGGGAATCATTCAGCGTTCCTTCGGTTATGCGGTAATTAACAACGGTGATGACATCAGTTCCCGACTGGCCTTTCATTATAACGAAAAAATGATGATTGCCCGTAAGGCTGCTGCTCTGGTAAATGACCATGATACGGTAATCATAGAAAACGGCAGCTGCTGTGCCTTACTTGCCAGCATTCTTGCAACTGAAAAAAAAGACGTAACGATCATAACCAACAGTGCCTTTATTGCTGATTACGTACGCCACTGTCCTTCAGTAAACATTATCCTGACCGGTGGACTGTATCAGAAAGATTCTCAATGTCTGGTAGGCCCGGGAGTGGCAGAATCCATCAGAAACTATCATGTTCGGAAGATGTTTATTGGAACTGACGGCTATCATGACACCATCGGTTTCACCAACAAGGACCCCTTAAGAGCACAGTCTGTCAAAGACATGGCTGCCTCTGCTGATGAAGTGGTTGTTCTTACGGAAAGCGCTAAGTTCCTGATGGTAGGAACCATACCACTAAACCTTTCGGCCTCAATTAAAACAGTAGTTACTGACAGTGGCATTCCAGTAGAATCTACTGACAGTCTTTCCTCCCATGGAATCAGAGTCATCATTTCCAACTGACATCAGCATTGGTGTCAGTTTTTTATACTTTACTTTCGCAGGCATAATCGTGTGTTTTAATTATAAAAATTGGACTTTTTGACGCTCTTAAATGTAACCTTTATCAAAAAATGGAGTCATGCTTACATGTTTTTAACTCCATTTTTCGGCTATTTATACATCGTAATTTATCTTTGTAATAATAGACATTAATTGATCTACTGCTTTACATACTTCATGCATATCATCATGGTATTCTTCGAACTGATTATGAAAATCCATTGGTGGAACTTCTGCTCTTATTGCAGCTGATTTATTTGCTTTTGCAACCTTGAGTCCTTCTTTTATCAACAACTCTTTGTTGCGTTGATATAATTCTGCAGTCTTGTTCCCATATCCGGCAATCTCCAAATCAACGTATCCTTTATTTGATTTATGCTGAATATATGTTCCTTTTCGTAAGCTGTCAAATGTGACCCATACCGCATTCGTACCTGCTGGCCCAGGTACCTCTCTTACACTTAACTGCTTGTAATTGTTTTTTACAAATTGATAGTATTTCTGTCTGAAAACTGTGACTCTGTTGTCTTCAACAACTTCGTAACCTTTTTTCTGCTCTCTTACCGCCTCTTCAAGCAAAGCCACTGAATAGGGATCGTTAGCGATGTCTTTCAGATATTCATAGGAGATTCTGTTTTCATATTTTCTTGCTTCCTCATTATCATAATCATCCGGAGCAATAAGAACTATTCTGTACTCATCATATTTGTCGTTTAATCCTTTTTCTGCTCTGACAATATACCTTCCGTGCTGATCAGGCATGGCTATAGCATCAATTTTATCTTCTATGAATAGCCCAATCCTCGTAGCGTTGCAATTAAGCAGAACAAATACATCAGATTCTCCATCACTATCCATTTTCGAATGATGGAGCTCTTTGACAACAACATGAGTGGTATCTATAGGCTTTGGATTAGTAATAGTGCAACAAAAAGCTTTAACAAAGTCGGAATCTGTCATTAGCTTGTTAATGATTAATAAATCTATATCTCGTTCAGCGACACTTTCCAGCACTAGTTTTGGCTTCATATGAAATCAAGATCCTCTCTTTACATAATCGTGTGCTTGTCTAATGATGTTCTTGGCATAATCTAGATCGTCATCTTCGTGAAAATCCATGTAATGGTTTTTGGTCCATGTATATGAATCTGGAAGTTTTTTTACCAATCCCTTTTCATCTTGATAAACCATGTCCGGGAGAATGAAACGCATTCTTTTTTTGTAAAAGTGGATTTCTAAGAAAACGCCCTTGTCTTTGAATACTATGTAATTCTTTGTAGTACTTCTTGTTACATTGCTATCTAAAGAAAGGCAGTATTCTGACAAAGCATTGTAAACATCTATCTCATATTGTGGCTTTCCGTCTATTAACTCATGATATATTTCTTCAGAATAAACGTCTTCAACTCTCCTTGTTTCAACTTTTTCCTTAAACACTGGCACAGTAACATCAGTTGAAAAATCACCATCTTCTATCATGAAATCAAGTCCCAATAGCATTTTACGGTCTGCTTTATTTGGAATAATGAAATCCCATTCATTTTCCATGAATGCCAGAATCTTTAATCCTCTATCTAATATTTCTTCACTTGTCCATTGAGAATACTTACTGACTTCTATTTCACTGTGGGATCCGTCAGAATAACCTCTTGGACTTCTGGTTTTCTTTTCGTCAAAAGAGTAATTCTGCAAAGTAGAATTAATGCTCATTGACAAAGGCAAAAGATTGCCCAATGTCCCTGTTAATCTCTTCTTCTGATTATCATCATAATTACCAAATCTACTTACCCAATATGGGTCTGATGCTGTTTGAGGGTATATATGCTCTACTGAATAGTGATCTTTTTCATCTTTCTTGAAGAAGTTTTCTGGCATAATCTTTTGACTGGCTTTATCTTTCATTAGGTATCTTTCATACTCAAACAGAACATACTTAACTGATGCCCAGCTATAGTAACCGCTATAATTCCTAAACCATCTATTGACTGATCCCATTAAGGTTGATGTGGTGGCAACCTTATTATCGCTTAAGAAATCTATCTCATTCAGTTTTTCTAAGACATAATCAATTGCAACTTCTTTGACATATAACTGGTGAGCCAGGTTATAGAAATAGCTGTTTCTGTATGTTGAAAAGTATCCCGCATAACGGAAATGTAACAAGATGAATCTTTCTATCAGCTTAAGTGCTTTGAATTTATTCTCGTCTGAAATATCTTTTCTCGAAAGAATAACCATTATCATCGGTTTGAAATAGACAAATCCCAGCCTGTTCAGCCTTTCCAGCATCATCTTAATGTCACCGTTGGTTATGTCATCTGGAAAATGCAGCGAATACCAGAACGGGACCAACGATTTCATACTGCTTATATACTTAAATAAAGCATCGATGGTCAGTTTCTCCCCTTTTTCAGCCACCTGTGGTTCTTCAGTTGTGTCTACTGCATCAACCTCAATAGCATCTTCCGGATACTCTTCTTGTATTTCGGTCAGTTTATACTGGCTTGTATATTTTGTTTCAATGTTCTGTTGCGTGAAATAATCATTCAGCAGGAAGTTGGTGTAATTCATTTTATTTGATCTTGAATAACCAAAATAGACAATCCAATGTGCCTGTAAGAATTCATCATCATTCAATGGTCTAGTTTTGTTTTTACCCATGCAAGCATAGACTGTCTTCCATGTTTCATTTATTTCGTTTCTAACTTTATTGAGTTCATCTTCCGGGGCATGGAAAATAGTCGACAGATAAATCAACCTGTTTTTCAGTAGTTCCAGATTTGACAATCGTTTTCCTCTGTTATTCATGGTTTCAAAAGCAATAAACACATTGAAATCATTGTCTATGAAATAAATGTTAAACTTCATTTTCTGGGTGATTTTTTTAAACACGTCTTCCAGTGCGGAGACGCCTTCTTTTTCTACTAAATCTTTAATATGCTCTTTAAAAAACTCTTTCGCATTCTCAAGATTTAAAGTGTAGAAAGTCTCATTAACAATACCCGGATTTTGTTCTTCAAGTATTTTGTATTTAAAGAATTCATAACTAGGATTATCTGTTTCATATCCAAACTTAAAAGTCCTGATCATTGTTGAATCAGGTTTTGCTATAACCAGATACTGTTCTTTAATATCGCTTAATCTTAGACTGTTGACAAAAATCTGAGTTAATTCTTTTCCTGGATTCTGTTGCTCATAATAGTTCACTATTTCATTGATAAGGATAATAAAAGTGGTTAACCTTTGTTGACCGTCAACGACATGATATGCTTTATAGCCCCAATTATCTAAAATCCATTTTTCGTCATTCCATCCGGAAGTATATTCACCATTCAGCTCTTTAAGAGAGATCATTCCGGTATAGTGTTCTCTATTTGGAAGCAGATTTAAAATATCACTCCATAATTCTTCCAACTGGAGATTTCCCCATGAATATCCCCTTTGATAATCCGGAATTCTGAATAATTTCTTTGCAAACAAATCTGATAATGATACTAAATCGTTCATATACATTCTTCCTTTTCTTCAATTAAAGGTTTGTATCTTATTTTCATTGTTTCAAAATCTTCATATTGGTAGAAGACCTTGAAACCTTTTTCTTCACTTAATTTGATTAGTTCTTGCTTATTATACTCTGATACTTTGGATCCTAAATACACTGCTTTAATTGGAGGTGCTGGAAATCTCTCTTCCTTATCTCCAATTACTCTCCATTCCTCTTGCAAAGACCATTCCTTGTTCTTTGTGCACATTGCTTTTAGAATCCATTTGTAGAAATATCGTTCTGCTTGCTTTGATTCTCCCTTAAACGCTAGAGCAATCAAATCGAAGAATAGTTTCAGTGGATCTGCGTCTCGTCTATTTGAATAGTTAACAGGAAGAAGCCTTGCTTTTAGTGTTTTTAGAGCAGAAGCAATGTCATACTCAATCATCATTCCTTCGCGTTTTGCTCCATACATTTCCCACATTATTTGGCTATCTTTGAATGTAGTAAGAGAATGAATTCCAATGGTATCCTTTAGTCTTCTCAATATACTAAAGAATTGTTCTACATTGCTCTGAAAAACAGGATCATTCATTTTGCTTTCTATTTCAATCCATAGCTGATCTTTTCTATATTTGTTAGCTTCCTGGTTGTAGAACTCTTCTATTTTCCTTCTTGATGACCTACTTCCTATTTTTTGTTTAATTTTCGTAAATTCGTCATCAAACTTAGGATTAACCCCCTTTATTGAATCAAGAAGATACCATATATAATTGCCTTCAAATTTATCCTCAGAAATGTTTGAGAAGGTTTCATTAAAGAAACGCATAGCGACCTCAAACGAATCATCTAATTTATCTGCAGGACACATATACAAATAGCGGTTCTTTATTGCATCAATGTAATACTCATTAATAGAACAATACTTGTATAGGCGATCAGGAATCATTTTGAAATTTGCACCAATACCAGTATCGCTACTTATTTCACCATGGGTAAAAGCCAAAGGAAAATACACAGAAGCTCTGCTAATAAACTCTGTGTAATTTATCTTTGCTGCTTTTGTCATTTAGTAACCCTCCTGCTTAAATATATAGTTATTAGTCCATTAACAAACATTGAATAAAGGTTTTGTGTGAGAGTTCACCGCTTTGATTCATAGCCCTTTAAACAATATATATCAGATATCGATATTAGGCTCTGCCTCTTTTTTCCAATCAATCTCAACAGAATTCTTAAGTGTCTGCTCAATCAACTGTTTATTCTTTTTGATTAAGTGTTGTTGATCTTCATAGTAACGATTCGCACTTTCTTTATTCCACTGATAATCGTCATAGCAATCTAAGCATTGGCTTACCAAGTCACTAATTTGTCTAAGAGATTTCTTTTTGTATTTTTTATAATATCGATTAACTATGTCTATACTGATTCTATTATTTAAATGGGTGCTATATTTTACCGACATCATTTCTTCAAGAGCAATTAATAATTCTTCTTTTGAATATGATGCAACAAGGCTTTCATCAAACTCTAAGAATAACTTCTCTACCTCTGTTTTATACTGAAGTGTTTGCCCGTTTGGAACAAGATAAGTTTTATCAATAACTCCATCTCCAACCCACTTTGGTTGAAAGCAATGCCTTATTAGATGCTCTATGTGGTATTTATTTTTGCATTGGTCACATTGAATTGTCTCATCATAACATCCTGATCTGATCCTGTTCCAGTCATCAGTTTCAGTATAAACTCCCCTATGAAGGTATCCATTCCCACATGCACATTTCGCAATTTCTTTGTATTCAATTCTATCCCAACTCATTTTTTGTCCCCTTGAGCGTCACTTGTCCATTCATTAACATAGGTAACAGCCAATCGCGAAGAGACGAAAGGCTCTGGTTTTCTTCTTGGCATTCCTTCATTTTCATAAATAGAGGAGTGACCTTTTCTTCAAAACGCTTATGAACTTGGTTGTTTGACATCAGAAAAGGAACATTTTCAAGAATAGTGTTATTTAAGATTGGCATAGTTGATCCGCCTGACTTTTGGTTCCAATACCCAGCGTTTTTTAAATCTTGAAGGTACATGAGCAAAAAGAATTTTCCAACTTTATTTTCATCTGGAGTTATCTTTGCTAAACGACTAACTATAATACCCTTTTCATATTCTGATTCAACGATACCAAGCAATCCCAATGTACCTGTTTTCGAAATAATAATATCTCCATTACGCGCTGTGCTTCTCTTAACTTCTTCATATTTCTTTTCGGTCAAAAAATGCTTAGGTTTATCCACGATAAATCTACCATTTAGCTGTTCCATTTCATAAACTGGGACTCCTTCTGAAACATATTCGCTGATTTTCATCTGCGTACCAAATGGACCATCAACAATAGCATATTTATCTTGAGAAATAATGTCATTAAGTGTTTTCAACTCCCATCCTTCAGGAATCTCTCTTTTCAGTGCTTCATTCCACACCATCTTCCCACCGGATGACTTAAATGGTCTACCATCTTCATTTGGGAAATCAAACTGCAAAAACCAATAATCATATATTGTTTTAGCAATGTTTTCAAGTTCAGAAGAGATCTTGTTGTTGTTGATGGTTTTAGCATCTAAAATCGTTAACGCTTTTGCGATGCTTTTTTGTGTATCAATATCCGGTAAATCAACTTCATACTGTTCCATAGAAGCCTTGGATACTTCTTTAAAGGTTGTTCCCGATCCGAGAGCTTCAATCTCTTTAATATGATACTTTAAATAGTAATAAAGATATTCAACATCACATTTCTCAGAATCAATTACAAGACTTTTAAACCCTTGATTTGTACAACAATCAATTGTATTAATTGCTAATAATCCTATTGGTGCTCTAGAAGACATCAGTATATTACCTGCAGGAATCATTTCTGTTGAACAACTATCATATCCTTTTTTTGTAATTGTCCTTTCACCATGGCAAAAATATTTACTATTTTGATCAGATAAGTCTTTTGGAGTAGCCCAAATTATATCTCCATCATAGTATTCTGGGTGTTCGGTTGAAGGTGTCGCACCATTTACTACTTTTGCAATGCTACCAATAGCTACTCTAGTCATAATTTATCCTCTCAAGCTGTTGCTTAATCTCATCTTCAAGAGTTTTTCCTTCAGAAAACAACTCATTTAAAGTATTTTTATACTCATTTATCTTCGCTTCAAACTCTTCTGATGTTAATTCTACATATTCAATCTTGACCTCAAAGAATTGTCCAGCAGAGAACGAATAGTTTTTCTCCTTAACCTGAGTATTTGTTACTACAACCGAGAAATCATCAATAAGTTCTTGCTTATTAAATGTTTTTATTATTTTTTCTATTTCATTATCACGTAAAACAGTTCTTTGGTTCTTACCTTCTTTTCTCTTTTCACCAAGTTTTGATGCATCAACAAGGATAACCTTGTCATCATCCTCTGTTTTTGTTTTATCAATAAACAGTACAGAGACGTTGGTTCCTGTGTTCGCAAAAATATTACTAGGCATGGATACAACACCTTTTAACCAATTGTTGTCAATTAACTTTTGTCTAATTCCTTTTTCAATTCCAGCTTGTGCGGTCAAGAAACCGGTTGGGCATACAACTGCTGCTTTTCCATTGTCTTTAAGGCTCCACAAAACATGCTGAATAAATGGTAAGTAAATTGCCATAGATTCTTTTTTTGCGTTTGGAATCTTTGGTATACCGGCAAAAAATCTGTCGGTATCAGCCCAGTTATTCTCTATAGCATCTCTTGTCTTGCTGAAATCAAGTTTGAACGGTGGATTTATAGTTATATAATCAAACTTCTTATATCCACTTGATGGATCATGGTTAATATTGTATTGAGATGGAGATAATAATGAATCACCCTGAACAATATTATCTAAACTCTCTGTTAATCCATTTAACATCATGTTCAAACGTAAGAAACGAGTAGATTTTGTAGATACATCCTGAGTATATACTCTAGCCCTATTACCAAATTTTCCATGGCCCAATTCATTAGCTAAATGTAAGACCAAAGATCCGGATCCTGCAGCGCAGTCTAAAACCTCATACAATCTATCATCTTCAACAGTTGACATACCAACTAGTATTTTAGCGATGATATTTGAAACAGATTGCGGTGTGAAATATTCAGCATACGTACCGCTTGCTACGTTGTAGTTTTTTATCAGGTATTCGAAAATGGTTGAATAAAAGTCAAAATTCCCATTAAATGCAGCTGTAAAATCAAACTTCTCTTCAGAAATAATTCCAAAAATAGCAATCGCAAAATCATTTCTTTTAGAACGGTCGATAATGTTTTCTGTTATACGGCTAAATAACGGTTGCTTTTCTCCTCCTGAGGTTTCAACCTTAAACTTATCATTTTCCGGATAACCAGATATTCTTTCTAGAGCATCATCAAATAAAGTACTGAAATCAGGACGACTAGTTTTGTTAATCAATGCCTCAATTGTATCATCTTGATGGAAAACTACATCTGTAGGATGAGCATCATAGAATGCATCTAATTCATCATTCTCATTTTTCAACAGTTCTTCAACAGTTTCATCCATCTCTTCAGCAAATGCTTTGAGATTGAACATATACTTATCATTTAAGAACTTATAGAGGAAAACACCTGTTACTACGTCTTCTTCACCTGCTGTGTTTGACAATCCATTTTGAGAACATAACCCCTGGAGATCATCAATCATTTCATTGATTTTCATCTCAAGTGCATAATAATCTGTTTGTTTTTCAGCCATTCTAATACCTCTCTTTATCTGAAATTCTGTAAGTTTGTATAAAGATCAGATAACAGTTTCTGGATCCAATCTTTTAAATTCAATTTCTTATATAATCCTGCTTTAAGAAGTCCTTTTACAACCTTCTTTTTAGCTTCATCTATAAAACCTTCTCTTCCCTGGACAATTAAAATGTTAGTATCTATTCCTTCTTTGATTTCTGAATAGATATACTGCACTGCTGCTTCAATATCTTTGTTATCCAATTCAGGTCTATCAACTATGATATCCTGGTATGTCTTAACTAATGCAAAATTACCATCGTAGATACTTGCCAAGCGTTCATTTTCAGCGTTAATTGCTATTGCTTGTGCCAGCAACTCTCTCATTTCTTCTGTGAGACTATCCAAATCATCAATTGACATCATGTTCATTCTTGAGAAGAGGATCTGTAATGCTGCGTCTAAGTTGACCATCTTGATATCGCTCTTGTTCCGGTTTTTATTAATCTCTGCTTTAACCTTAGTAAGTGTATCGGTAAACTTAACATACCTTGGATCATCAGGGTTGAACTTACCTAAATCAATTATTGAAATAGATGTTTTTATAAACTCATAGACTATTTCCACTACTTCTTCATCAGATATGATTTCAAGCATTCTTACAGGTGATTCCTGTAAATTAATGAAGTCGATTCTTTCCTGTGTCAGACGAAGCTTCTTTTTAATCAAATCAAAATCAATTTGAGCAGCATCTTCCATAGCATTTGAAAGCATAAACTCAACATAACAATCCTTAATACCATTAAGCTGATGTTTAATCTTTAACAAGATCTGCTTAGTGAACCACGTAAGCTTCTGGGAGAACTTTTCTAAATCGTCCTCATTGTTGATGTTATTAAGCTCTGTTAAGTATTTATTGTATTTCTCACGAATGCTATTAACATCTACAACAAGACCTGCTAAAGAATTATGCTCACCATCTTCATCACCAATATTAATATCTGCTTCTAATTCTTTTAAGTAGTCTTCTAATGTTCTATCGTATTCTTCTTCAATGTCGACAAAGTCCGTTATATATCCATAATGATATACTTTACCATTTGGAGATTTATACGGTCTATTAACCCTAGAAATGGTTTGTAAAAGGTTCTGAGCATGTGGTCCTCTTAGCAAATACATCTTCTTTAATCGAGAAACGTCATACCCTGTAGTTAACATATATTCAACAATTAAAAGATCAGGTCTTCCATCATACTTGAATTCTTTCTGATTATTCTTATTTGCCTCGCTCTGTAATGGGTTTCCCTCGTCCGAGATAACAAGTCCAGTGGAGAGTGATGAATTATCATGGAACCAATCATGAAGTTTCTTTGCTTGAGGATTTGTACGGCAGACAATCATACCACCTATAGAATTATCCATATTAACAATTCTGAAATTCTTAAAGTCTTTATCGATCCAGTTGCCTAAATATCTTATATAAGGATCGCTCTCGAATACATCGGCCTTATTTAAGTCCGGATCTTCCATCTGAAGATTGTTCTTTATTTCAGTTTTTACTACTGTATCTATCTTTTCTTTCTTTATTCTGAGTGTGTACCCATCAGCAATTGATTTATCGTAGAAATACTTATGAATGTAATCGCCAAACTTAAGATTTGAACGTTCCTTCTTGCTCAATAGCGGTGTTCCGGTAAGAGCAATAAATACAGCATTAGGATCACATAAGATCAGGTTTTTAAAGTATGCGCCGTTCTTTGCGTATGATCTATGAGCTTCATCAATAAAGAATACTCTTTGAATGTCGGCATCATAAGCGTTTTGCGCCTGTGGCATTGCTTCTTCAAACTTCTGAATATTGACCACGACAAACTCACCGATTGTATCATCATCGGTTTTCTTCTTCAGTATTCTATTTAATTCCTTTCCAAAGGATTCTCTACTCTGTGCGTTTACCACAGAGAAGTATCTATTTGAAAACTCACCATTGTCCTGGCGTAATAGTTCCAACCTATCGACCACAAAGAAGAAACGGGTAATTATATCTTTCTTTGCATAATAATCTTTTATAATTCCGTTACAATATGCAGCTAACTCTGTTTTCCCACTACCCTGAGTGTGCCAGATAATTCCTCTCTTCTCTCCTTTATCTAATCTCCGGATAAGGTTTCTAGCAGCAAAGAACTGTGGATATCTCATAATATGCTTTTCTGGAGGATTATCATTGCTTGCTTTTATGTAGATCAATCCATTTTTAATGATATATAACAGTCTTTCTTTATCGAAAACTGATGTAACAAACTGGTTACAAGGTGTATCTACAACATTATTAGTTTTAAACTCTGATGAATCAAAATTAGCAGGATCATATCCTAAATCACTAATGTATTCTCTGCATTCATCGTCATCAAGTTGAATGTATGGATAATTATTATGATAATTAGCTTCATCCTCTCTAAAGAATGAGAATGTTGTTTTATTTCCGTTTGGTGTTGTGTAGAAAGATCCGGCTTTAACCATTTCAATATCATCATTATCTTCGTTCTCGTAAGGCATGTTATTGGAGAATGAGACAATTTGAATGAAATTGAAAAACTTTCTATAGGCAGGATTCTGCAGTCTCTTGTTAATCATTCGGTTGAATTCTTCCTGAATTCCACCATCATTATTAGGCTTTTTAACCTCCAAGAAAGCAAGAGGCATGCCATTTATCAAAACATTGATATCCGGTCTAAACGATCCTTCTTCAGTATCTTTTTCGATTGTGAATGGGAGCTCATCAACAACAGCGAAATCATTATTATCAAAGTTATCAAAATCAACCAGCTTTATGTCAGCCGTTGTATCAGTAAGTCGTTTATAAAAAGATCTACCTAAGTCGTTGTTTCTCATCAATGCATGAATTTCTGACAATAGTAAAAGAATATCATTGTCAGATATCGATTTATTATTAATCATTTCCAATGCAGGTTTAAATCTATTAACAAATATCTTTGTGTCAAAATCTATATCCGACGTTTTTAGTGATTGATAACTATACCCCAGTCTCAAAAACTGAAATGTTGCAGGTATTTTTACTCTAGTATCTTCGTTAAATTGCTTCATCTCTACCGCTCCAATCTACTGTGATAATCTTATATTCCATTATTAGTCTAATAACTGTCTTGTGCAAAAAAACTGACTTGCCTTACTCATTAACAATCTCAGCAATATCATCAAAAGAACAGCGGAAGTATTCGCATATTTTGACAAGTATATTAACTCTGACATCCTCATTTTTCCCTAATTTGGCCAAAGCGTTTGTGCTGATCTTGGTTGCAGCAACTAGGTCCATCTTCTTCATGCCGTTCTCTTCTAGCTTTTTCCATAACTTTGCATAGCTTACCTTTGCCATAATATTGTCCTCATATTTCTTTTGTTTAGATAATTATATCATGAATACCATTTTATATTCTTTGCAAAATTCAAAAAATAATAATGTAACAAGGAGCTGATCTAGCTAAGCAATCCTTTAATTAGTATAATTTATATGTAAATATGGAACATCCATAGGAAGGATACAGCATTATGAAAGAGTCATTCCAATATATTCTCGACACCTATTCCTACCTTGGTTCAAAGGTTGATAAAGGAACAGAAACTTATCGTGAGCTCACTCATGTCTTACCGGAAGAAATCAAAAAGATCCTCAAGGATAGAGAGGACTTAATTGTTAAAGGATCTATGGGACAAGGCAACAGAACAGATTATCCTTGGATTTCTATTCTGAACAGGAATGTAACAACATCCACTCAGAAAGGTCTTTATGTTGTTTTCTTATTCAAAAAAGATATGTCAGGTTTCTACCTCACCCTTAACCAGGGAATAACCAATTTCGAGAATAAGTATAAAAAGGACAAATATACTAATGCTGTTAAGGTATCCACCTATTTCAGATCTGAAATTGATGATGACTCATTTTCAAAAGATCCTATCTCTCTTGGAAGCAACAAGAAGGACCTAGGTTATGGATATGAGAAAACAACTGTAATCCAGACATACTACCCTTCTAATGATTTTTCGGAAGAAAAGCTTGAGCAGGATTTAATAGAAATCATGGGAATTTATGATTCAATAGTAGATCATTTTGATTCTGCCAATTATGACACTGTAATTGATCGTGTCCTTGCCGATGAAACAGACCACCTTATTTCTGCTGATGAAGCAATTGAACAGATCAAGGAAGTTATAGATCCATATGATGATATTCCATTTGGATTCAATAGATCACTTAAGCTGGTTGAAGCATACAGCGAACGTGACAACAAATTTTCAAAAATCACTACTCCAAGGCTAAGTAAAATTGACTATGCTAAAAAAGCAGCTAAGGATGCAGAGACCGGACTACTTGGTGAAGAATTAGTAATGAAGTATGAAAAGGACCGTTTAGCTGAATTAGGCTTAGAAGATTACGCTGAAAAGGTTAAATGGGTATCTAAAGAATCAGACGCTTATGGTTATGACATTCTATCCTATACGGTTGCTAAAAACGGTAAGGTCCAAAAATTATATATTGAAGTCAAAACTACAACATCAAAGGTTGATACTGAATTCTATGTTTCAAGAAATGAAGTTTCTAAGTCCATAGAGTTCTCCAACAATTATTGTGTATATAGGCTATACGCCGTTAAGACAGCAACGCCTCATTTCTACAAAGCGTTTGGCAAGATTGAAGATAACTTCACATTAGATCCAGTCACCTATATGGCTCGATATAAATACAATGTTCCTAAATCATTAAGTTAGTAGGAAAAGGAGAGGATTGATGTTTTTATACAATTTGGAAGATATTGCTAGAAAACTACAAATAGATTATCAAGGTGTATCAAAAAGAATAGAACACAATGGTATAAAAGGATCTCTGCGCGAAGATATTTTAAAATCTTATATCAGAGCGTTGCTCCCTACTAAATATTCGGTTACTAGCGGAGTCATTATGGATTGTGCTCAATCACAAAGCAAGCAACAAGACTGTATAATTTATGATTCTTTTAGCTGTCCAAACTTTTTTAAAACTGAGACAAACACAGTACTACCTATAGAAAGTGTGTATGCAACTATTGAAATAAAATCTTCTTTAGATTATGCAACATTAGAACAAAGTGTCTACAATATTCAGAGTGTTAGAAGATTGAAAAAATTTGGTAATGGTTTAAGTGCCAAAAACATATTCTCTTCTGAATATCCACTTGGTTTTGTTTTTTCTTATACATCATCTTTATCATTAGAAAAACTGCAGTTAAAACTAACTGAGCTTAATAAAAAGATTACGCCTTCCGAACAATTATCTATTGTTTGTATACTAGACAAAGGGCTTATATTTAACGTAAGAAAAAACAACATAATGGAATTTGAAATAATTCCTTCTGAAGGCACAATTTTAGGTCGATCTGAATCCGGAATTGAAAAATCTTTATATGCCTTCTATCTTTTCTTCCTTGAGTATATTAATTCGGTAATAATACAGGTTCCTAGTTTAGTACAATATGCGATCAACATGAATGCTCTTCAACTCCCATTAAATATTCCTACTAGCATCATCCCAGATGATGCAATTATAAAAGAAGGTCCTTTTACAACTAGTTATGGAGATACAAAACAAGCACTATCAATTAATCAAAAATATCCGCATTTATACGATGGGGAAATGTCGTTAAACGATTTCAAAGAATACTTTTTGAGTAAAGACTTTTTTAAAATTATTAGCATCGGCACTAAGATGTCAAATGCTCCTTTAGGCTCAATCAATATTTATGGATTAACAATCGCTCCACAAGAATATATGAAATTATTGTCATCTGTTGAAACATACTCCAGTAACACAGATTCAACAGTTTATTTTGATTCATTTATCACTAAATGCTATGAAGCATATCTATCTTCTACTAAAAAAGCATGATCCTCACTATATATGGTCAAGGCCATGCTTTTTACTGTCTTATAAAAGTCTCAGTATTCACCGTTAATGCGGTGGAAAATGTTGCTATTAAGAATTTACTCCGCACGGAGTAAATTGCGGAATAAATTACTTCCCCTGAACCGGCGAAGTAAATGGCGAAGTAAAATATAGTGCCATTATTCGGCACTATAAATTCTTAAATAACACTCATTACTCATCGTTAATCAGGGTGAAAATGGCTGGATACTCTACCTGAGATTCATAAAATCCTTCTACGTATAATAATGATTATTTTTTTCTGCTATCAAAAAGCAGGCCTACCATTTGGCAACGCTATAATGACCCGTCGAAAGGCGGGTTATTTTTATGAGATTTGATTTGATCATTTTACTGATATTTTTGCTGTGTATTGCAATCAGCGATTACAAAAGAGATTATCAATATCAACAATCTCATCTTCGGAACTCCACGAGGCAATGCTGACGTTTACCGTTTCACGTTCTGATGGAACACAGGAAATATGACAATGCATGTCAGCAGAATAAACAACACCACTATCAAAGGACAGACCTTTATCACCAATGGCTTTGATCCTATATGCCTTTTGATCATGTGTGTCAGCTACATTCCATGAAACAGTTACTGGATTCAAGCTGAATATGATGTCAGGCTTCATGTGATTGATTCTGATTCTGTTTATTCTGTTCATGACTTCCTTTTCCTATTTCAGCAGTACAGCTCCATTGCTGTCAATAATTCTCTTATAATCCCAGGCTGAATCCTTGATAATTCTTTCCTGCGTATTGAAATCAACATAGACCAGACCAAACCTTGGATCATAACCTTCTGCCCATTCAAAATTATCCATTATCGACCAATGAAGATAGCCCAATACCGGTATATCTTCATTAACCGCTCTTAACAATGCTGTCAGATAACGGTGAATGAAATCTGTTCTCTGAGGATCGTGTACTCTCCCGTCCAGAGAAACAACATCGTTTTCGGCAAGCCCGTTTTCCGTAATCATGACCGGCATATGATACTTATCATAAACAAACTTCACATTCCAGTACATGACTCTTTCATCAATGACCCATCCAAGTGAATTTCTCGGTAATCCTGGATCTGCTTTCTGAGTTGCTCCTCCCCAGGTATTGTAATTGAATGATGTATAGATATTGAGGCCTATGTAATCTATAGGCTGATAATATGCATCAATCACTTTCTGGTTAACATGATATATTCCATATGCTCTTACGGATTTCTTTGCCAGGATCGGGTCCATGAACCAGCGGTTTGCCATCAGCCCCGGGCCTTCTTCAACACTGAGCCTTCTGGCTTTTTCAATCTCCTGTTCAGACTCATCAGAAGGAACAAATGCTCCGCTGGAAAAGGACACACCTACGGTTGGCTGAAGAACTGCTTTTTCTCTTATAACTTTTACTGCTGTCCAATGTGCCTTCAGGCAGTTTTCCGTCAGCTTACTTAAAGCCAGATAATTGCGTTTGAACGGGGCATGGACTCCCTGCATGTAGCCATTCATGATAAAACAGCCTGGTTCATTTATGGTTATCCAGCTCCTGACTCGGTCAGACAGAGCTTCCACAACCGTTTTGGTATATTCAGCAAACAATGGAACTATCTTCTCTGAAAGCCATCCGCCTTTTTTATAGACCCATGCTGGCATGTCCCAGTGATATATGGTAACCATCGGTTCAATACCGGCTGAAAGAAGCTCATCAACCAACTCTGAATAGAACCTAAGCCCATTCTGATTAACTGCACCTTCTTCAGGTATTATTCTGGACCAGCTGATGGAAAAACGATAGGTTTTCAGGCCCAGCTGTTTCATCAGCTGAACATCTTCCTTCATATGATGATAATGGTCACAGGAGACATGGCATGTTTCTCCGTTTTTTATCTTCTTTTTTGGAGCTATATCCCAGATGCTTGGAGTTCTGCCGTCTTCATCAAATGCACCTTCTATCTGTGCCGAAGCCGAAGCTGCTCCCCATATGAAGTTTTCAGGAAATCCTTTACTGTTCATTATAAACCGTCTCCTTTTTTATCACATCATTCATTATCTGTGCGATCATTGCCGCACCTTCTTTATTCGGATGTATTCCGTCAGTGAACAATTCATCTCTGTTATTAAATGCATCATATATATTAACATATTCCAGTCCTTTTTCTTTGCATACACGTTTTATCACCGGAATTATATGGTTTCTGATCATGTCATCTCTTACCTCAAACCTTTTCTGTAATGCGGGCAAAGGAGAAGCAATTATCACTCTGCTTCCAAGAAACGGACTTATGAGCTTTTCATAATCCTTTTTCAACATCTCAGCACTTTCAAGGTTATGAGGTTTTGAATCATTTGTTCCCAGCAGGATAATCGCAATGTCAGGATCGAACTCAATGCTTTTTCCATACATTGCCTCTTTCATGTAAGGATGATCTCCCTGGGAGCTGATGGTTCTGCCTGAGCAACCGTAGTTATTGACGCAATAACCGTTTCCCAGTATTTTCTGCAGAACTGCAGGAAAGTTATTGCGGCTCCAGTTATCAATATCATAGCCATAGGTAGTACTGTCCCCTATACAGGCTATTTTTATCTGAAATTCCTTCGCTTTAATAAGTGGATGATAACAATCAATACTGCCCTTTTCAACATAATGATGCAAAACAGCTGCTGATAAGCCTAAGAGTACGAATACTATGATCATGTTCTTCTTCCATCAAATTCCAGTAATGTGATATTAATTCGTCCAGATATGACGGTCATGGTGAATGCTTCTTTCTCTGAACCGCTTATTGGGCAGGTATATTTCTGATACTCATCTGAATCAATGGGAATATCACTCCCCATTACTTTGAGTATTCCTTTCCCACGGGCAGTGATGCTGACACATGCTGTTTCAGATAAGTCAAAATACTTATATATTACAGCAGTTCCGGCAGTCAGATCTGCCAGATACTGTATGCCGTTTTCTTCAGTTATTCGCGGTAATGTCTGCTGTTTGCCTATTCCCATCTTTATCGGTTTAACTGTGGTCAGATTACAGCAGATGGAAGCAGGATAACTGCCTGTTCCCTTTAATGATTTTCCGCAAATGCCGCTGGTTGTCATTTCAACCTGCTGTATCGTCCCATCCTCATTGATCGTGATTCTTTCGGCACAGGCCTGTCGGGAATAATCGGTGTTATTGGTACAGCGATGATAAAAGACATAATACTCACCATTGATTCTTTCAATACTGCCATGGATAGTTCCTGAATTATTCCTTGGGCTGGTATTTCCCTTATAGCCCAAATCACTGTTTGATATTATAACACCTCGGTATTGGAAATCCCTGTCAGGGTAATTTGAGGTTGCATAAGCAAGTTCATTGTTTTCACCCGATGAATAGATCAGATAATAAAGACCATTGAACTTACGGATGCTGGCAGCTTCATAAAAGGCGTGGTGATATAATTCAGTATTCTTTCCAGCTGTAGTCTTACTGTCCAGAACAGCTTTTGGTTCCGATTTTACCGTAACCATGTCATCTTCAAGTTCAACTACTGCACAGGAAAGAATGCTTGGATGAGTATTTCTTATTTCCCTTAGTGTTCTGTTGCAAAGCTTTGAAAGAACACAGTCATATAAAGGCCTCAATATCACAGAGCGGAAATCTCTGCCCAAACCCCAGCCGTAATAAAGCCAGATACGGCTATTATCGTTGATAACGGCTGGGTCGTTCGTCAGATATTTAAGAACAGGCTGCCCGTCAGGATAACGTATGTCACCCAGATATTCAAAAGGGCCTTCCGGTCTGTCTGATACAGCAACTGACATTGGGCCAAAGGCCTTTGTATCAGGCCCGGCAGCGAAATAATACAGATAGTATCTGCCGTCATTTCCTCTTACACAGTCTGGCGCATAAAAATCTACCAGTTTTCCATTTACCGATCTTGGATCCTGACTTTTTCGATAACTGACACCATGGCACTTCCATTCAGAAAGATCATTCACTGAAGCTGACCAGACCGTATAATCTTGCACACAGAAACGGGTTGAACATGCCATGTCATGACTTCCATAAAGATATACTCTGTCACCGAAAACATGCGGCTCCCCATCAGGAATATATTCCCCTAACGGTAAGAACGGATTCATCGTTTTTTTTGTCATATTGAATGATTTCCTTTCAGTATTGTCCTGAATCATATAACCTCACATAATCAGAATCTGTGCGCATGGCTAACCTTATTTGAAATCTTTACAGGTTTCACTGTCGAAGATAAGTTTCAGTACTCTCAGACAGGATTGTTCCAACTTGTCCCTATCCAGTTTTCCTTCATTCAGATCCTTCAATAAAGAATCGGAAACATCTTTCCTTCCCGGCATGATAAGATCATTACCGGCATTTATCGCTTCAGAGTGAGAGCATTTATCGGTAGAATTCCAGTCTGACATAACCAGACCATCAAATCCCCATTCTTCTCTGAGAACACCATTTATAAGATACTCGCTGTTGACAGCATATTTGCCATTCACCCTGTTATAACTGGACATTACAGTCCACGGTTTTCCTTCCTTAACCGCAATCTCAAAAGCCCTCAGATAAATTTCTCTTAATGCTCTCTGCGAGACATTGGCAGAGACGCCTGTGCGGTTATCTTCCTGGTTATTACAGCAGAAGTGTTTTATAGCGACACCGATTCCACCCATAGACTGCACCCCTCTGGTAACAGCTGAAGCCATCTTACCCGAGATGACCGGGTCTTCGGAATAGTACTCAAAGTTACGCCCGCACAGCGGATTTCTATGAATGTTTAATCCTGGTGCCAGCCATACGGATACTCCGATTTCCTTCATTTCCGTTCCAACAGCCTTACCGACTTCGTATAAAAGCTTTTCATTCCAGCTCTGAGCCAGCACTGTTTCGCTTGGCCAGGCAGTCATATAACGGTAGACAGTCTGTCCTTTTCCCTTTCTGCCCTTAACAAACGGTTCAGCATATTTCAGCCATCCCCATTTCCAGTCTTCCGGCAGACCATCCGGATAACGAGGCAGACCATCTTTCATGACGGTAACACTTTGATTGACATTGATTCCTGCCGGGCCGTCAGCCAAAACGATATTTGGAATACCGGCATTTAACAGTTTCGTACATGTCCTGCCAGCTGCTCCCATAACATTATTATAAGCTACCAGAGGGTAAGCTCCGCCAGTTACCAGCATTGTCTTCTGTCTGTCGGTAAGGCCATTCAGAAGTTCATGCAGTCTGGCAGAAAACTCTTCTTTGATTTCTCTTTTCTCTATAGCAGTTATCTCTTCTTCAAGTATCTCAAAGCTGCCACAGAACAGATCATTCAGATACAGTTCATATGTTCCTTTTTCCAGTACCCACACATGTCTTTCTTCATCAAAGATCCTGAAGTAATCTCTGTTAACCGGAATAGTAACATTCTGTTTTTCAGAAGGCCTCAGGGTTCCCGTTTTGGCAAAACCGATCAGACTTCTGATTTCATGGTCATATTTTCCTTCCGGCTTTTTCACATACAGAGCAACAGTTTCCTTACCTGCAAATGATCCTGTGTTTATTACTTCAGCGACAACTTCATTATCTGACACTTCTAATGCATTCACTTTAAAGGAAGTGTAACTGAGTCCATAACCGAAAGGATATCTCGGTCTGATTCCGTTCTTTTCAAACCAGCGGTATCCGACATATACTCCTTCTTTATATTCCTCTTCTTCCAGATTGCCATTAAGATAACCAAAGCTGTCTGCTGACGGGTAATCATCATATGAGAATGCCCAGCTGTCTGTAAGTTTCCCGGAAGGTGATACTTTACCCAACAGTACATCTGCCAGAGCGTTACCGCCCTCCATACCTCCCTGCCCCAACAGCAGCACGGCATCGATTCTGATCTCATCCAGTATTGAAAGATCCATGACACTGCCGCAGTTTAAGATAAGAATGAGTTTATCATAATGGTCTGACAGCAGTCTCAGGCTTTCTTTTTCTACATCTGATAACAGGTAGTCGCCTTTCTCTACTCTGCGGTCTCCGCCTTCGCCAGCCTGTCTGGCTAATACATAAACAGCAATATCTTTTTTATCTGTCAGTTCCTCTTTCCGGATACTGATGCACTGAGGGAAAGGTTTTGGACACTCGTGAATGACATCAAACATCTGCATGACTCTGAATGGCCCATAGCCCTTGATCTTTTCTTCTACAGTCTTTTTCCAGGCAGTAATATCTTCATCATATTTCTCTGAAAAACGATTCAGCCAGTGTTCGGTTGTAATCATGCATCCGGCATTTCTCAATCCTTCTTCTATGGATACACTGTGTCTCTCTCTGACATCTCCGCTGCCGCTGCCGCCTTTCACGGTCATTCTGGCTCCAGAACCGTACAGAGCGATCTTTTCTGAAGACAGCGGCAGGACATTTTCATTTTTCAACAGAACCATGCCTTCAGCAGCTGCCTCTCGGGCAAGCTTTCTGTGTCTGATTTCTCTCTGGCTCTCTTCTTTCTCTGTTACACCAAATGTCTGAAACTTTTTCATAATACAACCTCCGCCGACTCTGCCGGGTATCCTTTACTGGATACTATTATCATTGTTTTTTTACCTTCTGGCTTAACAATCGCCAGTGCTCTTCCTCTGTAAGTGAAGTGGTGATCAAGATCAAATGTCTCATCGCTCTTGCACAGCGCACTGCCAAGGGCGACCAGTTTCCCGCCTGTTACTTTAACATCTATTCTCTTTTCCATATACGGCTTTAGTTCGCCATTATCATCTGTGAATTCTATAGGAACATACACAAGATTTCCCTCAGTCTTTTCCGGTCTCACAGATATTTTTACACCGTTATTACCGGAAACCAGCTGGCAGGAGGAGATAACCATATCATTCTCGTCAACTGCTTCTGCCTGAAGAACTCCCGGATGATAACATGTCTTAAACAAAGCCTTATAGTCTTTTAATTTCTTTGTACCTATTGTTTTACCGTTTAAACTCAGTCTGACCCTGTACCCTGGGGAATAAACTTCTACTACTGCTTCAGTGCCTTCATAACCATCCCAGCTCCAGCTGTCAATGGCATTAGTGAACTGCCATGATCCTGTCGTAGGCTTTTCCTTGGCATGATTAAGCGGTCTTACCGCAATGAACGGTTCTTTTCTTAACCCCCACACAACCTGCATATATGCCATTGAAGCCAGCGGTTTTCCGGTAATATCGATCATGCCCTGTCCTGCCAGTAGCGGCAGTCCCTTATAAGAATGATATGTCCAGTCACCGATACAGGCTTCACCCAGATAATCCCAGGCTGACCAGACAAAGTCACCGATGAGCGCCGGGTACTTTATAACTCTGTGCCAGTTATACGGCAGATCTCTTACCATGGTCTCTGAACCGACCATGATCCTTTCCGGATAGTTTACTATATCTTCATCATATCTGCCAGAAGCATAATTAAACCCAACTATATCAAGATGTCTTGCTGCATCCCTGCAGGCATCGTCTCCTTTTTTGCCCTTGCTCATGTAGAACATCAGTGCACCCAGTTTCTGAGCCATGGCATTGAAGAAAGCTGAACCGGTTTTCTTTTCCTTATAACCCTTTACACTGGTAACAGGCTCTGGCTTGTATTCACCTTTTTCCTTATATACCCCCATGCCTTTTCTGGCATATACATTCAACAAGACATTGATGCCAGCCGTAACGGGTCTGCTGTCATCAAGACTGTGCACATATTCTGTCAGCCTTCTGCATGTTTCAGCTCCTCTGGCATCAGCCGTTTCACTGACCTCGTTGCCAATGCTGTACATTATTACACTTGGATGATTATATGCTGTCCCAATCATGGATTTCAGATCGTCCTGCCAGTCCTTTTCAAAACGGCGGGAATGATCGTGGTAAGTCTTAGGAATATACCAACCATCATAACACTCGTTCATGACATACATACCCATTTCATCACAGATGTCCATTAAGGTCTGTGTCGCCGGATTATGCGCCATGCGGATGGCATTAAACCCGTTTTCCTTCAGTATTCTGATTCTTCTTTTCTCAGACTCACGGTACTCACAGGCACCAAGGATGCCATGATCATGATGAATACATCCACCTCTTAACAGCACGCTGTTTCCGTTGACAAGCAGTCCCTGCCTGCTGTTCCATTCCAGTTTTCTTATTCCAAATCTTACAGCGAGTTTTTCGTCTCCCTTTACCGCTTCACAGCAGTACAGGTATGGCTTTTCTGCGCTCCACAGTTGTGCCTGCTCAAATTCGATCTTTCCGGGCTTACCGCTGAATACCAGCTGATGATCACTGTCATAGATATTGATCATTTCTGCATCCGTATCAACATTGACCACAGCGGGATTTATGGAAACAGTCGCAATTCTGCAGTATTGCACACCGTCAGCATCTTCAATACTTAATGTAACATCTCTGTAGATTCCGCTGCCGGAATACCAGCGGCAATTAGGTTCCAGAGAATTATCAACTGTTACTTTCAGTTCATTCTCTCCCTCCCTTACATGACTGCTGATATCCACATCAAACGGCGTGTAACCATAGTGATGTTCACAGACTGTTTCGCCATTAATAAAGACTTTACAGTTCTGATATACACCCTCAAAATGGAGTTTGATTTTTTTATTCAAATCGCTTTTCCGAAGCGTAATGTTTCTTGAATAAACATATTTTCCACCGGGAAAATAACCTGTATTGACCCCATTAGGACAGTTTGCTCCTCTTTTCTCATGGATCATCGCATCATAAGGAAGATCGATCCTGAAAGGCTGATGTCCCTCCTTCTGGAACGTCCAGTTATCATTAATCAGCCATTTCATTCTCGACATCCTTCTTTTCTGCTTCTTTCTTGCGTCTTAACAGTTCAGCATTGATTTCTGGCAGATGCTTTTCAACATCTACGAACGGCAGAAGAATGACTACTGCAGCTGCCAGTATGATGTCAAACAGATAGAATGACATGGTCATGAACTTTATAACTTCTGCAGAAGGAATAACGCCTTCCACATCAACAAAGCCTAACGACAGAATAGATGATTCAAATCCTCCCGCAAACGGAGCATAAATAAGAGCCTGAACAGCCGTAATAATGGCTACACCTAACAGGCCTTCCAGACGGTAGTGAGATTTATATTCAATACTGTCAAAGGCAAAACACATAAGTGTTGCGAAAATATAGGCATTCGGCAGCCATCCTACATTTCTGATAAAGCCACCTATTACAGCAGGAATAAGCTGATCAGGGAAGATCCAGCCGATAATACTGCCGATTAATACCAGAACATAACCGCAGACAGTCAGGTTTTTAATACCTATTTTCTTGGTCAGAGGATAAATGGCAAGGGCTCCTATTCCTAAAGGAACACCTGTTGCGACCTGATAGATCGTATACATCAGAGGATTCTCGGCACCGCCAAGCAGGAACTTGATGTAGAAATACTGAACATTGCCGCCCTTGAAATTGTCAACGATTCCCTGAATGGTGGCTATGACGATAAGGATAACATAGTACTTGTTGGAAAACAGAGCTTTCATCTGTTCCTTTAAAGGTATGTTATTCTCATTATCAGCTCCAACTTCTTCAGCAAGATCTTCCGTAATTCTCTCTCTGGTGAAGAAATACTCCAGCAGCAGTAAAGGAATAGCTGCAACCGATAAAGACACCATCAAGACAGGATAACCATTGATGTTCTTTTCCAGCCACATTGGTAGTACCACCATGTTGATCAGCATCCCGATGATGATACCTGAAATCAGTGTCCAGCTTGTCTTTCTGATAAATGACAGACTTGTTTTTTCACCGGGATCACGTGAACTCAGGGAAACAATGTTATCTCTGAACAGATAGAAGTAGGAACTGCCAATTGTATGATAAACCGTTAACAGAAAGAAGAAATAGTACCAGTAGGATTCGCCAAGCTTATTTCCCGGGAACAGGAAAAGAAGACCACCAACCGCAATGGATACAAATCCGAATATCAGATGCCAGGGTCTCATACGCCCCTGACGTGATTTGGTATTCTGCATCAGCCACCCATTCAGAAGACCGACACCTACGGAAAGGATCTTAGCCAACGTCATGACAACCTCATAACGCCCTCCCATGACCTTTACCATTTCTACATTTTCCATGCCATACATGGCACCTACCTGCTGTGTGAAGAACTTTTCAACTAACGCAGCTATGGTATTAACAACAAAAATCAAGCCCAGAGGACCGAGAAGATGTCCCAAAAACTTTTCCTTTCCGGAAACCTTTTCCGTTTTGATTTTTGAATCCATAAATTGCTTTTCAAACAGACCATGACTTAACAGTTCGACATTCTTTTTCATATTCATACCTCTGATTACACCTAAATTATAAGTGGAACCCCTTTCACGGTCTTTCAATATCGGGTATAATATTATAAATTAAGGTATATAATTCATGAGCAAAAGCAAAATAGAACAGTATGACATAAAAGGACAGAAATACCGCAAAAGAATGGCCGTTGGCTATACTGAGACCGGTGTCACCAACAGGGAAGAAGGAAGCATTCATGGGACATACCAGTTCGAAAACATGATGCTTAGTTTCATTCGCGATGGAGATAAGAAAAAGCTGCAGGATTTTCTGGCAAAAGTACCTGATGCAGAGAATCTGCCTCAGGGTAAGTTGGCCAATGATCCGTTACGTCAGGCCAAGAACATTCTGATAGGTTTTACTGTCATGGTAGGCAAAGTTGCAGGTATAGGCGGTGGCATGGCAATAGAAGATGCCTACAATCTGATCGACATCTATACTCAGGAATGTGAAAGATGCCTGAGTGTTGAGGATGTCTATCTGCTGCAATATAACATGGTTATGGATTTCACCGAGAGAGTAGCCGAGTCTAAATTACCAAAAGGCATTTCCAAGGAAGTACACCAGGCAATGCAGTTCATTCAGGACAATTCTAATACTAGTATTTCTATTGACGATATCGCTGATGAAGTTAAAAAAAGCCGATCTTTTATCACCAGAAGCTTCAAAGCAGAAACAGGAAAAACTCTCCTGGAGTACATTACTGAAATAAAAATAAGAGAAGCCAAAAGACTTCTCAGATATTCCAAACGAAGCATTCCCTCTATTTCCAATTATCTTTCTTTCTCAAGTCAGCCCTATTTTCAGACTGTGTTTAAGAAAGCAACTGGTATGACTCCCGCCGAATATCGCCGATTAAACAGTTTTCTATAAACTCCGGTTCATATCCTGAACATTGTCATCGATATTTCGGAAGTTATAAATCTATAGTTTTGTAAAGATACTGCTCCTTCGCATAACATCCGTTATGTTATTTCGTATAATCTTCGTTATGACAGTTTACTCCCCTGTTTAATGATTTTGTGTTGTAAAAAAACTGATTCCAGGCTAGTTAAGAACACTGTATGATTGTTATAAAAGTGACACGATTTGCATTTTAAGGTTTCCAATTGCAGTTGCCTCTATCGGTAAGGCAATTACCTTTTTACCGGTATACTTTTCCGTCAGTCTGTTAAGGAACTGATTTCTAGCTCCTCCCCCGACAATGTATAATTCTGAATACTGTTTACCTGTATTGTTTTCAAGTTCTTCAATGGCTTTCTTATAAGATAAGGCCAGTGACTTGAAGGCACATCTGAAATAGTCATAAGGACTTTCAGGTTTTTCTGCAAGAAGATCATCAAAGGCCTTCTTCATGCTGAAAGGAGCCAGTAAGCTTTCATCATTGGCGTCCAGAACGCCTTCAAAAGTGCTTCCTTCAGCCTTCAGGACAATGTCTCCTATCTTTTCATCAGGGCAGAGTTCCTTCTGAAGCTGGTTGACGATCCACATACCCATGATGTTTTTCTGATAACGGTTGTATCCTGGTCCGCCTTCATTGGAATAATTAGCTTTCATCGAGTTAAGATCAGTAATAGGCTTATCTGTCTTTACACCTAATAATGACCAGGTTCCGGAAGAAATGTACAGCTGATTTCCTTCCGTCGGTATTCCCTCAACAGCACTTCCGGTGTCATGAGTGGCACATAATACCACCTTAATGCCTTTATAGTATCCAACGGTATCACCGGGCTGGCTTAACTCAGGGAACAATTCATCAGGCAGACCCAGTCTTTTAATGATCTCCTCGTCAAACTTCAGAGTTTCACAGTTTATCATGCCCGTCGTTGTGGCGTTGGTAAACTCCTTTTTCCTTACTCCCGTAAGTTTATACATCAGGTATTCCGGTATCATCATAAAGTCCGTAACGCCTTCAAGTCTGCCCTGTTTCTTATCTTCGTATAACTGATAGACGGAATTAAAGGGCTGGAACTGGCATCCGGTATGTTCATATAATTCCTGAAACGGAATGATAGAATGTACTTCATCAATCACCTTTTCCGTTCTTGAATCTCTGTAGGCATATACCGGATAAATATCCTCATTGCCTTTAAGAAGTACATAATCCACTCCCCAGGTATCAATGGATAATGAAGAAATATCATATTTCTCCCTCGATACTTCAATGCCCTTTTTAACTTCATCAAGAAGATACTCCACATCCCAGATCAAATGTCCGTTTTCTTCCTTGACGCCATTATGAAAACGGTAGGTTTCTTCAGTACGTAACTGGCCGTCTTCATACCAGCCGACAATGTGTCTTCCTGATGAAGCGCCGATGTCAATGGCCAGACAGTATTTATTTTTCATAAAGATACTTCTCGTCCAGGGTGATGTTAAACGGTTCCTGCAGGTCACGGAAATTCTGCGGTGTGATGGTGTTGAGTTTGGTGGGACTCATGCTCATGACCTTTACCAGTATTTCAGCCGCTTTTTCAACCGTATGCATCAGTCCGAATGCTTCATCAAAATCATGGCCGCAGACAAACATCCCGTGATGAGCCCAGACAGCCACATTTCTGGTCTTCATGATCGCGGAAGTCTTAATGCCTATTTCCTTTCCTCCCGGAACCATCCATTCAACTACGCCGATCCCCTGCGGGAATACTACCGGACACTCCGTCTCCATTTCCCAAATCTCTCTGGTAAAGACTTCATCATCCAGAGGCAATACAAATGTCAGCGCAACTATATTTGCCGGATGGGCATGATAGACAACTTTCAGTTCTTCATCTCTCTGCTTCAGTACTTCCAGATTCATTAAATGAGAAGGCAGTTCAGAAGTCGGCCTTCCGCCGTTGACCAGTCCGTAAACAATCTTATATTTTGTGCCGTCCTCATTAAGCCTGATGATGGCAACATTGTCTTCAAAGTCCAGAGATACGTTGCGCATGTACTTTCCTGAGCCGGTAACCATGAAGTATTCATTCTTAAGACCCTCTACTTCCGTACCGATGTCTTTCCATTCACTGTTTTCATTCAGTAAGCCTCTGACTTCTTCAACTTCTTCAGTTTTCATTCTGTAAGACAGGTTGCCGCCGTTTCTTTCGTGCCAGCCCTGCAGCCAGCCATCCGTACAGGTCTTGATGAAATCTCTTTTAAGCTTTGTTTCCATATTAAACTCTCTTTGAAAGGACTTCCCTTTCATATCTTTCAATTTCGGCAAACCATTCTCCGTCTTTCGGCTTACCGCAGACTTCACAGTAATGATTCCATATGTCATTGAACGGCATGGTCTTCAGCTCTTCCTGAACGACCATCAGCTTACTGAAGTTCTGGGAATCCTGTAATTTCTTCAGTTCTTCTGTTGGCTGTAATAAGGCAAACAGTAAGGCTTTCTGCAGGTTTCTGTAACCTGTTACCCAGGCACTGATCCTGTTGATGGAAGCATCAAAATAGTCCAAAGCGATATTTACTCTGTTCACACCGCATCTGACGATCTCTCTGGCAATTTCCTTTGTCTCATCATCGAATAATACTACATGGTCACTGTCCCATCTTACCGGTCTTGTTACATGTAAAGCTATTTCATCAAAGAAAGCTAATAAAGCAGGAATCTTGTCAGAAACAACTTCGGTTGGATGATAATGTCCGTTATCCATAAGAGGAATGCACTTATCCTTATTGAAGGCAGCATAACTCAATGTAAACTCGGCACTTCCTGTTGTGTATGATTCAACACCGATACCGAAAGTCTTTGATTCAACACATGGTTTGACCTTGTTGAAGTCAAAAGGTTCACTTAAGATCTCATCAATACTCTCTCTGTATCTGACTCTTGGTCCCAGTCTGTCACCCGGAATATCCTTGAAACCATCACCGGTCCAGATGTTCATGACACACTTTTCACCCAGCTGTTCTGCCAGATAGTTGGAAATGCGGATGCAGGCCTTGCCATGTTCGATCCAGAACTTTCTGGTTTCCTCATCAGCTGATGATAAAGTCAGCGGATCACATTTCTCATGAGAGAAGAATGTAGGATTAAAGTCACAACCCAGTCCTCTTTCCTTACAGAAATCGACCCACTTCTGGAAATGCTTCGGTTCCAGTTTATCTCTGTCAGCCCATTCACCATTTTCAAAGATGGCATATGAGGCATGCAGGTTCATCTTCGGTTTACCCGGAATCAGTTTCAGTACTTCATCAATATCAGTCATCAGCTCTTCAGGAGTTGAAGCTCTGCCCGGATAGTTACCGGTAGTCTGAATACCGCCGGTTAAAGGTTTGTTGGGGTCAGTGTCAAATCCTCTGACATCATCTCCCTGCCAGCAGTGCAGACTTACGGAAATGTTTTTAAGTGTTTCAATGGCCTTATCGGTATCAACGCCCAATACGGCATACTTAGCTTTTGTTTCTTCGTATCTTTCTTCATTCATATTCTCAGTTCTCTTCCTTTTAATCCCCTAATCTCCATTCATTGCACCATTCCAGATGCGGATAATTACCTTTCCATGTAACCGGCAGCCAGACATAATCTGCAATCGATGTATCCTCAGGTGACAGATCCAATGATTTCACCAGTTCCATTGCTTCCTTTATTCTGTTCTGGCTGTACAATTCAAAAACTGTCCTTACTCTTTCATAAGGGATATCACTGTTTACCAGCCATCTGTCGGCCACAGCTATGTACCGTTCAGTTCCCACTACTCGAAACACTGAGGAAACCTGTGAACGAAAAGATGTCTCACTGTTATCTCCAAGGTGAAAACTGCCCAGAACGGTAAACGGTCCATGATAATCATCTGCTACTGCTATTTCACTGGGATTAGGATAATAGCCGGTTGTTCCTGATGTAGCAAGATAGTGTTTTCCCTTGTATTCAAAATGTGCAGGTGCTTCTCTGACATATGGTACTCCTTCATCGTGAATGAAATGCTCAGAATAGTATCCTGTTACGTCATCATAATTTTCATTCAGATCGGCGCAGATCAGGCTTCTATGCACGTTTTCAAAGTACCAGTATGCTCTTTCTGTTGTTTTGTCTACTACCAAATCAAAGTCACCACTGGACATTTTGAACGGTTTAAAATGCTCTCTGTACAATTCATAAGGTCCCAGCAAACTATCAGCCTTTAAAATGGTCATGTCCTGCGTACCGTCTTTTTCCATGATCTTAAGCCAGCAGACATATTTCTGTGTTTTTCTGTTGTATATGATATGAGGCCTGTCCATTTGGGAGTTCCTGTGCAGCGTGCTGTCAGGATCTTCTGATGCAGGAATGATGATGCCTTCATCAGTCCAGTTATACAGATCCGGGGAAGAATAACATCTCACACCATTATGCCATATGCCGTTGATTCCATCAGTAAGTTCCTTGTTTTCACCTATCCAGTAATACTTCCCGTCAACATAGTATACGGAACCGCCATGTGCCTGGATCCTCTGGCCTGCACGATCAAGCCAGACCTGTCCAGGCTTAAATCCATCATAAACCATACGCCTTCTGTATTCCTTCTTCCAAAGTCTTTCCGCTTTTCCTGTCAACGCGGACTTTTCTTATTTCGTCAGATACTTCCCCGTGTTCCACCCATTTGATAAGATAGCTCAATCCATCACTTTCTGTTATACCGGCACCATTGCCCCAGCAGTTACCATGATTGTCTCCCGGGGTTATGAACACTCGGCAGAAGGAGTCAAGTTCATCTTTGCCAAAGTGCTGCCTGAGCTTTTCATAGTAATCAATGGTTCCTTCAACTGGGATAAGAGGATCATCCATACCATGGTCTATCATCAACTTTCCTCCATGTTCTGCAAAACGGTCTATTTTTGCATCAAATCCCAGATTGTCTGAAAACTTTTCCCTTCCCTTATTGATCAGATCAACCAGTTTATCCCAATCCAGGTCTTCCATCTTAAATGATGGATCTTCAGTAATCCACTTGGCATAGTATTCTGCCAATATGAAAGGTTTTATCCTGTTTTTCTTTAAAAGAGGATAATAATACGCTCCAATAGGAATAACCTTCTGCCAGTTTTTCACACCCGGATAATAACCGTACCACAGGAAATCCCCGTCTCTGGTATGAGGACCTCTCCAGATCTCATTCATTACTTCAGCCTGTGTTTCTGAAATGACTCCATGCGGTCCTTTAGTTCCAATCAGACTCTTCGCATCAAAAACAGGTCTTTCCTGCATATGATAATAAGCTTCCTTACCGCCATAATACGAGTGAACCGCATCGATGAAGAACTGGTTGGTCTCAGCGTCAATAAAGCATTTCTTTTCCTTCATGACTATATATGGCCAGAACCCCCCCAGAATGAAGTCGTTCCAGTTGATTGCCGGACAGCTGGCCCAGACTCCGTCATAATCATCAGGATACATCTGTACTTCCATCAGTGACTGCCTGCCTCCTCCGGATCCTCCGTTCATATATGAATACTTCACTGGTCTTCCGTGCAAGATCTCAGCTATGGCTTTTCCAAACACCGTCATATGATGAGTACTGCGATAACACCAGTTTTCATATAATTCTCTGTTCAGCGAACCATCCTGATGAATCGTAAAGTCTTTCAGCCCTTCCGTATTAGCGGCATATATGGTGGCAGCCGTAAAGCCGTTTATCACTGCATACGGAACCGTCCATCCTCTCTGGGTATTGTTAGGCGCTGTCAGATAACTTCTGCCCCCAATGCCTATTCCGCCTCCGGCCGTCCCAGCAAATCGGTCATTCCAGGCTAACGGACTCCAGACGATCAGTTCTTCCTCATGCAGACCTGTGCTGATATTCAAAGAGACCTCATAAAAGGCCGGTAAACCGGTAACATATTTTTCGTTCCCCCACAGCCTGTCCAGCAAACCGCTCTTTTGCCCGTAAGACCTCTGGTCATACAAAGTCACCTTAATACTGCTGAACTTCTCCTCGGGAAATCTTTTCTCCAGTTGGTTCCGTATATATGATTCATCTGCCCTGGTTTCAATTCCTTCTGTCTTCTGCAGTCCGGAAATGTCCATAAATCTGTATTTCTCTTTTTCCAGCATAATCACTTTCTCCAGTTGGCAAATACCATTTCTTCAACTTTTCTGCTTATCGGTGAAGCGGCTCCATCCACATCACTGCGGTTCGTCATAAAAACTGCTTCAAGATTGTCTTTTGGGGAAACAAAGAAATGAGTACCAAAAGCACCGCTCCACCCGTAAGAACCTCTGGTACAGAAACTGTCTGCTTCTGACGGGTTTTCTCTGATCTTAACACTTAAGCCCCATACCAGACCAGGCTCATTGACGAGGTGAGTTATTGCACCTTCGGAATGGATCATATCTACTGTTTCTTTCTTCAGTATTCTGACACTGTCGCAAACTCCATCGTTCAGCAGCATTATGGCGATCATTTCATATTCTTCAGCCGTTGAATATAAACCGCCAGAGGCGGCCTCAAAAGCCATTTCCTTCATTCCAAGCACACCGTACAGGTCTTTGTCAGTACCGCTGACATCCTTCAGTTTTCCTGATTTCCCATCATACACTTCTACCAGACGGCTGTTCTGCTCATCGTTCAGGAAGAAGGTGGTATCCTTCAACCCGAGAGGCTTACATATGTTTTCCTGCATGAATTCTTCAATACTCTTTCCGCTGACCTGTTCAATGACATATCCCAGCACATTGAATCCGGCAATCGGAGAATAATTGGTCTGAGTACCCGGCTGGAAATCCAATGGTTCTTGAGCATAACGAAGCACCTGTTTTTTCAGAGAGTCAGCAGGATGTTTTCTGTCCTCTCTCAACATGAGCAGCCCTGCCATTCCCTGCTGCAGACCTGATGAATGGCTCAGAAGATCTCTTAATGTCACCGGTCTGTTCAACGGCTCGGTTCTTATTCTTTTCTCATTGAATGTCAAGGCATAGAAAAGCAGTTTTATCGGATTAAGAGAGAATTTCAGAGTGCCTTCTTTTATTACGCGCTGTCCGTGAAAAGCCGGTATATACTTTTCAAGAGGATCATCAATATTCAGCAGCCCTCTTTCGTGCAGCTGCATTATCATTACCGCAGTAACTACCTTTGTCATGCTCATCATGCGGAAGATGCTGTCGTGTTGTATCGGTATATGATTCTCCACATCCGAATAACCCCAGTATCCTTCAAACACTCTGATGTTATCCTGATTTACCAGCAATACTCCATTTGGCAGCTGTCCGTCATCTATATATTGCTGCATTACACTGTTTATATCGTATTTCATTCTTTCTCCTCCAGAAAGGAAACCGCTCTGTCCATATAATCACTGCCCGGGTCAATGCTCCCCAAGCCAAAACCATGACCACCCTTTTCATGAAGTTCGAAGCAGTTAAGAATACCTTTTCTATCCAATGCCTGCTTCATCAAAGAAGGATTATCTGCAGGTATTGTTCTGTCATCACGGCAGCTTATATAAAAAGTCTTCGGATAATAACTGTCGATATGCTCATGGATCTCATATTGACTGGCCGTTTTATTACGGTGAAGTATGCCGAACAGTCCCAGAGTCAATATATTCTTCATCTTTCTGTCATCGATCGATTTCAAACTGATCAAAGGATAAACCAATAATAAGCCTTTGGGATTTGCCAGCCCATATTTTCTGGCTCCAATTTCAGACAGCCCATAACAGGCAGCCAGATGACCGCCGGCAGAAAAGCCAGTGAGAAAGCAGTTTTCCGCTTTCAGGTTAAACTCTCTTTCAATATACCGGAAACTGTCCGCAAGGTCATCGAGCGGTTCAGGCATCAGACCGGTCAGAAAACTGCCAGGACTGGCTGTCGTGTAATTCAGGCAGAAACAGTCATACCCCAGTTCGTTCAGCCTTGCTGCTGCAGGCAGTGATTCAACCATCGTACAGACTGCTCCATATCCGCCACCGGCACACAGCAGAAACCAGTTATTGCTTGTTCTCTTCTCTGCCGGTACATGGAAAAGGCATACTTTCTCATTTTTGGATGGATGATATATAAACTGCTCATAATGTTCAGCAACTCTCTGCAGATTTCTGATCCCGTAAACGATGTCATCAGGATTCCACTCAGGGTGTTCCTGCCCTAAAACCGACAGGCTCTTTTTCTCCCTGAACTGCTTTTCCCAGCCGGTGATCCAACGATCACCAACCTGAGAGAATTCTTCCATATGGCTTAATTCGTACAGGGTTGTATTACGGCTTATTTTTTCCATTGATATTCACCGCTTCCTACTTTGTATGTCTGTTTTCCCCAGTATACTGTTGCTTTTGTATTGCACGGAAGCTTTACTTTCAGTATGTTATCTTTTATTTCTACTTCCACATCTCCGTTTTCTGATCTGAATCTCCTGCAGATATGGTTCAAACCGGGTATTTCCAGAGGGCGTATGATCATGTCCTTAAATCCTGCTGCCTCTTGCTGCAGTCCGGAGATCTTTCCTGACAGATAACTGTCAATGACCCCATAGGCATAATGATCATAACTGACTCGATTCGGTGTGCCGTCCTCCTCTATGGCATTCCAGCTCTCCCAGATGGTCGTAGCGCCTTTTTTTACTTCATACAGCCATGATGGCATTTTTTCGCTGAACAGTATCTTCCTGGACAGATCATTTCTGCCCATTTCATCCAGCACATCGAGAATAAACGGAGTGGCAATAAAGCCTGTCCCCAGACACCCGTCATTTTCTTCCACCAGTTTCACAAGAGTATCTTCATATTCCTTTTTCTGTTTCCCGTCACACAGATCGAAAGCCAGAGCCAGTACATATCTTCCCATGTATTCATCATACTGATTATGAACATTCAGCACCTGGCGCTGTATTGCCTTTTTCATTTTTTCAGCATATCCCAGATAGTATTCAGCTTCTTCCTTATTAAGAATGGCCGCGATCTCTCCCATCATACGAACACTTCGGTAACCGATTATCGGTGCTACATACCAAGAAGTCTCTCTGGTTATCTCAAAGCCTTCCTGCTCATGGCCGGGAACCAGCCACTCTCCAAAATGGAAGCCTGTGTTCCACAGATATCTGTCATCTTCAGCATTCTCAACGGATATGTTCCTTTTCGATGCAGCTGTGATAATGATGTTATCTGTCCATTTCTTCATGGAGTCATAGCATTTTTCTAGTATACAGGTATCCCCATTGACCTCATACATTGCATAAGGGAGCCAGAGAATCACATCGCTCCAGCCAGCAACCCCGCTCTTGAAGTTTTTAAGATCAATCCGTGCGTTTTTTCCCGGCAGCATTTCTGCCAGAATACCTGTAGGCTTTGAATCGTCAAAATCCTGCATGGTTTTATTTACAGTATATTCGTATATTTTAGTATAAGGTGAAATGATTGGTATTGCCCCGTTATCATACTGATCATGGACAAGTCCGTTCAGCCAGCTGTAATAGAACGGTGTCAGTTCTTCATTCAGAAGTGAAGTTTTTCCATATATCAGTACATCTCCTGTCCAGCCTGCCTTTTCCCTCTGCGGGCAGTCGGTCGGAATGGACATCATATTATTCTTCTGAGAATAACGTATATTTCGATAAAGCTGATTTAATCTTTCATCATTGCAATAGAAATTTCCCTTGTTTTCTTTTTCAGTGGAAAGAAGGACTGCAGATATATCTTCTTCACATATATCACTTAATCCTGTGATCCTGACATAGCGAAAGCCATGGAAAGTAAACATCGGTTCATATACAAAATCACTTCCGTCACATATGATGATCTCTCTTTGTTGGGAAGAAAGAGCCGCAAAATAATTTCCTTCTTTATCCAGGACTTCCGTATGCTGGAGCATTACTTCCGTACCGCAATCCTCATGCAGGTGAATACAACATCTTCCGGCCAATACCTGCCCAAAATCCACGATCAGTTCATCAGCAGGTGAGCGGAATATGCTCTTTGGTCTGAATGTTTCCACTGCCTTGACCGGTTCCATTTTCTGAGCACAGAGCTGTTGATAACCATAGTCCACAATACTGACATTCTGCCAATCACCGTATTCCTTCCTCAAGTCGATCTTCTCTCCCACATAAAGATCGGAATAGATTATATTGGTCTGGCGGCATCTCACATTTTCATCAGACACTATCATCATCTGTTCCCCGTCAGCATATTCCAGTTCTAACTGAAACAGTACCGATGGGAACTTGTGATCCGTATTGACCGGTGCTGTCTGCTGGTTGAAATACCAGCCATCTCCAACCATGAAATCCAGCTGATTTTCACCATCCTTCAGAAGATCCGTTACATCGTATGTCTGATAGTACAGCACCTTCGAATATGCCGTGAATTCCGGTGCGAACTCTCTGTCATCTATTCTGCTGCCGTTAAGCGAAGGACGGTATACCCCATAGCAGGTGGCATATAATCTTGCTTTTACGATCTCCCCTGTGATCTCAAAACTCCTGTTGAAATCCAGAACCGGGTTTTCAATGCCATCTGACAGCATGTAATGTTCGTTTCTATTAAAAGTGCTTTCTGCCCATTTTCCGCACCAGTCATCTGTGTATAATCCCGTTTCAAACCAGTCTGATGCTGAAGCCTTTTCACCATAATTATTCCAAACGGTGACTCTGTATTCATAAACCGTTCTGCTTCTTAATTCTTTTCCTTTATATCTGATGAACGACAGCTGATCAGATTCTACTTTTCCCGAGTTCCAGAATTCTTCTTCATTGGTACTGACCACGATCTGATAAGCAACTGAAGATACATTTTGTTTTTCAGAAGTAATAAAGCATGAGAATTCCGGTATATCATCTATCACCGGTCTGATGCGATGATTTACTCTCAAATGTTCAACTTCCATAAGCACTCCCTAATATTTTCGTGACAGCTGTTTTTCGCATTCCTCTCTGCTGATTTCTCCCGCGTTACACTGCGCCATCAGCTTGACATCCGAATCCTCAAGTCTGTAAAGGAACATTACCAAAATGGAAACGATCAGGCCAATTGCCGGGATAAGCATGTAAACGACCCACAGCAGATCCAGAGCACTCTGTGGCTGAACAACGTTTAATGCAGCGAGTTCCTCAAAGCTTTCAGCCTCTACAGCAATCCAGTCTGACATTCCAAGGATAAACAATCCCAATGAAGACGCAATGCTGGAAGTCAGCTTGTTGATGAAGGCGTTCAGCGAGAAGAAGATGCCTGAGCAGTCCTTTCCGGTTTTATATCTTGTATATTCTATCGTGTCAGGTGTAAAGAATGTCTTAGCTATATTGGCTACGTTACCTGGGCATGCCTGCAATACCAGCAGAGCGGTAATCAGGGCAAAATTATGATACCCGGCAAAATAAATCATGGAATAGATAACTGCTCCGATTATCCCGCCGACCATATATACTTTCTTCTTGCCGAATCTGTTACACAGTTTGGTTGTATTCAACTGCGCTATTGTCTGCGGAATGAATGCCAATGCGATCGGAATCACCAGAATCATGGAATCACCATATAAGTAATATGATGCATATGTGCCCAGTGAACTTCCTGTCTGAAGACCTCCGTAAATCAGCGTTGAAAGGAGTATAACAGCCATGAACTTGTTTGTTTTCACACATTCGATCATATCCTTAAATGTATAACTGTCAGCACTTCCTTCTTCCTGAGTGTTCTTAAGTTCAGGATTATGTTCAACTACCTTGGTTGCCAGCGGCAGCATCATGAAGAAGAACAGTACAGATGACACAATGGCGACCAGGCGTATTGACAGTCCAACATGCTCGCTCACCAGTAACATCCAGATAATACCTGCAAGCACGATCGCAATGGCTGAAAGAATGCCCTTCAGCTGAAGAATGCTGTCTCTTTCCTCCACATTATCGGTAAGCGACACGATCATTGAATTCATAGGTACTTCTACCAGAGTATAGGAGAAGTCATACAGCAGATATGTGATCATAAACCAGATGATCTTTCCTGTTTCCGGGAAATTCTGCGGCATCAGGAAAAACAGGACAGTAAAGACGGGGAACAGGAAAAAAGTAGCTCTGTACCAAGGCAGATATCTGCCATCTCCTGCCAGTCTGCCTAACAGTTTGCTGTTGCGTATATTCAGTTTATCGATCAGAAAGCCAAAAATGACATCATCTAAAGCATCAATCACTTTTACAATCAGAATCGCAACTGAAATCTTTACTAAATTAATTCCCTGAAACAGCAGGAATACCGTCATAAACGAAGTGACGATATATCCTTCCAACGTTCTGCCAATGTCTCCAATATAATAATTCAGACGTTCTTTTTTACTGGTCTTCCAACCTTCGCGGTTTACGGTTTTCTTTTCCTTTTTTTTCATAAACATTATCCTTTCTTGACAACATAGCCAGCGTTCTGCTACATTAACTGTAACAAGTGTAACACTTTGTTTCTAAAAGAAAAACACCTTTAAGCAATACTGTTACAAAACAGGGAGGTTTGTATCTTATGAAAAAGAAAAACAGCGCACATCAGCTGGTAATTGACAGTCTTACAGAAGCACTGCTACAGCTTATGGAACATAAAAAACTCAATGAAATCACCATTTCCGAACTCTGTGAAAAGGCCGGTGTATCACGTATTTCCTTTTACAGAAATTTCGATTATGTATCTGACATAATTACCGGTTATCTGTATGCTGATCTGGAAAGATGGTGGATTGATAATGATTCATCGGTGAATTTAAAAGAAGCTCCTCAGGATTTCTGGAAAAAACTGTTCTCACACTTCAAGAAGAACGAAAGAATAATCATACTGTTATACGCATCAAACGAATCCATTATTCTTAAAAATATCATTTTCAAGGCATGTGGCCCTACCAGCACATGTGAAGAACCAGAAGCGTATGCCCGTGCAATGCTGGCAGGGACAATTTTCGGCTATACAGATGAATGGATCAAAAGGGGCATGAAAGATTACCCTGACTACCTGTCGCTGAAAGATCTCGTTTTTTTCCTGGATAATTCAATTAACACACCTGTCAAAGATCATTAAAACGAAAACAAGTGACTGTAGCCGTTTAGACAGAGACACTTGTTTTATTATTCCAGCAATTTACTTTCAGGTCCGCTTAACTTTTTTATGCCCAATTCTGCCCCTTACGAGATGTTTACAGAGAGACCTTTTGATATCCGTCAGATTATCAAAAGAATATATCTCAACTGATGGCTCTTTTGTCACTTCCGATAATCTTGATTATGTATTGTCAATACAAAAAGTACTCAACTGCAATCAATTCAGTTAAGTACTTTTTTTCTATTCTTACAAACCCAGCTTCTGATCCTGATACAGAGGATTGCTCAGCAGTTCAGGATCATAACCAATAAAGGCTTTTGCTGCATTCTGATCACCTTGAAGATGCCACATGAACCAGGCAGTGATATAACCGTCAGGTTTATAGAGAACTTCATTATGCGGCGTAGATTTTCTTCTTACAGCAATCTTATTGTCAGGAATATCATCATAGATCTCGACGAGC
This sequence comes from Erysipelotrichaceae bacterium, assembly GCA_017405675.1. The sequence goes on from JAFRAB010000048.1 coordinate 90,769, forward strand.
TGTTCACCTGTCACGACCCAGTCATCACCTCCACCTTCTCCGGATATTAACAGAATGGGAATCTGAATTTCTGACGCATCATAATCCCAGAAGAGATTATGAGCCAATGTCTTATTGGTTGGGGATAAAGAAACTGCACATTTGTAAATATCTTTATGCTTTGTGTCTGTGATGGCATTGATGACACCGACACCCCCCTGAGAATGGCCGACAATGCCGACATTATTGAAATCGACTTTCTGGTAGAAGATGCTTTCGGTATCTTCTATCTTCTGATTCTCATTCATCCTCTCCAGATAACGGATGCTCATCTCCGCTCCAAAGGCATTCCAGGAATTCATTTCCTCTGTTCCAATGACGATGAAACCCCAGGAAGCATAATGCTCAGCTACGGTAGGATACTTGGACAAAGGTGTGCCTGAACCGTTGCATATGACGATAACGGGGTATTCCTTATTCGTCTCTGTTAATTCGGAAGGATAATAGATCCAGAACTTTCCAAAATCCAACAGTGTTCCTTCTTCCTTAACAGATACTTCATACGGGCCGTTAGCCATGTACTTCTTTTCAATGTCTCCGCCTATTTCAGTAGTATTCTGATAATCTTCCGGTACAGCTGGTTTACTGCCAAGCAATTTCAGAACAGCAAATACTGCTACAGCTATTATGATCAGAATGATCCCCAATACTCTTAAAACCTTCTTCATAAGTCCCCTTTCATTCGACAGGCATATATTTGTCGAGATATTTTTCTACAGCTTCCATATACTGTTTCTGAATTGCATTGTCATTCTGTAACCCATGTCCGGAATGCGGCAATTCAAAATACTGATAATCAACATTGTTTTCTTCCAATGCGGCTTTCAGTCGCAATGATCCGAGATATGGCTGTACCTTGTCATATTTCCCGTAAGCAATCACAGAAGGAACAGGATTATTGCTGACCCATTCCATAGCAGAGATTGACTTCACTTTGTCATGATAGGAGCCATCACGAATGTCCTGCTCGGATATTTCTACGCCAGCCATAACGCTGAACATTCCGGCACAGGCTTCATCGTTCTGATCCAGACCATAGATTCCCCAATCCTCTTGATAAAAGCAGGAAGGACCGACCGCACCGAAAGTTAATACCACGGGGACAGGAGCTTCCCCTCCGTCACGATAGGTGTAGATCATGGCAAGGCAATGTCCCGCAGAGCCGCCTGCCATCGTCATTTTATCGATATGGTATCCGGCATCCTCAGCAGCTTGAATTACGCGCGGGATAGCTTCTTTGATCTCATCTGACTGGGTCATTACAGACGCAGTGTTTGTATCTGTTCTTAAAGTGTAATTTACGCCGGCTGCCACATAACCCTTGCTGCAAAGCCACGCCAGCATATTTCTGTCATCTGCCTTATCACCAGAGGTAAAACCACCTGCATGAAGATATACAACAAGACCATAGTTTTCTCTGGAATTATCCTTTGGAAGATACAGATCAAACTTGTTTGCCTCTCCGCTTCCGTAAGAAATATCTGAAAGCAACGTTCCAATCTCATCGCTCCATTGTACGGAGTATTTCTTTGCCCAGGAAGGCTGAATGGCAAACTTTGAGATGACACCTGCTGTGAAAGCAATAAAGAATACCAAAATTCCCAATCCGATCGGCACTGTCCTCATCTTCTTTACCTTTCTGTTTTTGCTCATAGGAAATTCCCTCCGAAAAGCGTCCCGCCCAGCAGCATATTCATGATCGCTCGAACGGCGAGCCTCCCAAGAACGAATGCTATGATTGCAATAATCACCAGTATAATACTTCTTTTTACAGTTATTGACATCTTCTTATCCTCGTCAGAGCAGATATTGACTCTCCTTTCTTTTTGTGATACATTTGTTACGTTACATATGTTACATTATTTCAATTATGACTTCAATATGTCCGAAGAAAATGTTACAGAAACAGGGAGATTGTTACATGGAAAAACAGTTATCATACGCAAAGACAGAGCTGACAAAAGCATTATTATCGCTTCTTGAAGAGAAAAAACTGAATGAGATCACCATCAGTGAATTATGCAATAAAGCCGGCTTAAGCAGATTATCCTTTTACCGCAATTACAATTCGATGGAAGAAATCGTCAGGGAACATCTTGCCGGTATTACAGATGTCTTTTTAACATCCTCATCCGCAAACTTCCGCACTACGCCAAGAGAAGAATTCATCACATTGCTGTTTGAGCATATGTATGGAATAAAAGATCTGGTTTCTCTTCTTATTGACAACAATCTCTCCTATCTTCTGAAAGAAGAATTTGATTCCGCTTTTATGAGAAGCGTCAATATCTACAATGATCCTTACAGATGTTATGTCGCATCAGGAGCTTACTTCAATCTTTTCTATTACTGGTTTATAAACGGATGCAAGGAAAAACCATCCGAAGTATCAAAGATGCTGGACGGATTTCTTGTGTAGCCTATTGACTCAGGAGCAACGTACATGGATAACTCAAAAACAATTACATTCAGAAAGCTTGTCTTTCAATCCCTTCCGGAAATGTGGAGTTTCCAGATATTCGCCACTCTCATTCTGGCGATTCCGGTCTTTATTGTAAAATCACTTATCAGCCTGGTCATCAGTTCCTCCGGTTCAGCTTTTACCAGTGCCAATCTTATGGACTTTGTCTTCAGCTGGCGCGTCCCGGTATTTCTGTTATTGGGGATCGTGCTGGTAATACTGTTTATCATCATTGAAGTATTTGCCCACATCTTCATGAGTAACGACATTCTTAAGGGAAACAAAGCCAGAGTAAGAGATGAAGTCCGAAAAAGCCTGAAGTCTCTGCCATCCTTTAAAAATGCAGCCGGTATCGGCATCCTTCTGTTTATATTCATCGCAGTACCTTTATGCGGTATCGGCTTTTCCATCAGTCTGACTGAATCTCTGTACATTCCCAACTTCATAATGGAAGTTGTTAAGGCAAACCCCTTATATGCTCTGCTTTATTCCGCAGTCATCATAATGCTTTTTATCATGGGCTTCCGCTATATCTTCTCCATCCATGCCATTCTGCTTGATAATCAGACACCCCTTGGAGCTCTGAAAACATCAAAAAACATCATCAGAAATAACCGCCGTTCCTTCATAAAGGAATTACTGAAGGATATTGCGGTTATCCTGATGATCACAATAATGGTTGCCCTGGTCTTCCGCTTGCTTCCTGAGAACAGACTTACAGAAGCCGCAAAAGAACTGCCTCTTAACTATAAGATCGACCTGCAGCTCATCTTCGCGGGAGAAATGAACGAAACTGACTTTGTAATGATCATCTACCGTTTCCTGTGTTCATTAACTGTCCTGATGGGAGGGTATTTCCTGTCGATAACCGGTCTTCTTTCAGCTGCTTATCTGATGCTTAAACTGACAAAGCTCTATAAGGAATACACTTCAGAGTCTTTATCTCAGTTCCCTCCGCGTCCTAAGAAAGCCCGTTATTCTTTCAAGATTATTCAGATCATTGCCGTATTCATATTGGTCATCATCATTTCCGGTATGACGGCTATATTCTTTAACAGCTTCTTCGACCGTGCGGAACCGGTGAAGATCATCGCCCACAGAGCCGGAGGTTCCATGGCTTCCGAAAACTCTCTGGAAGGGCTGTACGCAGCCATTGAGCACAACTGTTATGGCAGTGAGATCGATGTACAGCGGACTAAGGATGGCTATTACATCATCAACCACGACACCACCTTCAAGCGCCTGACAGGAGTGGATAAAAAGCCGGGTGACATGACTCTTGAAGAGATCATGGAATTAAGGATCAACGACACTATTGGCAGCGGAAGCCTTCTTAAAGTAGTGACTTTTGAAGAAATGCTGGAAGTTATAAAGGGAAAAGAAAAACTCTTCATAGAGCTGAAAGGTGAAAGCGCCGATCAGAAAACAGCTGATGATCTGGTAGCCATTATAAAAGACAAAGGATGTGAAAGTGACGTTGTATTCATTTCCCTCAGTTACGATATCATCAACTACATAGAAACAAACTATCCCGGATTTGAAACAGGAACACTTTTCTTCATCGGTATCGGTGATGTCAGCAGGCTTAACTGCGACCTGCTTATCATGGAAGAGGAGACAGCCACTGACACAAGAATTGACATGATCCATAATGCCGGCAAAAAAGCCATTGTCTGGACCGTTAACACCTCTGATGGAATGTACCGATTCCTTGACAGCAAGATCGATGCCGTTATCACTGATGAGGTCATTCTGGCTGAAGACATCCAGGCACAGCTTGATAACCGCAATGATTTACAGGTAATTCAGGACAAACTCAGCGATTTCTGGAATTGATGTTGTCCTCAAGATGATTATTACTGCCAAAGTTATAACTTTTGATAATCTTGATTATGTAAGACCACTGGAACTTCGCATAACATAGGTTATGTCGCTTCGCATAATCTTCGTTATATTCTTACTGTTTACTACTCATTATATCTTTTATGGTTTCTGCCATAGCTAAGAATCCCTGAGCCTTCATAATAGCCATCCCCTGAGCGTCATCACCTAACACAACAAGCTGGTCTCCTGCTTTTATGTCGAACACTTTCCTGGCTTTTGCAGGTATGACGATCTGTCCCTTATCTCCTACGGTAACTACTCCGAAAAGATATTTGCCTTTTGGTGGTACACCAAAACCCATGTCTTCACTTTGCTGATGATTTACCAGCTCATCCAGGGAAACGCCAAGTGCCCTGGCCAGCAGTCTGCTTTTTTCGAGATCCGGAATGCTTTCTCCTGATTCCCATTTGGCTACTGACTGTCTTGATACCCCGACCATCTCAGCAATATCCTCCTGAGTAAAAGATTTCATTTTTCTTAGCTGAACCAGATTGTCCTTGAACATTGTTATCATCCTTTCTTTTGAATTCCCAATACCGCCCATCTGATAAACGGTATACGTGATATTACCGCTTCCAAAATATATCCTGATGCAAATCCTGCAATAAGACTAAGTACATAGATCCATAAAGCTGGCAATAGATTCTGTTTACCCACAAGGAGAGCAACTGCTGATATTCCCAGATAATGGAAAACATATAAACCGAAGCTGTGTTTACTCATCCACCGGGTAAAGTCAGTTTCATATTCACAGTATCTTGCCATACCGCCCAGATATGCCAAAGATCCTAACCAGCAGTAGCTTGTAAAAAGAATGCTTCTGTTTATAGGCGCATCACAGATGTTCTTTCCAAAGTAAACGGCACAGAAAACAACTCCCAAAACGATTGCACCAGACAATAGCCATAAGGAATATTTCTTCAGCTCTTCAATGACCTCATCGTGTGAAAAGACATAGTAGCCAAGAAAGAACATCGTGCCGTACAGACCGAAACGGTATACGACGATCACCGGGGTATTACCACTCTGCGCAGACAGCCATATCAGAGGTGTCATCGCAAGCAAAATGATCAGATTTACTCTACTTCCAAGGTTCCATCCTCTGTCTTTTTCTGCTTTTCTTATCCAGGTCAGCATCACAGTAAACAGCCACAGTATCTGCATGTACCACAGTACACCTATTCCGCTTAATGCCATTACCAGATATTTTACAACAATTGGAGCATCTGCTACCATGTCCCATCCGGAAGTCAGCTGCATACTGATATACCCCTGAATAAACTGGAAGACAAATAATCCTATCGTTGACGGTACCAGCAGTCTGGTTGTCCTGTTTCTGATGAACTCCTTGTCTGTATGCTTCTCAAGGTATAGTCTGGAACTGATACCAGAGACAATAAACAGAACCGGCATCAGCCATGGATAAACGGCATACATGAACAGATCCTGATACTGAACCTTCATATCCGCTACCGGTCCCAAACCGCCGGCAATTCCCTGCGCGTTATACAGGTAAAATACATGATATATTACTACCGAAACTCCAACACTCCAGCGGATGTTATCCAAATAATGTTTTCTCATACTTCTCCCACCTTCGCAACTGTTATGAACATAATTGTAAAAAGAAAGAATGTCTGATTCCACCAACCGGACATTCCATTTATAAGCTGTTTATGTTAAAAACGGTTGCTATAGAAATTGAATGAGCAATCCAGAAATGTATATGTTTCTGGATATTTATTTGATACTATCATACCCACGCTATAATGGTCCGTCGTGAAAGGCGGATTGATTTTATGAGATTTGATTTAATCGTTTTGCTGATATTTTTGCTATTTATTGCGGTGTCCGACTATAAAAGAGCGGTCATTCCGGATGCCTATATTCTGGCCGGAATTACTTTCAGGATCCTGTATTTAATCTTTTTGAAAAGCTATATAAATATCTTGAAAAGTCTGGGTTCTGCCCTGCTGATCTTTGTGCCGTTATTGCTGATGACGGTGGCATATGAGAAGAAAACTGGGAAACACGGTGCCGGAGGCGGAGACTTAAAAACTTTAGCCTTGCTTGGTTTTTACCTTTCTCCGATGGAAACTTTAGTGACTCTATTCGTCGCATCATTGCTCCAGATAACAGCTTTCAAATATACAATGAAGCAACAATAGTGCCATTATTGTCTCAAACACGTCTAGTAAAAGAGAAAGGTTTAATCTTAATGATCTAGCCTTCCTCTTGTTTACTGACATTCAGATTTGAATTGATTGCTTTAATCTTTTATCTGCGTAATATCTCTGACTTTTTCTCACACCTCAGTAAAATACTCTTTCAATATTCTTTCACCTTCAATTCTATGAGATAGCTGAAAATCATCCATATTCTGTGGAAAACTGACTCCACTTCTCTTAAAAATATGGACTTTTCTGGTCCCCACCATTTCATAATGGGTACCCTTCATTCTTAAATGATGCTTTGCTTATTACTTAAATACTCCACAGGGAAAAACAGCTTGTTCTGCCCGGTCAACGGTTCAGTAAAATCACATACAGCACCCGCAAGCTTCATTCCAAGTTCCGGAATAACACTGTTAATCACTTCACTAAACGTCTTTCCATAAATTTCTTGAGTAACATCTGTCACAAGATATTTTCTGGCTGGTATAACCCACTTTACCCATCCATCCGGAACCGGTGTATCCTCATATGCTTCAACACCTGCCAGATACAATCCTCTGGAGAAATTATCCGTCCATGGTAAAAATGACATCGTTTCATCGCTCATGGCTCCCCAGAATCCCACAAAAGAACCATCAGGGTTTTTCATCCCAAGGTCTTCAATTTCATTGAAATGGGCATTGGCTTGCTGCCAGAGAGACTGAACCACATTCTTTTCTTTCGTGCACAAGCCTTCCTTGCCGATAATTGTTATTTCAGGTAAATCAATAATCTCATATCTGATCATATTTCTTCTCCTGCTTTTCTTTTCACCGGTACCCAGATCGCGCTATGGTAATCGGGATCAGTCTTTTCGCCATTCACACAATCATACCACTCAACATTGGCATTGCCGCATAGCTCATACTCCGGATTGCCCGGCAGCCATTCCTTAAAGATTCGCGTATTGACGCTCTGCAGAGCCTCCGGAATCGGTCCGATGCAGTTGAAAATTGCCCACTCGCCTCTCGGAAATTCATAAACGACCATGCCCTCCGGCACTTCTCCGCCGGTGTATTTTCCGGCAATGAGATAACGGAACTTTCCATCGCCAATATCATCGATACAGATACCGTATTCCCCGATACAGTTATCCACCAGAGCCTGCTCGTAAGGATTGGCCGGAGCATTACCGGCATACACATTGTAAGCATACTTTTCACATATCTCATCCCAGTACTTGGGAATCTCTGCATATGCAGTCTCATTGTCAAACACTTTCTGAAAGCCGATGACCTTAAACGGGAACATCGGTGTGATCTTGTAGTCCATCTGATTACCTCCCTGTATTGATAGTTTGATGGTCAAAGGAAGGAAGGTTCTTATTACCGCTCC
>JAFRAB010000049.1 GCA_017405675.1 Erysipelotrichaceae bacterium
AGTTCACTTCCGTTGAGAGCTCTTGTGTTGTCAGGTGTAATGCAGACGTAGTTGAATCCATATGGTTTGAGTATACCTAGAACCCTATGGTAATCCTTATCTTTCAACATACCGATCAAAAAAGTTACGCTTTGTTTATCGCTTTTATCAGCAAGAAGATAGGTTTCCAGATTTTCAACCAGCGCCTGGGCAATATAGCCTTCCAACATGGCCTTATTCCATAAATGCCATAACTAAAAACACTCTCCTTTTATTTGCGTCTGAAATGATATTCCCGGGATAGAATACAAGTATATTGTATTTAATATATGCTTTGACAATAATACTCTGAAAATAGGAAATTTACCATGCACCGGGCAGACTTTTTGTCGGGTATGGAAATGTGATTTGGATCACCGGCCATGCCCGCAACAGTAAAACCCATTATTTAGTTGTTTTATCCCACGCAATTGAGCATGAAATAGTGAGGAACCCTACAAAATGACGGGCGCATAAAGATTCGATGTGGTATAATTGACTTATCAATAGGAAGACAAGACAATGAATTTAAATGCGGAAATTATTTATAATGGCCTGAAAAAGCTGTATAACGCGAAAATGTATGGGCCTAAAAAGGCTGATCTTTCGCTTGTCAGGCCGGAATTCTACATGGAAGATGAGACCGTTTTTCAAAGCGATCACCTCTACCTCGCTACTGTTGAGCATCTGCCGCAAAGGCCGCGTATCCTACAGAATGCCGTGCTGGTCTGCATAGGAGAGAGTTTCACCCTGAATTACTACCGGGAGCGCCTGACCCTGATCGTCATCAAAGACCACCAGGATTTCTTCCGGGTTTTCCATTCCCTTCAGGATATATTTGAAATGTATAACGAATGGGAAAAGGCCATTTATTCTGAAGTGTTCAATGACCGTGATATCCAGGCGGTTCTTGATAAGTCCTGGCCTGTCTTCAAAAAACCGATTTATGTGATCGATAAATCATTCCGTATCATAGCGAGTGCAGACAGCCAGACCGGGTTGAGATGGGACACTACAGACAGCGGTACAATCAGTTCGGAAAGCCTGTCAGTTTTCATGTCGCAGTCTGATCTCATGATGGGACAGAAGGAAACCATGAAGCTGAATATCGGTGGTATTAAAACATTGTGTGTAAATCTGTTCAACCGTAATGACCAGTATGAAGGATGTCTGTGCATATCGTTGGAAGGCAATGACTTTACTGATGGGGAAGACAAGCTGGCTGAAACACTGGCTGGCTGTCTGGAAATGGCCATACAGCGTAATCCGCTGATAATCAACGATTCGCAGCTTTCCATTAAGAGAATCATGCAGAATCTGACAGAAGAACTGCCATTGTCACAATCTCAGCGTCTTCTGCTGACCAGCAGTAACAATCAGGAAACATACTGCTGTTTATACATGCGTTATACACGTAACAGTAATCAGCTGCCTTTATCTTATGTCAGTGACATAGTTGAAGATTCTTTCCCCGACTCTGCAGCTTTCGTCTATGAAGATGCCGTAGTAGCATTTGTCAATGTGAACAGAATACCGGAAAAAAAGGGCGGGTCGTACAATGCGGCTCTTAACCGCATTCTTAACGAACTGATGGGACAGACCGGTTTATGTGCCGGCATATCCAATGATTTTACCGATCTGTTTAACATCCGTGTTCATTATCTGCAGGCTCAGACCGCCATGGAAAACGGCCTGCTGTTTGACGGTGTGGGAAAGCTGTTCTATTTCTCCAGTTATGCTCTGACGGAAATGATAATTAATTCGCTGGGCGGCTTGCCTGCTGAAGCTTATTATCCGGCCGGTTTCAAAGACCTGCTGGAGCATGACCGTGATTCCGGAGTATCCTATCTGGAAACACTGCAGGTGTTTCTGGAGGAGAACATGTCCTATACGGCTGCATCACAGAAACTGTTCATTCACCGTTCTACGCTCATCGACCGCATTTCCCGAATAGAGAAGGAACTCAACATAAGTCTGAAAGATTCTGATAAGAGACTGCAGCTGGAACTGCTGCTGAAGGCCATTAGCATTGAAGAGATGTTAAGAAACAGATAAAAAAAGACATAATATAACACCAACTTCTGGGGATGGGGACCTTCTACGTCAAATAGTGGGGACCTTAAATCCCCACCAGATGAAGTAGCGTAAAAATGACCTCCATTATAATTTAGGTATAAATGGAGGTTTTATTATGGATAACACTGGAAAAATCATTTCTTCTTTCCTTAATCTTTCTCAAAGCGATATTGATCAGATCAGTATTTCTACTGACTCATGTACGCAGTTAATAAATCCGGTTTCTTACTCAAATGAAAACCAGACTTATTCGAGTCTGGTTATTCGTTCTCTCCCCACCAGATGATGTAGAATAGTCCCCATCAGTTGGTGGCATTTTCTAGTGGGTCCCCATCAGATGACGGAGTCCCAAAGACATCCTGAGATGTCTTTTCAAAAAGCGGCTGTTATCTTGAGCAGGCCTTCAGATCGGCATCAATCTCATCGGCATGAACCGCAAGTTCAGCTGATTCAGGATAACTTAACAGCTTACGATAGGTCAGAGCGCCAACGAGTTTCATACGAGGGTCAGTAGTTGAGCCCGGAGCCCATTTTTCCATGACGGCCTTTCCTTCAGGTGACCTCATGATGTCCTTGATTTTTGAATCTAATGATAATGCCATATTTACCTCCTGTTATCAATTTCCATAAAGTATTATCAGTTCTTTCCCGAGAATCTAATGTTATATTAATGGAAAAGGAGAAAGAGTCATATCCTACAAAAAAAGGCTATTTCAGCATTAAAACCAACAAAATGACCGGTTCCTGCCAAAACAAAGTGAATGGAAAGAACGCTGTTAATTCCTACATTATGCGGATAAAAGTTATATGATTAAACTTATAAACTGATTATAGATGAAAACAGAAGGAGAAGAACATGTTGACAGATATTGAAATAGCACAGGCTAATGTTAAAGAAAAGATCACTGCTGTAGCTGACAGGCTTGGCATTCCGGAGGACTATCTGGAACTGTATGGCAATTATAAAGCCAAGGTAGATTATAAACTGCTGAAAGATTATGCTGATAAACCGGATGGCAAGCTGGTGCTGGTTACAGCCATTAACCCCACACCGGCCGGTGAAGGAAAAACAACTACAACTGTTGGGCTGGCGGATGCCTTAAGGCATATCGGAAAGAAGTCCGTTGTGGCTTTAAGAGAACCGTCATTAGGACCTGTCTTCGGTGTTAAGGGCGGAGCAGCCGGCGGCGGTTATGCTCAGGTAGTGCCGATGGAAGACATCAACCTCCACTTTACCGGAGACTTCCATGCCATAGGAGCAGCCAATAACCTGCTGGCAGCCATGCTGGACAATCACATTCAGCAGGGTAATGTTCTGAACATTGATCCCAGAAGAATAACCTGGAAAAGAGCTGTTGACATGAACGACAGGCAGTTAAGAAACATCGTCGATGGCTTAGGGGCCCGCACTGATGGTACACCGAGACAGGACGGCTTTGACATTACGGTAGCTTCCGAAGTCATGGCAGTGCTTTGTCTGGCTTCTGACATTACTGATTTAAAGGAAAGACTGGCCAGGATCGTTGTCGGATATACCTATGACAACGAGCCGGTCACGGCCGGTGACCTGAAGGCTCAGGGTGCCATGGCAGCCTTGTTGAAAGATGCGCTTAAGCCTAATCTGGTTCAGACACTGGAACATACTCCGGCCTTTATCCATGGCGGGCCATTTGCGAATATCGCTCATGGCTGCAACTCTGTTACGGCTACCAGAATGGCCCTTAAGCTGGGTGACTATGCTATTACGGAAGCCGGATTCGGAGCTGATCTTGGTGCCGAAAAGTTCCTGGATATCAAGTGCCGTATGGCCGGACTGAAACCTTCTGCCGTTGTTATCGTCGCTACAGTCAGAGCTCTCAAGCATAACGGTGGGGTAGCCAAGAGTGAATTAGGCCAGGAAAACCTGGAAGCCCTCAAGAACGGACTGCCTAACCTGTTGCAGCATGTGGATAACATCACTAATGTATATAAACTGCCATGCGTGGTAGCGATAAACAGATTCCCAACTGACAGCGAAGCGGAACTGCAGCTGGTGGAAGAGGAATGCCGCAAGTTAGGCGTCAACGTAGCTTTAAGCGAAGTATGGGCTAAGGGCGGTGAAGGCGGTGTCGCTCTGGCTAATGAAGTAGTAAGACTGTGTGAAATGGATAATGATTTCACCTATTCCTATGATACTGACTCAAGCATCATGGAGAAGATCAATACGATAGCCGCCAGGATCTATCATGCTGACGGTGTTGACCTGGTTGGCAGTGCTCCCAAGCAGCTTAAGCAGCTGGAAGAACTCGGCTTCGGCAATCTTCCGATCTGCATGGCCAAGACGCAGTATTCGTTTACCGATGATCCCAATAAGCTGGGAGCGCCGCGTGATTTCCGGATTACGGTCAGAAATCTCAAGGTATCAGCCGGAGCCGGATTCATTGTGGCACTTACCGGTGATATAATGACCATGCCGGGCTTACCGAAAGTTCCGGCAGCGGAAAAGATAGACGTTGATGAAAACGGTGTAATTACCGGATTGTTCTAAAAGGGAGTGATGAAAATGCTGGATAAATCATTAAAGGAATTCACCCAACTGGCTTCCAGCAAGGCTCCGGTTCCCGGTGGGGGCGGAGTAAGTGGCCTGGTTGGTTCATTAGCAGCGTCTCTGGCGGAAATGGTGACCAATCTCACGGCCGGGAAAAAGAAATACCAGGAATATGAAGCGGAGATCCAGGACATCATGCAGGAAACGGAACAGTTAAGAGTTCTGTTACTGGAATCCATTAATAAGGATGCAGAAGCCTTCGCTCCGTTAGCACAGGCGTATGGCATGAATAAGGAAGCGGAAGGTTATCAGGAAAGAATGGAAAACTGCCTGAAGGAAGCGGCCCGACCACCTTACATGATCATGAAGTACTGCTGCCGGATTATTGAACTGGATGAACGGCTGGCGGACATCGGGTCAAAGCTGGCTGTATCTGATGCGGCCACTTCCGTAATGCTGGCACATGGGGCAATGTACGGCGGGGCTGTCAATGTGTTTGTCAATACCCGGCTCATGAAGGATCGTGAATACGCAGATAAGATCGATGAGGAAGTTAACGGACTTTTAAGTGAATATGGTCCAAGGGCTTTGAACTGTTACCAAAAAGTCTGGGAGAGGTTAAAAGGATAATGGCTGAACTGTTAAAGGGAAAAGAAGTAGCCGCTGCCGTAAATGCCCGCAGTCAGGTTAAAGTAAAAACACTGAAAGAACAAGGCATTCAGCCGCTGGTCGCCATCCTGAGGGTCGGTGAAAAGAGTGAAGACATTTCCTATGAAAAGGGTGTCATCAAAAGATGCGTAGAGCTCGGGATCGAAGTCAGACAGGTGATCCTGCCGGCAGATGTTGAAAAGGAAACATTCTATCAGGCTCTGCATGAGCTGAACAATGACGACAAGGTTCACGGGATATTGTTGTTCAGGCCTTTACCGAAACATCTGGACAATGAGCTGGCCAGACAGTCAATTGACCCTGAAAAGGACACTGATGGCTGTACCGATGGCTCTCTGGCAGGGGTGTTTACCAATACCGAAACTGGTTTTGCTCCCTGTACGGCTCAGGCAGTGATAGAGATACTCGACTACTATGGCATAGAGATCAAGGGAAAGAATGCTACAGTATTGGGCAGATCGCTGGTCATCGGCAAACCGGTGTCCATGTTATTGCTGAACCGTAACGCTACAGTAACCATCTGTCACACCAAGACAGAGAACGTCGAGGAAATAGCCCGTCATGCCGACATCCTTATCTGTGCAACCGGGCAGATGGAATCAGTAACCTCTGATTATGTCAGAGAAGGCCAGACAGTCGTTGATGTGGGAATATCCTGGAACGAGGCCAAACAGAAACTGTGTGGTGACTGTCTCTTTGAAGAAGTTGAACCAGCAGTTGCTAAGATTACTCCGGTACCGGGCGGTGTGGGAGCCGTAACCAACGCGGTTCTGGTAAACCATGTTGTTGAAGCTGCCTGGAGAAAACTCAATAAACATAAGTAGATAGGTGTAAGGATCCAAATTTTTCATTTTGGGATGTTATGTTACAAAAATATACCTGAAAGCGACCATGTTGATAGAAATTGCTCCCTTTTTAACGACCATAATTAATATATTGAAGGCACTTTAATTAGGGGTTTTTGCAATCAGCTTGCTGGTTGTCATGGTCGGTTGCGACCGTAAAAGGTCGTAAACCCTTATCCTGCTCTCTAAAGAAAATCACACTCCCATTTGGAACCTTCTATAATAAGTTGGCAATCGAAGACGTGAATTATAGGAGAAAGATAAAGATGGGAAACAAAAAAGATATTAACCTAACAGAACAACAGTTTAAAGAGATGAAGAACTATCTGAATAATCTAGCCAAGAAGAGCAATTATGATTATCCGGTCATGATGATGATTCAAAATAGTCTATCAGATATTCTGGATGATTATATTCCAATTATTTGATCGATATTGATTAAGATGATGGGTTCGATCCAACGATAATATTGAGGGGATCGAATCCATTGGTATGGGAGAGCACCGGTCACCACAGAATAGACGAAAAGAAAACAGACTTGCATTAACTTGTAGAAACCCTAGGGGTAAATTGCAAAATGCTGGGGGTATTTAACCCTCTGCTCAGACACGAATATAGTGCTTAATTTGAGCTAACTGTGAGTGAACGGGGGTAAAATTGGGGGTAAGTAGTGCACGAAAGTGCAAAAAAGCCCTATAAATAGGCACTTTTTGAAAGAAGATACTTAGAACCCCTATGCTCCACCATATGTAAATCCAGAGGTCGGAAGACCTCTTTTTTATTCCAATATGATTGACATCCGTCATTATGGCGACTAAAATAAGGTTGTAATTTAGATTAGTCGATAATCGGAAAGAGGTTCCTATGACATATATAGAACGAGCAATTACTCCCATTTTAAAAAACAGAGTGTCAACGACTAAATGTCTGCTGGTTACTGGTGCAAGACAGGTTGGCAAATCTACCTTG
>JAFRAB010000050.1 GCA_017405675.1 Erysipelotrichaceae bacterium
ATTCTTCATACTAAGATTCTCCTTACTTGGTATATCTTAGTATAAAAATAACCAGTTGTTATGCTTTACCATTTTTGGTAGTTTTCTCAGTAACATTTCTGGTTATTTTTAGATTAACATTATCATCGATTCATCAGAGACGAGATATTCAGAAGATATGGAGTAGTGCATAATGATAAAACCATATATAAATACATGAAAATACTGGGATTGTCTTCTCCTGTAAGGAAGAAACGATATCTCTGCTGCACTAAGGAAGATCCTAATGAAAAAGCGAGAACAGTCTGTGAAAACTATCTCGCCCGTAACTTTACAGCTTCACGACCCCTGGAAAAGTTAGTGACAGATGTAAGCTACATTTACAGTCAACAAGGCCGAATGTATCTTAGCGTGATCAAGGACCTCTAGAGAGTGTAACCTAAAGTGTGTAAGTTGATAAACCGGGTAAAACCGGAAATACTTACGCACTTTTCATATAGTCGTAAGTGCTCTAGAATAAGGAGGAAGAAAGAAATGAGCACAATCGATATGGCAAGGAAAAAGAACTTTAACCGTAACCCACAGTCAGAAGCTATCGCCAAAGCGATCCTGGAAAACTATAAGCCAGGAAATGTCGAAGAGATGCAGGAAGCCCTGAAGGATGTCTTTGGGCCATTGTTCGAAGCGATGCTTCAGGGAGAGATGGATAACCATCTTGGATACCAGTCAAATGATCATCAGCCAAAAGACACAGAGAATCGTAGAAACGGTTATACAGAAAAAAGTGTAAAGACCAGTTATGGCGAAATAGACATCAAATCGCCAAGAGACAGAGATGGCACATTTGAACCTCAGGTGATCAAGAAGAGGCAGCGAGATGCCAGTGGTCTGGAAGATAAGGTGCTGGCGATGTATGCCAGAGGAATGAGTCAGAGAGATATCGCATCGACAGTAGAAGACATTTATGGCTTTGAGATCTCCCATGAACAGATATCCAATATTACTGACAGGATCCTTGATGAAGTGAATGAATGGCAGAATAGACCATTGAAGCCATTCTATCCATTCCTGTTCGTAGATTGCATGTATGTTTCCATAAAGAAGGAATACGAGACGAAACAGTGTGCGGTATATGTGATACTTGGTTACAACAAAGACGGCTGTAAGGACATCCTAGGACTATGGCTAAGTGAAAATGAAGGAAAACATAACTGGATGGCTATATTTGACGAGATCAAGAAAAGAGGCGTCAGGATGTACTGTTCATTTCGATCGATGGTGTTTCCGGATTAGAGGAAGGAGCCAAAGCGATCTTCCCTGATGTTACTGTACAGAGATGTATCGTTCATCTGATCAGAAATTCGGTCAAATACATTCCGTCAAAAGATTATAAAGATTACTGCGGACAGCTCAAGAAGATTTATGGTGCGCCATCACTTAAGGCAGCTGAAGCAGAGTTTGAAAGATTCAAGACAAGATGGTCAGACTACCCTGGAGCAGTAGATGTCTGGGCAAGAAACTGGCGACACATTGAACAGCTATTCAATTATGGCAGTGCCGTCAGGAAAGTCATGTACACTACCAACTCTATCGAATCAGTCAATTCCAGTTTCCGTAAGGTCACCAAGCAAGGGTCATTTCCTAATGAAAATGCGCTATACAAGCTATTGTATCTGCGCATCCAGGAGCTCTATAAAAAATGGGCCAACAGACCTGTATCAAATTGGGCAATGGTCCGCAACCAGCTACTAATCAATGATGGTTTCAGGGCCATCATTGAAAAATATGACCCTATCGGCTAACTGATAAAAATACTATGGGTAGGAAACCCTACCCATAGTAAATCATGTTATTTGAAATAATTTAGTAAATTAACTTACACACTTATCTTGACACTGTTGACCTCTATGACAATTCCATTATAGCCTATCAGATATCCAAGTTTAATGATTTAAAGTTAGTTATGGATAATGTGGTACAGGTTATTAATGACAAATGGGATAAGTCTCTTTTCTGCTGCCTTCACTCAGATCAGGGTTTTCAGTATACAAACAGTCTATATATCAAATACCTTGACGATCACAGTGTTACCGTTTCTCATTCTCGTAAAGCGAACTGTTACGATAATGCCTGTTGTGAGAATTTCTTTGGACATTTGAAGTCTGAATGCCTGGAATTAGGTGATCTCCCTAAAACAAACGATGATCTTATCAAAGCTATTGATAATTACATTGATTTCTATAATAATCGCAGGCCTCAGCGCAAATTAAAAGGCATGACCCCTCAACAATTCAGGTTGTCATACCTTTCGTCCAGGCCTTTTTTATGAGTGTCCCATTTTGTTGGGGCAGTTCACAGATGTCAGGTTTTTTTGTGATCTCAATATGTTTATGTAGTATGCACGAAATGATAAAATAATGATAAAGAGAGGAAATAGACAATGATAATTAAGGCAGTAAAATTCAGAACAGATGGATTCTATTCTCAGCCATTTGTTTTTGGCGGTGAAGAGGGAATGGACAAATTTGATAAAAATGTAAGATACCGTGGAAGTCTGCAGAACTATCTGATTGATACCGGAGATGAAGTAATTCTGGTGGATACGGGACTGCCTGCGGGTACGCCGGAAGAAGTTCCTGATGAAAACAGTCTTCTTTATACCGGGAAGGATATCTGCAGCTATATGGAAGCCTTCGCAAAGCTGGGCTACAAACCTGAACAGGTCACCAAGATCCTGCTTACTCATAAGCACGGTGATCATTCAGGTGAATTAAGATCATTCCCAGGGGCAAAGATCTATGTTAATGAAGAGGAATTAACAGCTGCTGAATTACAGGGAATTGACAATATTGTTCCTGTTAAATTCACTGACGGTGCATATTATAATTTCCCTGAATCCCAGAAAATCCGGGATGACATATACATGATCAGAGCCAAGGGTCATACTAATGGCAACAGCATTATCATTGCTGAAAAAGATAATAAGTTCTTTATGTTCCATGGTGATATTACTTATGTGGATGAAGCATTATATCGGAACAAATTATCTGTAGTGTTTGATGATCTGGCTGCTGCCAGAGTTACTCAGGACAGAATAATAGAGTTCATTAGAAATCATCCAACCGTTTATATGGGAACTCATACTCCTCAGGGTTATGAGAACCTGGAAGCCGAGAGAATAATGGATCTGGATCATCCTGTAGAAACAGTTTTAGCCGAAGTTGATTTCACTAAACGGGAAGCTTCAGGCAAATATGTATGTTCAATCTGCGGATATGTCTATGACCCGACTGAACATGACGGTTTGGCCTTTGAAGACTTACCTGATGATTGGAAATGTCCGAGATGCAGACAGGGTAAGGAAAAGTTTAATAAAGCATAAAAAAATAAAGCAGGTTATGAGAGTGGACCCCATTTAGTTCACTGGAAAAAAAAGATCTTTTATATGAAACTATCTTCGAAAGGAGATAGTTTTTATATGGCAAAGAAAGGTCAAAGATTTAATAAATATCCAAAGGAAATGATTGAAGCATTGAAAGAAGCATATAAGAACGGGAATGTCACAAAGAATTCAATAGCCAGAGATTATAACGTACCATTTAACACAGTCGGCACATGGATTTATAAATGGAATAATCCGGAAAAGTATCCAAGACAAGGCGAGATGAGAGGAAGACCTAAAGGTTTAGAAATCGACTGGAAAGAGAGATATGAAATACTAAAAAAATACCAGGCCTTCCTCAAGGCACAACGAGAGAGAAAGTAGCGTTCATTAATCTGTATCAGAACGTATATAAGCTATCTAATATGTGTGCTGTACTTAACATATCTCAGAGAACTTACTATAAGTACCGTAACAGCGAAGACAAAGACTATTACGATTATCTGATGATCAAGGAGATATTTGAGGATTCCAAGTGCACATATGGATCCCGCAGGATAGCGGAAGGTCTTAAGGTTAAATATGGTGTAATATTTAACCGCAAGAAGATCCAGAGAATCATGAACAAGTATTATCTTAAGCCCAGACACTATAAAGAGTCGAAATATAACAATAATAAGAAACGTCTGGAAGAAAACGTGAAACCTAATCTTCTCAAGAGAGATTTCGCAGCTGACAAGCCAAATCAGAAGTGGAGTACGGATGTCACATATCTTATCTACAGTGGACAGAGAGCTTTCCTGTCATCGATTATCGATCTCTATGACATGAAGATAGTGGCTTATGTAGTATCAAGACATAATGATAATAAACTGGTCATTGATACCCTTAATCAGGCTCTAGCCAAACGAAAAGACGTATATGGCTGCATCCTTCATTCCGATCAGGGTTTCCAATATACGTCCAATCAATATAAAACTATCTGTTCTAACAAAGGAATAATAATCTCAATGTCTTCCAAAGGTTCACCAGTCGACAACTCTCCAATTGAAAGCTGGCATGCCTTACTCAAGAAAGAAGTTTTATACACCAACAATATATCATCTTTACAGGAATATATCACATTAGTTGAAGACTGGATTGAGTTTTACAACACTGAGAGAATAAGACTGAAAAAGAAGTGATTTCAACAATCACTTCTTTTGACCTTTTTATTTTTGTGAACTAAATGGGGTCCACTCTCTTATCCTGCTTTTTTGTTTTCATTGCATCTGTAACAGTGATTTTCAAATAATATTTTTTTATGTAAAATTAAAATATATATAAGGAGTAAACATAATGGCTAAACTATTACTTACAGGTGTAGACGGCAATCTTGGCGGCGTAGCTGCTGATATTCTGCTGACTCTGGAACCTAAGGAAAACCTGATTTTCTGCGGCTACAATCCTGCTTCCCTGGAAAAGTATTCCAAAATGGGAGTAGAGACACATGTTACCAACTTCAATAATCCTGATGGCTTGGTGGAAGCTTTCAAAGGAGCAGATGCTCTGGCTCTTATTTCCATGCCTTTTGTCGGTGCCAAGAGACAGGCTGCACACAGAAATGCAGTTGATGCTGCTAAGAAAGCAGGCGTTAGGAAGATTATTTATACTTCACTGGTTAATGCTGGTGATGAAACAAATCCTTCAGTAGAAAAGAAGGACCATATTTATACTGAAAGATACGTAGAAGCTGAAGGACTGGATTACATTTTCCTGCGTAACTCTCAGTATGCTGAGGCCATGATTACCAATTACTATACTTATGTAAAAGTTGGTGGCCCTCTAATGAATTCTCAGGGTGATGGATTAATGGCTTACATTTCCCGCAAGGACTGTGCCAAGGCTGTAGCATATGCATTACACAGAGCATTTGAACCACAGTATGACCATGCAATTTTGAACATCAATGGTCCAGAATTGATGACTATTGCCCGTTTCTGTGAAATCGGCAATGAGGAAACAGGCAATCATGTTGATTACAAGTTTGTTACCGATGAAGAAAACTATGCCATCTTTGATGCTATGGGTGTTCCAAGAACAACTGATGGTGTTTTCCAGAAGGGCAGTGAAGCTCCATTCTCATCAGACGGTATGGTAACCTTTGCTCAGGCAATCCGTGAAGGCAAGATGGATATAAAGACAGACGATTTCCAGAAACTGACCGGATGTGAACCAGTTACAGTCAGAGAAATGTTCGCTGATCAGGAAAACTACCAGATTGGTGACAGACATTCAAAAGACGACTAATGAGAGTCTATAGCAACCTGAAAAGGTTGCTTTTTCTATGAAAAACGACATCCTTTTTTGGATGCCGTATATGATTAATGTGCTGTTGACTCGAATTCCTCACGAACCTGCTGAATCAGTTCGATGATGTTAAGCTGCTGAGGACAGATACCTTCACACTGCCCGCACTGAATGCAGTCGGCAGGTCCGCTGTCTTTGGTGAAAGTTCTGTAGAAACTGGCAGCGTTCCAGTCATGGAATAACTTGCGGTTGTTATAGGCAGCGAAGATGTCAGGAATCTTAATGCCCATTGGACAGCCGTCTGTACAGTAACGGCAGGCTGTACATGGAATAGCATTCATACTCTTGTAGATATCAACGACCTTGCCTATTGCTTCCTGTTCCTTTTCGTTAAGAGGTTTAAAGTCCCGCATGAAAGATGTATTGTCATCAACCATTTCCAGAGAACCCATGCCGCTTAATACCATCATCATCTGATCAAATCCGGCAACGAATCTGATAGCGTATGAGGCAGGTGAACCACCATTGAGATCAGCCAGAACTATCCGGGCTTCATCCGGCAGATTAACTAAGGTTCCACCCTTGACTGGTTCCATGACGATGACAGGCTTATTGTGTTTAACGAGTACATCATAGCAACCCTTGGACTGGGTTGTCGGGCTGTCGTAGTCCAGGTAGTTGAACTGAATCTGAACAGCCTCAATTTCAGGATAGTCATTAAGGATCCTGTCAAGCATTTCAGGTGTATCATGGAAGGAAATGCCTACATGTCTGATTTTGCCTTCCTTTTTGAGTTCAAAGGCTGTTTCATAAGCATGACATTCCCTGTAATGAGGATAGTTTGATGAGCTCTGGGCATGCATCAGATAGAAGTCAAAGTAATCTACACCGCACGCTTCCAGCTGTTTCTGGAATAACGGACGGATATCAGCTTCTGTCTTGAAGTACTGTCCGGACAATTTGTTGGTAAGAATATATCTGTCTCTTGGATATCTCTTGGTCAGGCATTCTCTGACAGCAATCTCACTCTGCTCAGACAGATAACCGTGAGCAGTATCGAAATAGTTAAAACCTCTTTCCAGATACAGGTCAAACATTTCGCATACTTTTTCCATTATGACATTTTTGTTTTCGTCTACTGGCAGACGCATGCAGCCAAATCCAAACTTGTTATGAATTTCAGGGAAAAACTTGTTTTGCATAGTACACTCCTTTTCTAATTGACGGTTATAAATTATAAACATTTGTATGAGATAGATAAATTATATCGTTTTAAATTATAATGACGCAATTAAAATAACATGAATAGTTTTTAGATAGGTATTCATGACATACTTGATAGCAAAACATTTCTGTATATATGAATGAAGTTGTATACTTAAATCAAATATTCGAAAATAATCAGAAGAGAAAAGAGGTGCGAAACCTATGAAATACGCATTTGTAAATGGAATAATACTTGATGGCACTGAAAACATGGAACCAATTGCTGACCATGTCTTACTGGTAAGTGACGGCAGAATTGAGGTTATTGCCGAAAAGGGCTGCAATACTGATGGATATGAGGTAATTGACCTTAACGGCAGATATATATTGCCTGGTCTTATCAATATGCATGTTCATTTAGCCGGTAACGGTAAACCGCAGAAGAAACAGAGGGACAATACCAAACTTGTCAATCTTCTTTTCAGCAACCCGATAACAGCCAATGTAGCTTACCATATGGTAAAGAACTATGCGCAGATCGAACTTAACAGCGGTGTTACAACGATCAGAACAGTCGGTGGCCTTAAGGATATTGACACCAGAGTAAGAGATGAAGTTGCTGCCGGTAAATACCCAGGGCCAAGGATCCTGGCTGCTAATGAGGGTATTTCTGTTCCTAAGGGACATATGGCTGGTTCTGTAGCCATTACAGCAACAACAATAGAGGAAGCATTGGCTCAGGTTGATCACATAAAAGAGAAAAAGGCTGATCTGGTAAAACTTATGATTACCGGTGGTGTTATGGACGCCAAGGAGAAAGGTGTTCCGGGCGAAATGAAAATGTCTCCGGAAATGATCAAGGCTGTATGTGACTATGCACATTCACTGGGCTATATCGTCGCAGCTCATGTTGAAAGCAGTGAAGGTGTTAGAATAGCTTTGGAAAACGGTGTAGATTCCATTGAGCATGGAGCAAAACCTGATGATGAAATAATAAAACTGTTTAAAGAAAGAAAAGCATTTGTTACGACTACACTGTCCCCGGCATTGCCATATGCCTTGTTTGACCGTTCTGTTTCCAATGCTTCAGAGGTGGAACAGTACAATGGCAATGTTGTCTTTGAGGGTATAATTGAATGTGCCAAAGCAGCGCTTGAAAATGACATTCCGGTTGCCTTGGGAAATGATGTGGGCTGCCCGTGGGTATCACAGTACGATTTCTGGCGTGAACTGGTCTATTTCACAAAGTATGTTGATGTCACTAACAGATTTGCTTTATATACTGCAACCCTGAGAAATGCTCAGCTTGGTGGAATAGGCGATATTACCGGCAGTATTGAAGCCGGCAAGTGTGCGGATCTTATTGTGACTGAAAGCAATCCTCTGGATGACCTTAATACGCTTCGTAATGTAAAGATGGTAATGTATCAGGGTAAGCTGCTGCGTGAACCTAAGGTAAAAAGAAAACAGATCGTAGATGAAAATCTTGATCCGTTTATGGTATAAAGGTATTTATGGATAAGTTTAAAAAAGCGTTAACATTATTTACAACAACTTTTACTACCAGTATGACCGCTAATTCAGGCTATGCCATTCTGGCCGTAATGAAAAATCTTATGGTAGACAAATATCATTGGTTTACTGAGGAAGACATGAATGACTATATGGCCATGTCGCAGAGTTCCCCAGGTCCAATGGCTGTAAACTGTTCTCTGATTGTGGGATATCAGCTGGCTGGTCCTTTGGGTGCCTTTGCGGCTGTAGTAGGGGTTATAATACCGCCTATTGTCATCATGATAATCGTTACGTATTTCTATCAGACTATTGTCACAAATCAGTATGTACGCATTTTCATGAGCGGTATGCAGGCTGGTGTAGTAGCAATGCTGATAGATGTAATTATCGGTCTGTTTACTACTGTTACCAAGAGAAAAAGCGTATATCCGTATATCATTATGGTAATAGCGTTTATCTTCATCAGATTTACGGATTTCTCAATGTTATATCTGATCTTAGGCTGCATTCTGACGGCTGTCATCAAGACGGTTGTCGTGGGAAGGCTGGTGAAGAATAAATGAGTCTGTTACTGATTTTCCTGACTTTCATAAAGATTGGTGCCATGTGTTTTGGCGGTGCCTATGCAGCCATTCCAGTTGTTGAAAGAGAAGTGGTTTTTGTCAAAAACTGGATGAGCATTACCGAATTCTCCGATCTGGTAGCTATTGACGAAATAACCCCAGGTCCGATCATCATCAACAGTGCTTCCTTTGTAGGCATGAGGATGGCCGGTATCTCTGGTGCTATTGTGGCATCTATCGGAGCCATTGTTGCTCCTGTTATCATTACATTAATACTTATTTATGTATATCGTAATTACAAGGAAATAAAAGTCATTAATGAAGCAATCTATACGTTAAAGTGCATGACGGTAGCTCTAATTGTGTCTACCTGTCTGTCTATTTTCCTGAACGCAATATTCCCGGGAAAGGTCATTGCTGTTGGTAATGTTGATTATCTGCTGCTGGTCATGGGCATAGTGGCTTTCATGATTATCAGAAAATACAAACCGAATCCGCTGTATGTCATGCTGGCATGCGGGGCTATCAATCTGGTAGTAAGAGGATTGCTGAAATTATAAAAAAGAACTTCAGTTCTGAAGTTCTCATATAGCAATAAGGGTAACTGCTTCAGGTATCTGTACCTGGCTGACAGTGCCCTTTTCATTTACGCAGGCAAGGGTATCGCTGTGCGTGTTGGCACATAAGACATAACCGTCACAGACGATCATGTCACGCGGATGTTTACCACCGGAGGAATAACTGCTGATAATCTGCAGTTTTTCTTCATTGACCTTTATTTCAAAGACTTTGTTTATTCCTCTTACTGTAACATATAAGACATCATTGAATAATCTAATGGCAGCACTGGTTGATTTTTCATCATCAGTCATTCTTACCTTATCCAGTATTGTCCAGGAAGATGTTTCAATGATGAATACTTCCTTGGAAAGTTCAGATACAACATAAAGATAATTGCCATCTGCGGATAAAGTGCCGTGTCTTGGGCCGGTACCTTCAGGGAATTCAATTTCTCCTGTGATGTCATGTTCTTCGTTAAAGATATATATGCGGTCCATGTACAGAGCAAAACCGAGTATTACATTCCCGCATCTTAATAACATGTGACATCCTGCCCTATCTCTGATTTTAACTTTTTTTTCCAGAGAGAGTGTGTTGTTTTCATATTTTAGGAAACTGTAGGTTCCTTCGTGGAAATTGGCGGTATATATGTTGTTGCCGTCACAGCCGATATAACATGAAACGATATCTTCATATATCAGTGAAGAAATCACTTTCCCACTCATATCAAGTATGGCAACACCATTTCTGCCTTTGCCTTCACTGTAAAGGGAAGCAATAAAACCATCGCCATAAGCAATATACTTTGTTGAAGCAATATCGCTGAAAAGAACAGGGTCTGATAATACACCATTTTCAAAGTTGATTTTGTAAATGCCTTCGTTACCGTAACAGCCGCAGTATATCTGTTTCATAGTCGTTTACCTCATCTGATTCTATTATATATTGAAACGGCAGCTATATGGAATTAACAGACATTTACTGATAGAATATATCGTGATGGAGGTATCATGCATGAAAAGAATGGAATATAACGATTTATGGCTGATACTGCAGGAAATTGATGAAAAAAAAGCAGCACTGATTCCTGAAAAGTATAAGGAATTTGTAAAGGCATCCATGGTGCCGGGAGCTGTTTCTACGATAAATCCTTCTGTTGAACTGGAAAAACAGGAGCTTTCAGAAAAAACAAAATCATTGCTGGCAACACTGGCACTGACATACTGGGCTGAAAGTGCTAATGACCGCTGGGAACTGGCCAGTAAACTTCATGCCAATGAGCTGAAATATCAGGAAAAACCTGAAGCAGCTATGACTCAGGAAGAATACCAGGATCTGCTGTCTGCATTTGATGACTGGAATGAACTGTTTGGACCTATTCCTTTCTGGGCTGTAAGCCGCAGATGGTATCCAATGGAGTGTTACGAAATAGTTGCGGAAGGTGAGGAAGCCGATATCTGGGCAGGTAAGACCGGCCTGAAACTGGCAGATGTACCTCGTGAAGTCAGAGAACAGATTGCTGAAGAAGCCAGAGAATGGATTCTGGTCAGAGAAATTGATGAGGAAGAGGTTCTGTATTGGCACGATGATTATACAGAAAGATGGCATTATACCAGAGAAGATGAGGATTTCTACCAGAAGAGAGCGGTAATAAAGGACGGCCATTTCTTTGGTGCTCTGATTGGCACAGATTCAGTTTCCAGCTTCGGCATGTCCGTATATAAGTCCAGCAATTATGGTATTCTATGCATTGACGGCAGCAAGGATGGAACTACTGAAGAGTATTTTCATCACAGCAGCTCTGAAGTCAGTGAAGAAAAGAATACTGTTTATTCCCTGAAGAAAAAACAGGTAACAGATAAATAAATAGCCGGTAATACCGGCTATTCTTTTTGACTTTATATCTCCTGCAGAAGCTGATTAAGCATCTTCTTTTTTTCTGCTTCCTGCATTTGTTCAAAACTGCGTGAATGAATAACTGCTGAGATATCCGCAATAAGTTTTGCAGATGCAATATCCAGAGGATATTTTCCGCTGTATCCGGTACGAACAAGTAAATCCTCAACAGCTGGAATCAGCGACATCAGGGTTCTGTCATGCAGTGCCAGTCTGATGGTCCAGTGCATGTTAGTTTCCAGCAGGCGGTACTCGTTCATGGCCTTTTCATAAAAAGGCAGGAATACTTCAACGAATTCTGCAGGAGTATTCAGTGAGCTGATCATCTGGCCGAATCCCATGGCGTATTGTCTGAAGAAATTATCACAGACTGCTTCAAACAGTTCTTCCTTACTTGAAAAGTAATGGTAAAACATTCCAATTTCACCATTGACCTTGCTCAGTACTTTTCTGACAGAGGTGTTTTCATAACCCTCAGTAAAGAACAGCTCTGTTGCAGCTGCAATTATTTCATCTTTCTTTCCACCTTCAAGAATCGGTTTTCTTGCCATCTGTTTTCTCCCTGATCCAGTTTTCGATCGTATCAAGCACCAGCTGCACGTTACCGATCTGACAGTGATGGGCAGCACATTCTTCTCTGGTAAACAAACGTCCTGTCACACTTCTGGCATTGGTCAGTGCCTTTAACTGGTCCTCATAATATATTGTATACAAATCGTCTGCTCCGGCAAGTACCAAGACATCCTGTTTCAGCAGAGGGGAGATTTCTCTGGTGTTATACTGCTTGATACAGTTGAAGTATTCACATGGTGTATGCACATTTTCATATATGGCATAGCCCTGACCTAATAACCATTTGGTGAAGTAGTTTTCATCCAGTTTTTTGTTGAGCCATTTCCACAGAATGTTTTTTGGATGAGCAGTCATGTAGTCAAACAGTCTGGCTTTCTTTTCACCCATCTTATGAGTAATGGCACCATAGAAATCATATATCAGGTCATACATGACAACGCGCTGTATTCTGTTATCGTAAGCTGCAGCCCTCGGTGCCAGATATCCTCCTAAAGAAATTCCAATAAGTGTTACATTTTCCAGATTGAAATGATCAAGTATGGCTGAAGTACATTTTTCCCAGTAAGGAGTCATCTGTAGATGACATCTCATCAGGGCTTCACCCTGACCCGGTCCTTCAAAGAAATAAGTTTCATATCCTTTGGCAGCGAAATACGGCAGTAAGCCAAGAAACTCCTGAATCAGGCTGTCGTAACCGCCATGCAATACGATGATGCCTTTTGGGTTGTCTGGCTTGCTGTACCATACAGGCAGATATCCGTTTTTATACGGCATTCTGGTATAATTGATTCCCTTGATTGATTTATAACAGGCATCGTAATGTTCCATGCATGTTTCATAGAGTCTTTCTTTCAGTGAAATACCGTTTTTGTCCTTGGCATCATTCAGAGTATAGAAATGGGCAGCTCTGTAAGCCTGTGCTGCCTTAAGATGATCACCTTCCTGAGCAGCCTTATCACCTGCAGCTGTAAACAGTGCTATCCATTTTTCAAAATCAGTGGCCTGCTTTCCAATTTCCATGAGTTCTTCTTTTTCAAAACCGCCCAGAGAATAGAAACGGTTCAGCTGGAAATTCATTCCGGCATCCTGGCTGAAATCATAAAAACCTTTTTTGAATTCCATGATATTAGTCCTCCATTAATAATTAACAGAACAATGTTCTCTTAATAATTATAGAACAGTCCTGCAGGATATGTACAGTAATAATAAAAATACATATAATTAAATGTGAAAAAAGATGAAAACGAAAAGAGGGAATAACTTATGATCAGTGAAAAGATAGTAGTTGGACGGGGAACGGATTACCCGCTTAATGGGATTCTCACATTACCAGATACTATTGAAAATAAAGTTCCGGCTGTAGTTCTGGTACATGGTTCCGGTGCCAGCAACATGGATGAAAAGGTCATGAAGTTAAGACCGTTCAAGGATATTGCGGAAGGTCTGGCTTATGAAGGAGTCGCTGTCATAAGATACGACAAGAGAACCTTTGCGCATGCCAGAAAACTGCGTCATGTTGAACCTACCGTAGAAATGGAAACTATTGAGGATGTCGTCAGAGCTGCAGCACTGTTAAGACAGGATCCGCGTATTGATGAAAACCGTATCTTTATCGTGGGGCACAGTATGGGAGCCATGCTGGCACCGCGCATTGATGCTGAATGCGGTTATTTCAAAGGATTGATAATGATGGCTGGAACACCGTATAGACTTGAAGATATCGTTGTCAGACAGCTGAAACAGGCTGGAAACTCAGGTGGTTTCCTGATGAGGAAAATTGTAGAACTGGAGAGTAAAGTATACGCAAAAAGATTTGATAATCTTTACACCATGCCGGAAGAGGAAGCCAGAAAGAAGAAGTTTGCCGGGAATCTTTCCCTGTATTACTTCAGAGAAATGGGTGCGAAAACAGCTGGCGACTATCTGCTTGAATCAGATAAACCGGTAATGATCATGCAGGGCGGTAAAGACTTCCAGGTATTGAAAGATGTAGACTTTGAAGGTTTTAAGCAGATCCTCAAAGAAAAGAATAACGTAACCTATAAGCTTTACGATGAGCTTAATCATGTTTTTGTTAAAGGTATTTACAACGATATTACCAAAGCCAGCAAGGAGTACAGTGTTCCGCAGCATGTTGATGTCAGAGTAATTAAGGATATTGCAGCGTTTATTCATTCAAACTGATAATAAAATGACCTTAACCAAGGTCATTTTTCTGTGCTGTTCAATTGATGACAATATGCATCTGAAATATTAGAATATAGTTAGAAAACGGTAAAGGTGATCATATGAAAAACATACTGATGATTGGAACAGGTGGTACAATTGCTTCTTTACCTGGTGAAAACGGTCTTGTACCGCAGTTATCAACGGCAGAACTGCTTAAGAAAATGCCGCAGTTAAAGACAATTGCCTGGATCGATTCCCTGCAGCTGATTAACATTGACAGTACCAATATCCGTCCGGAACATTGGCTGTTAATGGCAAAAGCCATAAAGGAAAACTATGACAGATATGATGGATTTGTAATTACCCACGGAACTGATACCATGGCTTATACGGCAGCCGGATTGAGTTATCTGATACAGGATTCCGTTAAGCCAATAGTAATTACGGGTGCTCAGGTTCCATTGGCTGAAGAAAATTCTGATGCTCCAAGAAATCTCAGAGATGCTTTACTGTACGCTGTTGATGATAAAAGCCATGGCATTCAGGTCGTATTCTCAGGATCGGTAATTCTTTCTACAAGAGTCAGGAAAAACTATACCAAGAGATTTGACGCCTTTTACAGCGTTAACTATCCGGAGATAGCCCGTATCGTTAATGGCAACATTCTGCGATTTATCGATGTGCCTTGTAACCATGAAACCCGATTCTATGATTCACTTAATACCAATGTAGGCCTGCTTAAACTTGTGCCGGGTTTAAAGAGTGATGTGTTGCGGTATCTGTTGGATACGTATGACGGTCTGGTAATTGAAAGTTTCGGTAACGGTGGTATACCTGAATATTACGATTATTTTAATGAAGTACTTAAAGCCACCGAAAAAGGAAAGATCGTTGTGGTTACTACTCAGGTTCCCAACGAAGGGAGTGACATTTCCCTGTATGAAGTCGGTAACCTGATTAAAAAAGCGACAGGATTGCTGGAATCATATGACATGACTTCGGAAGCCTGCCTGGCCAAATTAATGTGGGTACTGGATCAGACTCATGAACTGAGTGAAATAAAAAAACTATTCTATTCACCGATAGGAAATGACATTCTTAGGAGTGCTGCAGATTAAATTATGACATCTGAAGAATTAAGGAAAATCTGGAAGGAAGAAGAAAACATAGCCCATATCAAAGGATGGGATTTTTCGCATATCAATGACCGTTATGAGGAAGAAGAATCACTGCCTTGGGATTATGAAAAAATCATAAAAGAATATCTCAGCAACGACATGAAACTGTTGGATTATGACACAGGAGGCGGAGAATTTCTGCTTTCACTACATCATCCTTTTGATAATACGGCAGCTACCGAGGGATATCCTCCTAACGTGGAGCTGTGTAAGGAAAGACTTGGTCCACTGGGAATAGATATCCGTGAATGCAATGATGCTTCACATATACCTTTTAATGATGAGAGTTTTGACATTATCATTAACCGTCATGGTGATTTTGACCCTTTTGAAATCAGACGCCTGTTAAAACCGGGTGGTTTATTTATAACTCAGCAGGCAGGAAGCCATAATGACAGAGAACTGGTTGAAGCCGTTCTTCCGGATATGCCTCTGCCATTTCCTGATGCTAATCTTGACTGTCAGAAAAAGGCATTTGAAAAGGCTGGCTTTGAAATAATAAAGACTGATGAAGCTTATGGCCCTATTCATTTTTATGACATAGGTGCTTTTGTGTGGTTTGCTCATATCATTGAATGGGAGTTTCCAGGTTTTTCTGTAGATAAGTGTTTTGACAGGTTGTTGAAATTACAGGAAATCATTGAAAAAGATGGAAAGATATCTGGAAGTATCCACAGATACATGATTACAGCCAGAAAACCGGATATTATCATTAAAGAAATGGAAACAGAAGAAGAGATTAAAGGAAAGGCCTATGTCCATTGGAAAGCCTGGCATGAAGCTTATCCTGGTCTGGTACGGGATGAATATCTGAATAGACTGACATTGGCAAAATGTGAACAGATTGCCTTCAACTGGACTGATAATCTTTATATTGCAAAGGATGGCGACCATGTTGTCGGGTTTGCCGGATATGGACATCGAGATGGTGAACCGCAGGATACCGGTGAAGTTTTTGCGTTGTATGTATTGGCAGAATACTATGGTAAGGGTGTGGGATGTAAGCTGATGGATGCAGCGATTAAGCAGTTGAAAAATGATTATCAGCATATTTGTCTGTGGACTCTGAAAAAAAATAAAAGAGCTATCCGTTTTTATCAGAAATGTGGATTCACTGCTGACGGAGCGGAAAAGACGAACACAAATATAAATGCACAGGAAATAAGAATGACATTGTGCTAAAGATATGGATAATGATTGAAAAAAGCCTCCTAGAAGGAGGCTTTTGATTTGATGTATTATGGCAGTCTGTTTCCGGCTGCTATATAAAGATCGTACCACTGTCTGGCGGTTAATTCGATGTCAGCAGCTTTAGCTGCGTTGATGATACGGGCAGGGGTAGTTGTACCGGTAATGACCTGGACTTTCTGTGGAAGACGCAGCAGCCAGCTGTACGCAATTGTATCCTTGGCTACGCCATATTCATCCGCCAGGACCTGCATCCGTTCATTTAGTCCCTTGTAATTATCATTATCAATGAAGATGCCCTGGAACATGCCATACTGCAGTGGCGACCAGGTCTGGAGGGTAATGTTATTTAACTTGAGGTATTCCAGAGTGCCTGATGCGCGGACAATGCCGTTATCCCAGGCTGTGTTGACATTTATTCCTTCATCAATCAGCGGCGTATGGGCCAGTGACAACTGCAGCTGGTTGGCTGTCAGCTGATATGGAAGAGCGCCTTGCAGCAGTTCCATCTGGAAACGGTTCATATTTGAAACACCAAAGCTTTTAACCTTTCCGGTTTCATATAATTCACAGAAGGCTTCCTTGACCTGCCGAGGTTCCATTAAGACATCTGGTCTGTGCAGCAAAAGGGAATCGATATAGTCAGTGTTCAGTCTTTCCAGGATGCCGTTAACGGAATTAATGATATGTCCTTTTGAAAAATCATACATTCCCATGTTGATCCCGCATTTCGACTGAATCACCATTTTATCTCTTAAGCCCGGATTGTCTTTCAGAACCTCACCGAAGAGTTCCTCGCTTTTTCCGCGTCCGTAAATGTCAGCGTGGTCAAAGAAGTTGATGCCGCAATCCAAAGCCGTGCGGATTATTTCCTCAACATCTTTCTTTTCCTTGGAGCCGATTCTCATGCATCCGATACCGATGACGGATGTTTCTTTTATGTTTTCAGCCAGAGTTATGTATTTCATATTGTTCTCCTGTTTCTTATATTCACATTATATGAAATGGCATGTAAACAGCACAATTGTGATGATTAAATCCTGAATATTCTGTTGAAGTTGTTTTCTACAGCGTCAGTCAGTTCCTGAACACTTATATTTCTGATACGGCTGATGGCTTCATAGATGTTTACAATGTCTTCGGGTTCATGACGTTGATCCCTGACGGGACTCTGATATGGAGAGTCTGTTTCAATCAGAAGACGTTCTATAGGAATCTGCGAGATTACCTGCTGAGGTTTATGGGAATTAGGAAACAGCACACTGGCACCAAAGGCGAGGTAGTATCCTTCCTTTATGAATAATCTTGCCATTTCAATTGATCCGCTGTAGCTGTGTATGATACCTCTGCATGGATGTTCTTTCAGAATAGTTAAAGTGTCAGCACTGGCTTTGCGGCTGTGAACGTTGACAGGCAGATCATAATGTTTTGCCATTTCCAGCTGTGAAATGAAAAAGTGCTTCTGCTGTACTTTGGTATGAGGGTGTGAACGGTAATCAAGACCGGTTTCCCCAATCATGTCAGGATGATATTCTTCGATTATATTTCTCAGATCATCAAGTCTTTTCTCACTGTAATCATACTCCAGATCCTGGGGGTGAATACTGACGGCCAACTTAAAACCGGGATGCTGATTTCTTAGCTTTGCTCCTTCCAGCAGATCGTGCCTGCTGCAGCAGATGATAATGGCTTTACTGACGCCTTTATTCAGCATTCTTGTTATAACTTCATCTCTGTCCAGGTCGTACTGTCTGGAACCCATATGGCAGTGAGCATCGACAAAAATCATGTCAGTTATCCTTTCCTGAAAGCTTATATTCCAGTTTGTAAAGCAGATAGCTGCCAAGGGTAATAGCAGCCAGATAAATGATAATGCCCGGTAAGATACCCAAAGCTTCTGATATCTGATGGAACACTGGCTGAGTAGTAGAGTAATAAGGTGTGATATAGAACATGTTAGCTTCTATATGAATGTCATTAATGATGTGATGGCTGATAACATTTATTATTTCGGCAATTACAGCCATGAAGGCAAAAAGAATAACGGCAGGATAAAACGGATATCTGTTTCTTCGTTTTAAAACCAATATGGCCGCCAGACATTCCAGGATCATGATGGCATGATACAGGAAACCGTGGCAGAACAGCCAGATCTGGGGACGCATCATATCTGCAGGTATTAATAGAGCAATAAAAGCTGACAGAAGGGAATAGGTTGAAAGAAAAATCAGGACGGTATTCTGCGCTTTTTCTTTCAGAAAAGGCAGCAATACGGAACAGTACATGGCCATGCTGCAAAGCTGCCATGGGAAAAACCAGGTGGAAGGTCCGTCGGTATATACATACCTTGGTACAAACCACTGCTTCCATATTTCACCGGCAACCATTATGATGCCCATGATCCCAATCAAGCTGATTAATGTTTTCTCCTGCCGCTTTTTAAAAGCCACGAAAAAGATAACTGATACCAGTGCAATGGCTATCAGCAATCCTATGTGCAGGATTCCAAACATTTCAGGTGTCTGTTCAAATGTGATTCCCATTATGTTGACCTTAGATAGTAATCTTTGTTACATTTTAATGCCTCTGTCGGCTTTCTTCAAGTGTTGCGAACTTTAGATAATTCTTAAGAATCAAATGATCATAAAATGTTAGAATTAGAGACAGAGGAAATCAGACATGAAAAAAATCTTATTAGTAATACTTGTTCTGCTGGCTATTATTTTCACAGCAGGATGTCAGAGTTCAGAAGTGAAACCAGACGAAAATGAAATCAAACTTGTAGTTGACATTAGCAGTATTGAAGAAACGGTTTACAGAGCTGATATGCAATATATGCTGGAAAGCGAGCTGATGGGTGGATTGGCTGTCAGTAATGTCAGAACAAGTCCGTTAGAAAAACAAATTGTTTTTTCTCTGGATAAAAACTGTTTTCCGGAAGGCAGTACTGCCGAAAACTTTTCCTTCTATGTTGTCTTAAGCGGTGATAAAAAAGGCATAAATGAGTTGTTTTCTCAGGCGGAAATAATAAATCATTCAGATGAATGTGAGGTATTCAATCCGCAGTATGGCAAGGTATATTATTATACTGTTACAGGCAATTTCACTGATGGATTTGAATTAAAAGTCAGAACAGGACAGTAAAGCTGCAGAATAATCTGCAGCTTTTTGTTACTTAAGCAGGAATTCGATGCCTTTTTCAGCAGCTGGGATCCAGAATGACCAGTTGTGAATACCTGGTGCTTCATAGAATTCGATATCAGCTCCAAGTTCCTTGAAGGCAGCGGCCAGTTCACGGTTGTTTTTAATGCCGAAATCTTCGGTTCCGCAGGCCATGAAGATCCTTGGGTTTTCGAGGCCTTTCTCAAGATTCTGCTTGAACTGCCATTCAGCGTTGATATCGCTTTCCGGAGCCTTATCCAGATCACCGAACTGTTCCATATAGAATTCAATGTTAGCCATTCTGTTAGGTGGCAGGTTTTTCTTCATTTCAGGAAGTTGTTTGGCAATAGCAGCTGAAGAAAGGCCCATGGCAGCACTGAAAGTCTCAGGGAACATCAGGGCAGCATGCATTGCACCGAAACCGCCCATGGAGTTACCTCCGATATAAGTATCTTCCTTATTCATTGCCAGACCGTAGGTTTCACGCAGATAGTTGATAAGGTCGACACCGACGAAGGTAGCATATTTATGGCCTGTTGCTTCTCTGTCCAGCCAGAAGCTTACACCGCCGGTAGGCATGACGATGGCCATATTGTATTTCATTGACCATTCAGCAACAGGGGTATGCTGCTGCCAGTCATCCATATCTCCGTTGAAACCGTGCAACAGGATCAGAGTCTTCGCCGGACGCTGATAATAAGGATTGTCTTTCATGAAGAATCCAGCTTTCTTAGGCGGCAGATACATATGGAATTCGCCATTGCGAACTAAACCCATTGAAAAGAATTTGACAAATTGATATGACATTGTTGTTCCTCCTTTTTATTTGTTCTATTTCATTATAAAAGCGGGAAAAAGCCAATAATATTAAAATAGTGTCATGTTGTTTCAATAATAAAAAGATATATATTTAATAGTAACTGATATTATTATGGGCAAGCAGCAGAATTTAAAGTTTTTCGTGCTGTTTCATTGAGAAATGGAAAAGACTCTGCTAGAATAGCTGTAGTTAGCTTATGCTAACTACGAAAAAGGACACTGACATGGAAAAATACCACATAGATAAGAATACCGTACAGGAAACTCTGGTCATACCGCTGTATGGAAGGAAAGTATGCGCTGATCATTTCCCTGAACTGTTTGAAGACAGGGAAGCAGAAAGAATCTGCAGCATGCTTGACTATGACTTTGAGGCAAAGAAAAAGGTCATGAATAGTCAGGCCGGACTGTTTGGAGCTCTTGAAGTAGCACAGCGCCATTTTGATCTGCTGTGGGAAATCAGAGACTATCTGAAGAAATATCCTGAAGCGGCAGTTGTTAATCTCGGATGCGGCTTGGATGATTCCCTCAGTAAAGCTGATAACGGATCATGTCGTGGCTATAATATTGACTTTCCTGATGTCATAGCCGTAAGAGATGATATTCTGGGTTGCGGTGAAAGGGAAAAGAATATCGGGTGTGATCTTAACGATTACAGCTGGATCGATCAGATCGATGGCAGTAAGGGAGCAGTATTCTTTGCGGCAGGTGTTTTCTACTATCTGAAAACTGAAGAAGTCAGACGTCTGACAGAGAGGCTTAATGAAAAGTTCCCAAATGGTGTTCTGGTATTTGATTCCTGTAACTCTATCGGCGCAAAAATGATGAGGAAAACCTGGCTTAAGGGCGCGGGTATCAGTGATGTGTCAGCTTATTTCTCGGTAGAAAACATTGCGGAAATAAGAAAATGGAATAATGGATTTGGAAATGTGACGGAGAGAAGTTACATGAGAGGATACCGCGACATATATAAGAATCTGAGTGTGTTTCATAAGTTAATGATTCTGCTCTGTGACCATCTGGTAAAAATGAGAATTGTCAGAATTGAATTCCGAGGTGAGAAATAATGAAGTATATTGGTATGCCTGTCGGAATGTGGCTGCTGTTCAGAAACTCCTTCAGAAATAACCTTACAGAAGTGTTAGGTTTCAGTAAAAGTGAGGCGGCGGAAATAACCGAAAAGGCTTTGACAGAATATAAGAGAATAATAGGAATGCTTCCTGAATTTGAAAAGGGAGACCGTTTCAAAATGAATATCATAAGCTGTGCAACTCTTTGTGCCTTTATTCTGAGCATGCCGGAAAAACCTGAATCAGATAAAATGACGGATTACTACAGAGAGGCAATGATGACCGGAGTCATGAAATGGTTCTGCAAAACTAAAGGAAAAGACAAGTTCACTGCCAAGGATCTTGCGGGAATGAAGCACAATGAGCGGATGCAGGCTGCGGACAGGAATCCTTATTCCTGGAATATGACATATCTGCCATATCCTGATGGCAGTGGCTATGAAGCAAGGTTCTATAAGTGCGGTATCTGTACTCTGATGAGAGAGCTTGATCTTGATAAGTATATCAGCGCCATGTGCCGCCTTGACTATACAATGGCTGATGCAGGCGGAACTTCTGAATTTGTCAGAGAGTATACGCTGGCTTCCGGAGGACCATATTGTGACTGCGGATACAGAAAGAAGAGTACTGAATGAAAATAATCATTGAAGTAGTTATATTCCTGTTTCTGTTCACCCTGATGGTGAGACTGGCTGCAGGAAATAACGGAATCAACGTATTGTATTTCTATCCAAGGGATTTTCAGGAAAAAGCATATGAGCTGCATCTTGCGGACAGAAAAAATGTCAGACGGGAAAGAAGATTCTTTATGATTATTTTTCTGTCAGTTCTTACAGCAACACTAGTTGTTTTCATACATATTAATAAACCGCAAAGCTTTATTCAGGCATACTGGCAGGTTCTGTTTTTCCTGGAAATAATGAATTGGTATTTCGGTATTGTGATAGACAGGATCTGGGTAGGAAACAGTCCTTTATGGATAATTCCGGGTATGGAAGGCGTTCCTTATCTGCAGAGCTGGAAACAGGTTCTGAATAAACGAATCAGATTGAGCATTATATGGGTTTTCCTGGCACCGGTTGTTGTCGGGTTGGTAATGCTGACAGGAGGTATAAAATGAATAAGATAACATTGAAAATAGAGGGCATGGCCTGCAACATGTGTGAAGCACATATGAATGAGACAGTGAGAAAAGTCATCCCGGAAGCGAGAAAAGTAACTTCATCATTCAGAAAGGGTGAGACGGTTTTTCTTGTGGAAGGTGAAATAGATAGAAACAAGCTTATTAGTGCCATAGATGCTACAGGTTATACATGCAGAGAGATCATTTCTGAACCGTACAAAAAGAAAGGCCTGTTCGGTTTATGATCAGTAAGGAAGTAATCATCGGTCTGCTGATACCTTTCATAGGGACAGCCGGCGGATCGATGATGGTATATTTCATGAAAGAGCAGCTCAGTGATAAGCTACAGAAATCACTGACAGGCTTTGCCTCTGGAGTTATGACAGCAGCTTCAATATGGAGCCTGCTTATTCCCGCGATGGAACAGTCATCATCTATGGGGAAAGTGTCATTTCTGCCAGCAGCAGCTGGGTTCTGGATCGGTATTTTCTTTCTTTTGTTTCTTGATACAGTTATTCCGCATTTACACATGAATACCGATGAGCCGGAAGGCCCAGCCAGTACATTGCGTAAAACAACAATGATGCTGCTGGCAGTGACACTTCATAACATTCCCGAAGGCATGGCTGTTGGGGTAGTCTTTGCCGGATACGTAAGCGGCTCTGCAGAAATAACGGCCGGTGGAGCCCTGGCGCTGGCATTGGGCATTGCCATTCAGAATTTTCCTGAAGGAGCTATTATTTCCATGCCTCTTCATGCCCAGGGTACCAGTAAACACAGAGCATTTTTTGACGGTGTCCTTTCAGGAGCAGTAGAACCGCTATTTGGTTTGCTGACAGTATTTGCTTCTTCAGTAATCGTACCAGTAATGCCTTATACATTGGCTTTCGCGGCTGGGGCAATGATGTATGTCGTTGTAGAAGAGCTTATTCCGGAAATGTCAGCGGGGCATCACTCCAATATCGGAGTAATCATGTTCTCGCTTGGTTTTACGTTAATGATGGCCCTTGATGTGGCATTGGGGTAAAGTATTATGCAGTTTACAGAAATGGGAAAAGCAGATGGAAAGACATTACTGCTGCTTCCCGGTACAGCATGTACCTGGCAGCAGAATTTTAAGAATGTCATAGATGAACTGGCAGAGAAATACCATATCATAGCTGTTAATTATGATGGCTTTGAAGGAAATCCAAATGTCCTGTTTACTGATGTTCCCACTGTCACCGAGAAGATAGAAAACTATATTCTGGAAAAACATTACGGACATGTAGACGGTGCATATGGCTCTTCTCTTGGAGGAAGTTTTGCAGCACTGCTTGTTCAGAGAAAGAGGATACATATTGATCATGCTTTCATTGGCAGTTCTGATCTGGATCAGGGAAACATACTGACAGCCGGACTGTTAACCATGATTGTTGGACCAATGCTGTCAGGAGCATGTAAAAGTGAAAAGAAACGTGCAAAGCTGAAGAAAAAGCTTCAGAAAGCCGGAGCGATTGGTGGCGGTGATAAATCTCTGGAGTTTGCAAATGATTTCATTGACAACATGAAGAATCTGAATCCGAAAACAATAAGCCGAGAGTTTTATTCAGATTACATAACGCCTCTTGAAAATGATATCCATGTTGAGGGTACTGTTATTCATGTTGTATATGCCCTTAAAATGGGTGAAAAATACGGCAGACGCTATCAGCAGCATTTTCGTGATCCGGATGTTCATGAATTTGACATGAAACATGAGGTCTGGCTGTATGATGATACCTGGAGAAAGCCTGTAATGGAGATGATAGACAGGTGTATGGAGGAACAGAAATGCTAGTTACATTGATCCTTTCCATTATTATGATGGCAGCTCTGTTTCTCCTTCTTTGGGGAGCAGTTGGTTTCGTTCAGGAAAAGAAGTTCTTTACTTCTGCACCGAAAGACATTCAGGCTGCAGTTAAAGAACATTCCGAACGCTTCCCAGGCCAGAAAGTTCTGGGATGGCGTATGATAGCAGTTTCCATGATCATGTTTGTGGTATCGTTTGTCTATGCCGGATATGACGGATTAAAGAACAATTTCACTTTCTGGCAGTTTTTCTTCAGATATCTGATAATGCTGTATCTGCTGAAGGCTTTTGACATCATTGTCTTTGACTGGTACCTGCTGACCAAAAGCCATTTTTTCCAGCATTATTATCCGGAAACCGAAGGTTGTGAGGGATATCACAGCTTTGGTTTTAACCGTAAGGAACAGCTTTTAAGAATAGCTGTCTACCCGTTTGTATCCTTACTGCTGGCATTCATATGTGTTCTGTTTAAACATTAGCGTAAATGAAAAATCCGAATCTTAGTGACTCGGATTTTTTGCTTGAATTTATTTTCTTATATATTTTTTGATAGCTTCAAAACTGGTATCTGAAATGACGTGTTCCATGCGGCAGGCATCTTCTATGGCGATTTCCGGATCAATTCCAAGCTTTATCAGTATCTCGCTGAGAACCTGATGCCTTTCATATATTTTTTCTGCTATTTCCCGCCCGGTCTTGGATAAGGTTATATAACCGTTTTTATCAACGTTGATATAACTGTTTTCCTTTAGTATTTTAAGTGCACGGGAAACAGATGGCTTGGAATAACCCATTTCTTCTCCAATATCTATTGCTCTGACATTTTCCATTCTCTGAGACAGTATCAGAATGGTTTCAAGATACATTTCGCCGGATTCCTGTAGCCTCATATAAGATCACTCCTTTTTTTTATTATACAACAATAAAAAGTTAAATGTTTAATTTTGGAGTTACCTATTGCTAACTAAAGGAAAAGTGTTTATAATGCTAGTGAAGTTAGCGAAGGCTAACCTATTAATGAAGGGGTAATGATTATGATGCCATTGGTATTCGCACCGGAAGGTGAAGTTAACGTTATCAAAAAAGTAAATGGCAATCCGCAGATCAAGTCTCATCTTGAAACACTGGGATTTGTCAGCGGTGCTGAAGTAACAGTCATCAATGAAATTGCCGGTAATCTCATAGTGAACATTAAGGAAACAAGAGTAGCCGTCAGTAAGGAAATGGCTCAGAAAATCATGATCTGATCAGGAGGGATTGAAATGAAAACTTTAAGAGATGCCAATATAGGCTCAACAGTTACAGTCAGAAAAGTTCATGGTGAAGGCGCAATCAAGCGCAGAATCATGGACATGGGTGTAACTAAGAACGTTGAAATCTATGTACGTAAAGTTGCTCCATTGGGAGACCCTATTGAAGTAACAGTACGCAATTATGAACTGTCAATTCGTAAGGCAGATGCCGAAATGATTGAAATATGGGAAGACGAGGAGAATTAAAATGGGAATTAAGATCGCTTTAGCAGGTAACCCTAACAGCGGTAAGACAACACTGTTTAATGCCTTAACAGGATCAAATCAGTTTGTTGGAAACTGGCCAGGTGTTACGGTAGAGAAAAAAGAAGGCAAACTGAAAGGTCATGAAGATGTTATCATCACTGACCTGCCTGGTATTTATTCACTGTCTCCATATACTCTTGAAGAAGTAGTAGCCAGAAATTATCTGATTACAGAAAGACCTGATGCCATTCTGAACATTGTCGATGGAACAAACCTGGAAAGAAACCTGTATCTTACGACACAGTTAACTGAACTGGGAATTCCTGTTGTCATCGCTCTTAACATGATCGACCTGATTGAAAAGAAGGGAGATTTCATTAATGTAGAAGAGCTTTCCAGACAGCTGGGATGTAAGATCGTTTCCATTTCAGCCTTAAAGGGTACTAACGTACAGCAGGCAGCTGAAGTAGCAGTTAAAGCTGCCAGGGAAACCAAGACAGTACCAATGCATACATTCAGTGGCCCGGTAGAACATGCACTTGCTCATATTGAAGAGATCACAGTTCACAATCTTCCGGAAGAGCAGCAGAGATGGTATGCAATTAAACTGTTTGAAAGAGACGAAAAGGTAAGAGCTCAGCTGAACCTGAATGCTGAAACTATCAAACATATTGAAAATGACATAGCAGCCTGTGAAAAGGAAATGGATGATGATGCTGAAAGCATCATTACCAATGAAAGATACGTTTACATTGGCGAAATGCTGAAGGGCGTATACAAAAAAGTCGGTGTTGGACAGCTGACAACGTCTGATAAGATCGATAAGATCGTAACTAACCGTATTTTGGGATTACCAATATTTGCTCTGGTTATGTTCGGCGTTTATTGGCTGGCGATGGGCCCGTTTGGTTCATTCTTAACAGACTGGACTAATGATGTTTTTGCCGCTGAATGGATGGAAGGTGGAGCTGCTGCTCTGCTTGAAGGATGGGGTGTATCGCCTTGGATCGTCTCACTTGTTGCAGACGGCATCGTTCACGGTGTTGGTGCAGTATTGGGCTTTGTACCGCAGATGATCGTTCTGTTCTTAATGCTGTGTATTCTGGAAGATGTTGGTTACATGGCACGTGTTGCCTTTATCATGGACCGTGTTTTCCGTAAATTTGGCTTATCCGGAAAGAGCTTCATTCCTATGCTGATAGGATCAGGATGCGGAGTTCCGGGTGTCATGGCAACAAGAACAATTGAAAATGAACGTGACCGCCGTATGACGATCATGACAACATGTTTCATCCCATGCGGAGCTAAGCTTCCAATTATCGGCTTGATTGCCAATGCCGTATTCGGAGGCGGTGCCTGGGTAGCAGCATCAGCATATTTTGTAGGTGTAGCATCTATTATCATTTCCGGTATCATGCTTAAGAAGACCAAGATGTTTGCCGGTGACCCTGCTCCATTTGTCATGGAACTTCCTCCTTACCACGTACCATCTGCAACAAATGTTTTCAGAGGCACATGGGAACGTGGCTGGAGCTTTATAAAGAGAGCAGGAAGCGTTATCGTGTTATCTTCAATTGTCATCTGGGTACTGAACTCACTGTCATTTGAAGGCGGATTACATTATCTTGGTGAAGGTGCTGAAGGTGCTTCAATTCTGGAGAACGTCGGTAATCTGTTTGCCTGGATCTTCAAGCCTTTAGGCTTTGGTACATGGCAGGCAACGGTAGCTACAGTATTAGGTCTGGTAGCCAAGGAAGATGTCGTTGGTACCATTGGTACACTCATCAGTATGGAAGACCTGCCTGATCTGGTTGAAGAAGGCGAAAACATTGCCGGTGTACTTGATGTATTCTTCAACAGTTCAACAGCTGCTGCTTATGCATTCATGTTATTTAACCTGTTATGTGCTCCTTGCTTCGCAGCTATGGGTGCCATCAAGAGAGAAATGAACAATGCCAAATGGACTGCCTTCGCAATTGGATATATGACAGTAT
This sequence comes from Erysipelotrichaceae bacterium, assembly GCA_017405675.1. The sequence continues at coordinate 27,998 of JAFRAB010000050.1, forward strand.
TTGCCTATGCCATTGCCCTCATATATTATCAGATTGCTTCAGCTATTAAGGGTGAAGTACATATTATCGGTTTAGTTGTTGCCCTGGCAATTCTGGTTGGTATGATTTACATGCTGTTCTTCAAAAAGTACGAAGAGAGTGAAAAACTGACTCAGGAAGTCAAGGTCAAGTAATATGAAAGGCATTAACATTGCTGATCTGGGAATTGTGCTTGCAGTTATACTGTTAATTGCCTTGTGTATCAGAGCTCTCATCAGCAATAAGAAAAGCGGAAAGTGTTCCTGCGGAGCTGCAAGTTGTTCAGGCTGTGCAGGATGCAAAATAGTTATGCAGAAAAGATAAGAATCATAGGGATGTTGATCATCCCTTTTTCTTATGAAAAAAACATCCAGTTAGAACTGGATGTTTCTGTTTCTGAATGTATATTTAAATGTTGTTAGCTACTTCGTAAGCATCCCAGATAGCTTTCAGGATTGTTCCGGCTCCGGTAGCATCGCCAACTTCATACATTGGTACACCTAATTCAGCCCACTGTTCCTTGAGGTTAGGTGCTGGTTTGAAACCTAAGGCTGATACTACTGTATCGGCAGGGAATAATTCCTTTGTGCCGTCTGCTTTTTCAACAACGGCGCCTTCATCGGTTACTTCTACAAGCTTTGTGCCTGTATAAACCTTTACACCCTTGTTTTCAAACAGGTCAACAATCATCTGCTTGTTAGGATATGGAGCACCGGCACCGCCAGCAGCCATGATATCATCAAGAGCTTCAACGATGATTACTTCCTTGCCATGGTTTGCCTCATCAAGTGCGATTTCACAGCCTACCAGACCGCCGCCGACGATGACAACCTTCTGACCGAGCAGTTCAGGTTTGTCAATGGCAGTTAATGAATCAATGGCTTTATCAAGACCAGGGATCTTAGGTGAAGCAACATTGGTTCCGGTTGCCAGAACGATGGCATCTGGTTCCTGTTTCCTGATGCAGTTGATGCATGGTTCGTGTTCCATCTTGATATTGACATCAAGATTCTTCAATTCATTCTGATACCAGGCATTCAGCTTGGCAATTTCACTCTTGAAACTGTGAGCACCAGCTTCAACGATATGTCCGCCTAGGTGGTCACTCTTTTCAAATAATGTTACCTTATAGCCTCTTAAAGCAGCTGTTCTGGCAGCTTCCATACCGGCAACACCGCCACCGACAACAACGACTTTCTTTTCACCTTCACCCGGTTTCAGACCCATGACGGTTTCACGTCCGGCCTGAGGGTTAACAGCGCATGATACAGGTTCACCAGTTTCAACACATCTTCTGAAGCAACCCATGTTACAGCCGATGCATGGCCTGATCTGTTCAGGATGACCGGCAAACAGCTTGTTTGGATATTCAGGATCAGCTAATGATGGTCTGCCTAAACCTACGGCATCAATTTCACCGGCTTCTACAGCTTTGGCAGCCAGGTCATAATCCTGCATTCTGCCGCCGGCAATTACAGGAATGCTGACGACCTTCTTAGCTTCAGCAGCTAACGGGATCATGAAGCCCTGAGGATTATACATTGGAGGGCAGGCATAATAGAATGAGTCGTATGTACCTGTATCGGTATCAAGGAAGTTGTAACCGTACTGTTCAAGCAGCTTTGAGATTTCAATGCCTTCTTCCAGAGTACGTCCTACTTCTTCTTCACCTGTTAAGGTAGCCTTATCGTAGTCTTTGATATAAGTCTTTAAACCAAGACGCATACCGACAGGGAAGTCATCACCGCATTTTGCATGGATCCCTTCAACAATTTCCCTGGCACAGCGTAATCTGTTTTCCAGTGATCCGCCATATTCGTCAGTTCTTCTGTTGTAGAAGGCCATGGCCATCTGGTCAAGCAGATAGCCCCAGTGCATGGCATGAATTTCAACACCGTCATAACCACATTCCTTGGCAATGACAGCACCTTCGATCATGTCAGCAATTTTCAGCTTAATCTGTTCAGTAGTAAGTTCTGGAGATTTTACATCAGGATTTCTCCAGACAGGGTTTTCTGACGGTCCAGGCAGGCCAGGATAGTTACGGCCTAAACCCATGGTGATCTGACAGAAAATCTTTGCTCCCCGTTTATGTACTCTTTCAACCAGTTCCTTGGCTTTTTCCTGCCAGTGAGGATTAGTTACCAGAGGTCCCAGTGCTGAATAAGGGTCAACATGGCTGTCAGTTCCGGCTGCGCCAGGAATGATAAGCCCAAAGCCGCCCTGTGCTCTTAATTCAAAATAATGGATCAGATTCTCAGAAAAACCGCCCTGTTCGTCATAAGAAAGACCGCCCATAGTCATTGGTATAACAGTAAAACGGTTTTTAATTTCAACATTACAGATCTTGTAAGGCTGATTAAGAACATCGTATTTGCTCATATTATTTTCTTACTCCTTCTGACATTATTTTAACATTTGTAAAGTTTCTTTGCTTGCAGGATACTTTATAAAATATAATATGTAATGGCATAGGTGATTATAAACATGACATAGCCTGTGTTATAATAAAATGTAAACCTGTGGGAGGAGTTTTGTAATGTCTGAAAAACCCCAGCTTTCAAGAGAAGAAAAAAAGCGCAGAATTTTATATAGAAAAAGAAGAAAAATTATATTTCCGGTTGCCAGACTGACTGCACTGATCATGGCAGCAATCACTTTGGTATTTTTTATTGTGATTGCCTTCCTGGGTGTGCTTCCATTCAAATATGTGGCAATTATCGGTTTAGTACTTCTTATCATAAATGCCATACTGGCATTACTGGCTTTCGGTCGCAAGGTTAAAAACAGTACCAAGGTATTCCAGACCGTAACGAGCTGGATATTGTGTGTGCTGATGATAATTGGTTCCATCAAACTGCCGGCTTATAAGGCTAAAATTGAAAAAATGTTCAATAAGGTTCCTCTGGAAAAAGAGGTCGTTTATAACGTATATGTCATGAGTGATTCCAGTTATGGTTCAATGAAGGATCTGGAAAGCAGTACTCTGGGTGTTCAGAGCAATATGAATGATGAGGAAGTAACATATATATTTGAACGGCTTTCCGAAAAAATGAATACCAAGAATACAACGCAGAAAAACTGTCACAGTGTGGTTGATGCCGTAAATAAACTTTATAACGGGATTACTGATGCAATAGTTCTGAAAGAATCAAGTGCTTCCATTCTTAATGGTTATGACGAATATAAGGATTTTGCCACTAAAGCAAGGATCCTGTATACATTCAAGCGTACTGAACGGCTTTCCTTTGAAACGGATGCTGTAAAGTCAATTACGACCACACCATTTATTGTCGGTATCGTTGGCAATGATGAATGGTTCCTTGATGACATAAGCAAGACTGATGGCTTCAGAAGCGATGTTAACATGCTCGTTGTCGTTAATCCTAATACCAGTCAGGTACTGTTAATATCCGTTCCTAGAGACTCATACGTGGCTCTGGATGGCGATTCTAATAAGATGGATAAGCTTACTCATGCTACGGTAACCACCGGTATTGAAGGATGGATCAACACTCTGGAAGGCATGCTGGATATTAACATGAACTATTTCGTAAAGGTCAATTTCTCTTCTGTAGTCAGAATAATTGATGCTTTAGGCGGTATTGACGTTGATAATCCATATGCCTTCAGAACCAATGCCTATGCTCACTTTGATGAAAAGTCAGGAGAGCGGTTGTATGAATGGATCAGCTTCAGTGAAGGACCGATTCATCTTAACGGTGAGGAAGCTCTGGCCTATGTCAGAGAGAGATATTCTCTGCCTGACGGTGACCTGGGACGTAACATGCACCAGACACTGGTAGTTAAAGCGTTAGTCAAGAAAGCTGTTTCACCGGATATCATCAGTAAGGTCGACAGACTGTTAGATGCCTTAAAGGGAACATTCCTGACTAACATGGAAACCAAGCAGATCCTGGAACTGGGCAGAATGCAGCTGGATAAGAATCCTGACTGGGAGATCATGAACGTGGCTCTCAAAGGATATGTTGACTATGCCTACAGCTGGGAACTTAACGATGAACGGTCTATGCTGATGCTTGATTCCGAAAGTGTCAATAAGGCTACATATTATATAAAAGCACTGTTAAACGGAGAAAGGATTTCTGTCGGTAACTGATTATGAAAAAAGAGTACGATGTTGTTATTATAGGCTGCGGTGAGGCAGGGCTGTATGCTGCTTATGAACTGCTGCAGAAAAAGTCTGACATTAATATTGTGATTCTCGAAAAGGGCAAGGATATTCTGCACAGAAGCTGCCCAATAGTTGAAGGCAAGGTCAAGGAATGCATTAACTGTCCAACCTGCGCAATCATGAACGGTTTCGGCGGTGCCGGCGCTTTCTCAGATGGCAAGTTTAATTTCACCACTGATTTCGGCGGCTGGCTGACAGATTTCATGGCACCGGAAGAAGTCGTGGATCTGATCGAACATGTCGATTCCATCAATGTCAAGTTTGGCGCTACTCTGGAAAGATATTCTACATCTTCACTTGAAGCTGCTGAACTGTCCAAGAAAGCTCTGCAGCATGACCTGCACCTGTTACAGGCTTCCTGCAAGCATCTGGGAACAGAGAATAATCTTAAAATCCTTACCAATATCTATGAATATCTCAATGAAAGAGTAGATCTTAAATTCAACAGTGAAGTTGTTGAAATCAATAAAAACGGAGCGCTTAATGCTGTTCTGAAAAACGGTGATGTCTATTCCGGAAAATACATGATCGCTGCACCTGGCAGAAGCGGTGCTGAATGGTTCTCAGGTCAGTGCCGGAAGATGGGTATCAAACAGTCAAATAACCAGGTTGATATCGGTGTCAGAGTTGAACTGCCGGCTGTCATATTCTCACATATTACGGATGTTGTTTATGAAAGCAAACTTGTCTACCGTACTAAAGCGTATGGTGACAGAGTCAGAACTTTCTGTATGAATCCTTACGGTTATGTAGTAGCTGAAAACGTTGACGGCATTCAGACTGTTAACGGCCACAGTTATTCTGATGAAAAGCTCAGAAGCGAGAATACTAACTTCGCTTTACTGGTATCCAGCAGATTTACCGAACCGTTCAATGAACCGTATAAATACGGCAAGCACATTGCTTCCTTAAGCAACATGCTGGCCGGTGGTGTTCTGGTTCAGAGATATGGTGACCTGATGAGAGGTACCAGAACAACTGAACACAGAATGCGGAAATCCACTGTCAGACCAACATTGACAGCAGCAACTCCTGGCGATCTGTCTCTGGCTCTGCCGAAGAGACAGCTGGATGACATTATTGAAATGATTCAGGTCCTTGATAAGATTGCACCGGGTACTGCCAACTATGATACATTACTGTATGGAGCTGAGGTTAAGTTTTATTCCAGCAGAGTAAAGCTTAACAGCAATCTGGAAACAGAAGTTGAAAACTTCTTCGCAATAGGTGATGGAGCCGGTATTACCAGAGGTCTTGCTCAGGCAGGAGCCAGCGGTGTCAAGGTAGCCAGAGTAATTGCAGATAGAATAGTTAATGAATAAGAAAAGAATCCCACTCAGGTGGGATTTTATCATGGGAAAATATATGTAAAAAAGAAACTGTCGAAAACAGTTTCTGTTATTTTGAATAATACTTACTTTACTTTTCCGCCAAGCTTTTCGTAAATCTCATCGATGTCTGCGTCGTTTAATCCGTAGCCACAGTCAGCATCCCTGAATACATCAGGAAGATCAGAATACTTAACGACCTTGTAAGTTGGATGCAGATTGGTAATGTCTGAATTGTCAGGTACGGCTATGATACTCTGTGTTCTTCTGTTATCAAGTGCCTGGGAGAGATGCAGATTGTATTCCTTCAGATAAAGGGTAGGGTTTTCAATCTTGAACTTCTTTTCACTGTCGCCTTCATTTCTCTTAACATACCAGCTGCCGCTGTCACTTCCACTGTACTTGCCTTCGGAAGTCAGATGGGCAATTGATAAAATGCCTTTGGAGTGGATCAGGGTAATGATCTGAGTAACCAGCTTGCCTTCATTATTTGTTATGTTGGCATAGTTTAAGCGGTGATTGCCGATCAGCTTTTTTATCATCCCTGATTTTGATGCATCTCTGAATACGTTGAGCTTATAGAAGTAATCTATCAGGTAGTTATCGTAAATGTGCGGATATATGGAATTTTTGTATTTTTTATAGCTTAAGGCAGCACGGAACAGAAACATCAAAACTGTAAAACCTGCTATAACATAAATTAACAATGACATATTTGAACTTTCATTGGTTGCTGTATTGAAAAATGCGTACATAACTAACTCCTTTGAATTACTACTATTATAAGGGAAAAAAAGGTAACATTGAATATTAATGTTACCTGTAGATCTGCTTATATAATTCCTTCATATCCTCAACAGATGTTTCTCTGATGGTGTTTGAAGGAGAACCTGATGCGAAGGCATCATGAGCCATCTTGTCGATGTTTCTGAAATATTCATCTCTGTCAATGCCATATTCAGACATTGTCGGAACATGCAGATCATTTAATAATGAATTCAGTTCCTTAAGGAATACTTCTGCAGCTACTTTGTCATCTTCACTGTCAGAGAATCCCAGATATCTTGATACATCAGCGAATCTGTCATAAGCACCCTTGACAGCGAAATCCATGCATTCCTTTAATAACATGGCATTGCTTAAACCATGAGGTACATGGAATAAGGCACCCATTGGTCTGGACATGCCGTGTACGATGGTAACAGAAGAATTGTTGAATGAGATGCCGGCTTCCAGAGCAGCTAATGACATCTGAATTCTGGCTTCGGTATTGTTTCCTTCGTTATAGCATGTTCTTAAGTTGCCGAAGATTCTCTTGATGGCACTTAAGGCAAAGGTTTCAGATAATGGCTGAGACTTTCTTGATGTATATGATTCCAGAGCATGACATAAAGCATCAATACCGGTATGAGAAGTAACTGATTTTGGAGCACTGATGGTGAACATCGGATCAATGATTGCCAGATCAGGAATCAGGCAGGCTCCAGTCAGTAACATCTTTACCTTTGTTTCGGTATCATTGATGATCGTGAACTTGGTAGCTTCTGAACCGGTACCGGCAGTTGTCGGTATGGCAACTAAGCCAGGTCTCTGAATATCTATGATCTTACCCATATATGATGCTAAAGATGCATCAGATGTCAGGAGTATTGAGATTGCCTTGGCTGTATCGATCGGTGAGCCTCCGCCTAAAGCGATCAGGAAATCGCATCCTGAATTCTTATAGGCTTCGGCGCCCTGTTTGACGATTATGTCGTTTGGTTCAAAGTTTACTTCCGGGAATAAGGAATATTCAATTGCTTCCTTGTCGAGTACCTTTAACAGTGAAGCGGCGTTTCCCAGTTTAACCATTGTGGCATCAGTAACTATATAAGCTTTTTTGCCAAAGCTTCCTAAAAGCTTACCGGCATCATCTAAGGCATTATTGCCGGAAACAATAGTTTTAGGTGTTAAGAATGTGTTGGACATTTATTTCACCATGTACTTTCTAATTAACTGTACTAAGCCGTCATAACCGTTTAAGAACTGGTTAATAGTTGCCTTGAAGGCACCATAGAACTGGAACTGTTCTTCAGGGAAGTTTTCATCATAAGCCTTTCTGAATTCTTCCAGAGTCATTAATTCATTAATAATAGCCTGATCAACAGGGGTATCCATGTTATTCTTGATTTCAACATTAGAGCCGTCGAATTTCTTCTGCCAGCCGTAGGTGATGGTCAGAACGATGTCTCCGCCGATGAATTCTTCAAAATGATGACGGTTACGGAAGGCAGCAACTAACAGTTTTGTACGGTAGCCTCTTTCCTTATATAACTTATAAGCCTTTTTCATTACTGCAACACCAGCCATCTCGTATGCTTCAGTTGATACCAGTGTATCAGTAGCACCATAGAAGTTCTTCAGATAGTCATCAACTCTGCCGACCATGATAGTGCATACAGGATGCATCTTTGAAGAATCAAGACCTTCTGCAGCTCTTCTCTTTAAGCCTCTTTCAACAGCTTCAGCTACAGCAATGGCCTGAGCAACGGTGAATGAAACAGTAGCATTAACAGAAACGCCTCTGTAGGTCATTTCTTCAATGGCAGCGATGCCGGCTTTTGAAGCAGGGACCTTGATCTGTGAGTTTTCAACAGTTGCGGCTAAATCACAGGCCTGTTCAACCATCTTTTCAGTGTTCTGATAAAACTTGGCATTAGTCTGGAATGAGATTCTGCCTAACTGTCCGTTTGAAGCCTTAAACTTGTCTAACAGTAATGTAGAAGCATTGGCGCCTAAAGCCTTGATAACCATCCAGGCCAGCTCATCTTCAGTGCAGGTTGGATTTTCGTCAACAAGCTTTCTGATGGTGTCTTCCCAATCAGGAAGTTCTTTCTTTAGTACATTGAAGACGATTACAGGGTTTGTAGTAGCTCCTGTGGCACCTCTTTCAACTGAGTAGGACAGTTCCTTATAAGAACATGAATCGTTCCACAGCTCTGTCTGTGGGTAAGTTTTGGTCATTTCTGCTAATTTGCTCATAATTCCTCCTTTAAAATTGATAAAATCTTATTATCCTTATATAATTGACTTGGGTGATTAAATATGAAATACAACAGACAGAAAGAAATGCTTTCCTATATCCGCGAAAAGAAGACAGTCAAGAATGAAGAACTGCTCGAAAGATTTAACGTATCGATCCAGACATTACGCCGTGACATCAATAAACTTGAAGAACAGGGTTCTGTTACCAAGGTATATGGCGGTGTTGTCTTCAGTGAAAAAAGGGAATCAATCAGTTCCGTTTCTTCAGTGAAGGAACGTTCAACAGCTAATAATGAGGAAAAGGAATACGTTGGCCGACTGGCAGCCGCTATGGTTCAGGATGGCGATGTCATTTTCATCGACTCCGGTACAACAGCTTACCGTATGCTTCATTACATGCAGCGTTTAAAGAATGTAACTGTAATATCTCATTCAATTGATGTCTTACAGGAAATCAGAGGAATGAATAATATTGTTGGAATTGGCGTTGGAGGTGTCATTGATCATAACACCGGTTCATTCCTGATGGATACATCCTTATATAACTACAACTGTAATAAGGCGTTCATCTCTACTGTTGGCATTTCAGTATCACGTCATTTAACAAATACCATACTTAATGAGGGAGCCATTAAGGCAGCCGTCATGAGTCACAGTGCTGTTAATTACATTGTTGCTGACCACAGTAAGTTTGATGTAATTGCCTATAACCGTTTCGCAGATTTTTCAAAGATCGACGGCATAATCACCGATAAATGCCCTGATGAGAAGTTTGTCAGCTTGTGTGATAATAACAACATAAAGCTGATCTATTGATTTCATACAATCTTATGTTAATAGTAAATTGATAACTTGTCAATGGCAAAATCGTGATAAAATTGATAAATTTATGAGCAATTTCACTGGAAATTGCTTTTTTTATATGCTATACTCGAATTGTAAAGGTATTACTAGGTGGCTGAACGCTATTTCTATCGAAAAAGGGAGAGACGATGTACATGGAAAACTCAAACAGATTACGCCTACTGGCCAGTGAAATAAGAATGGAAACAATGAAAATCATTGCTTCAAAGGGAAACGGCCATGTTGGCGGTTCACTGTCCATTGCGGATGTACTCGCAGTACTCTATGGAGAAGTAATGAAATATGATCCGCAGGATCCCAACTGGAAAGATAGAGACTGGTTTGTTCTCTCAAAGGGACATGCCGGACCGGCAGTATATGCGGCTCTGGGAATAATGGGGTATTATCCAAGAGAAGCTGCATATCACCTGAATGAGGCAGGGTCAGATTTTCCATCTCACACCGATCACAATAAAACCAGGGGAATAGACCTCACGACAGGTTCACTTGGTCAGGGGTTTTCAGAAGCGGTTGGTGCTGCTCTTGGAAACAGGCTGCAGGGAATTAATTCACATGTGTTCGTCATCTGCGGTGACGGTGAATGTGATGAGGGTCAGATCTGGGAAAGTGCTCAGTTTGCAGCCCACTATCATCTGAATAATCTGATAGGCTTTGTCGACAGTAATGGACGTCAGCTTGACGGTACAGTTGAAGAAGTAATGTCCCATGGCAAAGGAATTGGAGCAAAGTTTGATGCCTTTGGCTGGGAAGTAATTGAAGTCAGTGATGGAAATGATGTTGAGATGATCCTTGAAGCGGTAAGAAAGGCATATACTATTAAGGATAAACCTATAATTATTATCCTTAATACTATTAAAGGCAAGGGCATAAACTTTGCTGAAACCAGCGGTGAACACTCATCAACACTCAACCGGCAGCAATGGGCTGAAGTAATAGAAGAAGCTGAAAGAAAATATGCAGAGTTAAGAGAGGAGTTACAGTGATGTTCAGATTGGCGAATATACATGAAACCGATACAAGAGCAAACCGTGATGCCTATAACGATGCAATGCTGGAAATGATGAAAGACGATGCCAGAATAGTTCACATTGACTGCGACCTGGCATGGTGCATCAATGCAACAAGAATAAAAGAGGAATATCCTGATAGATTTTTCAACGCCGGCATAGCGGAAGCGAATGCTGTTGGCGTTGCCTGTGGTATGGCAGCCACGGGAATGATACCATTTGTTCACTCATTTGGTGTATTTGCTTCAAGAAGAGTATTTGACCAGGTGTTCTTATCGGCCGGATATTCTGAGAGAGCGATTCACGTCATTGGCTCAGATCCCGGCATTACTGCTGCCTTTAACGGGGCAACACACATGCCACTTGAGGACTGTGGCTTATATCTGAATATGCCAAATGCCGTTGTGATGGATCCGTGTGACTATGTACAGACCTATGCGCTGACTAAAAAATCAGCAACTCGGAAAAGCCCTACATACATGCGACTTATCAGAAGAACATTTAAGACAGTATATGAAGACGGGTCAGATTTCGAGATCGGCAAGGGTGTTCTTCTCAGAGAAGGTAAAGATATTACCATAGTTGCCTCGGGAATAATGGTCTGTAATGCCCTAAAGGCCGGTGAACTGCTGGAAGAGCAGGGAATAGAGGCCGAAATCATAGACATGCACACCTGGAAGCCTTTGGATGAAGAACTGTTACTGAGATCAGTTGCTAAAACCGGAGCAATTGTTACAGCAGAAAATCACGAAGTAAATACGGGTTTAGGATCAGCCATTGCCAATGTGCTTGCCTGTAAGCATCCTGTACCGCAGGAATTCATAGGCGTTCATAACCGTTATGGCATGGTTGGTTCACAGGATTACCTGGAAAAAGAATTTAAAATGACACGGGAAAACATTGCCGAAGCAGCAATAAAGGCTATCGGCAGGAAATAGAGAAGGAGAAGTAAATGGAAAAGAAATTGTTTGGTTATCCGCATTTCGATGAAAACGGAGAAGAAATCCTCAGCACTTACGAAAATGAATACCGTGATATGCTGATGGACGTAAGAGTTTATCATCTGAAAGAAAATGAAACAAGAACATTTAAGAGAGATGGTGAAGAGACTGCTGTTCTGATTTTATCAGGCAAACTGGAATTTACTTATGAAGGCAATAAGGAAACAGTAAGCAGAAAAGACGTCTTTACCGAAGGACCATATGCCTTACATGTATGTTCCGGAACGGAAGTAACAGTAAAGACATTGGCAGAAAGTGAATTTCTGGTTCAGTGCACTAAGAACGAAACAGAATTTGCTTCTAAACTATATAAACCGGAAGATGCTCCTTGGGGTTATTCCTGCGTAGGCAAGTTCGGTAACGTAGCCAAGAGAAGAGTAAATACTATTTTCGATAAGGAAATTGCTCCTCATTCAAACATGGTATTAGGTGAAGTTCTGAACGACCGCGGTAACTGGTCAGGATATCTGCCACACAGACATCCACAGCCTGAACTCTATTATTTCAAGTTTGACAGACCGGAAGGATTTGGAGCCAGTTTCATTGGTGATCAGGTCTTTAAGAGTGTAGATAACTCCTTCTCAGCTATTTCACCTGAAGAATTACATCCACAGGCAGTTGCTCCGGGTTTCCAGATGTATACCTGCTGGATGATCCGTCATCTGGATGGTAATCCTTGGCTGCAGACAACCAGAAATGAAGATGAGAAATATCTCTGGTTGCATGATGCCAAGTTTGAATAATCGTGATAATATTATGGTACATACAGGAGGTAAGTAAATATGCCATTAATTGATATTCTTAACACTGATATTATTGACCTGGAAGTACAGGGCACAAACAAAGACGAAGTTCTGCACTACATGGCAAACGTCTTATTAAATAATGGATATATTAATGATGTTGATGTGTTTGTAAAGGACATCTACGAAAGAGAAGCTGAAGGCCCAACAGGCATGGGTTCACACCTTTCAATTCCTCATGGCAAGTCTAACTCCGTTCTGCGCAACGGTATCATGATTGGCAAGACTGTCAATCCGATTCGTTGGGAAAGCAGTATGAGTGATGACGGTTTCCAGGATACACACCTGGTCTTCCTGTTCTGTGTCAGCGCTGATAAGGAATTCGCAAGAAACCATATGATGTTATTAAGCGAACTGGCCGGAAAGTTAGGAAATGATATCAGAGTAACCAAGCTTTCTCAGGCTCAGAGCAAGGAAGAAATTCTTAATCTGATCCTCTGTGATGATGAAGATTTGGGTGAAGTTGATAAGGTTCTGAACGAAGAAGAGATCGTAGACCTCGATATTGATTTCTAAAATTATCAAAATATTATCATAACAGTTATCAATATTATCAATTTGATAAAAATATTATAAAAGTGTATTGAGATACTAAAAAATATATATTAAAATGAGTTTAGCTAATTCAAGATAATGAAAGGAGTTTCTATATGAAAATAGTTGCAGTTACAGCCTGCACAGCAGGCATTGCTCACACCTACATCGTAGCTGAAAAATTGCAGAAGGCTGCAGAAGAATTAGGTTATGATATCAAGGTTGAAACTCAGGGCTCTGCAGGAATTGAGAACGAACTCACAGCTGAAGATATTGAGAACGCTGATGTAGTTCTGTACACTCATGATATCGCAATCCGTGGCGTTGATCGTTTCAAGGGCAAGAAAATTGTTGACGTTCCTATTTCACTCGCAATGAAGCAGCCTAAGAGCTTACTTACTACGATTGAAAAGAAACTGGCAGCAAAATAATCATTAATCGGTAAGAATTTAAAATTTTAGAAAGGTAGAATTGATTATGAAATTTCAAGATTTTAGAAAGCACATTATGACCGGTATTTCATTCCTGATTCCTATGGTTGTTATGGCTGGTATTACAGGTGCTATTCAGAAGGCTTATTCATGGAGTGGCGTTCCACTGTCAGATCCAACTATTTCTGGCCTGGCATATTCTGGCTACTCAATTACTAAGATTTCTGACTTCTTCCATATGCTGGGAGAAATGAACGGCAACGGCTTCAACTGGGCTTATGCATTCTTATGTGCAGGTATCGCATACTCAATCGCTGACAGACCGGGTATTGTTCCTGGCTTCGCAATTGGTTACTATGCTGGCGGTCCTACAAAGACTGGTTTCGTTGGCGCTATGCTGATGGGCTTCTTTGTTGGCTACTTCGTAAAGTGGATGAAGACCTGGAAAATGCCTAAGGCTTTACAGGGATTAATGCCAGTATTAATCATTCCTGTAATTGCTACATGTGTTGCTACATTCGTATTCTTCGGAATCTTAATGAAGCCATTATCATCAATCATGTTAGCATTCCAGGCTTGGATCCAGTCATTAGCTAAGGGTTCATTATTCGTTGTTGGTGCTGTTATCGGTGCTTGCATGGGCTTCGACATGGGCGGTCCTATCAACAAGACTGCTTCAATGGCTGCTAACGCATTATATGCAGACAATAACCGGACTGGCGGAATCGGCGAATGTGCTGAAACTGCAAAGATCATCGGCGGTATGACACCTGCAATCGGTGTTGGCTTATCTGCTATCTTAGCTCCAAAGAAGTTCACTCGTCAGCAGAAGGATGCTGCTTACACATGTATCCCAATGGGCTTATGCTTCATTACTGAAGGTGTATTACCATTCGTTGCTGAAGACCCATTAAGAGTTGTTCCATCTTCAATGATCGGCTCTGCCATCGCTTCTGGTTTAGCAATGGTATGGGGTGTTGGTACTCCTGCTTCTCATGGTGGTATCTTAGTTGCTCCACTTTCTAACAAGATTGGTCTGTGGTTATTAGCTTGTGCCATCGGTTCAGTTATCACAGGTGTATTATACGCATTCCTGAAGAAGACTCCAGAAGAAGAAGATACTGCTGAAGAAGAAGTAGTTGAACTGGATATCGATTTATAAAATCAAACTTAGTATTATTAAAAGATTATTTGAATTAACTTGAATTAAGCTGAAACTTCATATAGAAAGAGGATGATTTATTATGTATGTAAACATGAAATATATCCTTGATAACGCAAATCGTGATGGCTATGCAGTTATGGCTGTCAACAGCGTTAACATGGAAATGGCTAGAGCAGTCATCGAAGCTGCTGAAGAAGAACATTCTCCAATCATCGTTCAGTTCGGTGTTGGCCAGATGTCAAAGCTGGCTCATCCATCAGAAATGGTTCCAATGATCAAGGCTATGGCAGAAAGAGCAAACGTTCCTGTATGCCTTAACTTAGACCACGGTCCGTCTCTGGAAGCTGAAATTGATGCAATTAAATGGGGATTCTCAAACGTAATGATCGACGCTTCATCATTACCATATGAAGAAAACGTAAAACGTACACGTATGGTAGTAGATCTGGCACATGCCAAGGGCATTTCTGTTGAGGCAGAACTTGGACATGTTGGTCAGGCTGCTGATGGTGATGGCCGTACAGCTGACTTATATACTAATGTTGAACAGGCAGTTGAATTCGTAAAGGCAACAGGTGTTGATGCCCTGGCAGTAGCTATTGGTACAGCACATGGTAAATATCCTGCTGGATTCGTTCCAACACTCGATTTCAACAGACTTGCTGAATTAAAGGCTGCACTGAAGATGCCATTAGTATTACATGGCGGTTCAGGCTCAGGTGATGAAAACATTCGTAAAGCTGTAGCTGGCGGCATCAATAAGATTAACGTCTGCACTGATGCATTCCATGCTGCTGAAACTGCTATGAAGGCTAAGTGGGAAGCTGAACCAAATACTGATTATCTCGGCATTGAAATGGTAGCTGAAAAGGCTGTCAAGGAATTTGTTAGAAATTATATCCGCTTAATTGGTTCAAATGACCGTTATACATTTGAAGCTGCTGACAACGGCAGCAGAGAATAGCTGAAGTTTAGGGCGGAGCAATCCGCCCTTTATTCTTTTATAGGACAAAAGGAGATAGAAATATGAAAATCGCAATGATTAATGAATTCTCACAGTCTGCTAAGAACGACCTCGTTTTAAGCGTTCTGAAAGAAGTTGTTGAACCAATGGGACATACAGTATACAACACTGGCATGAACACAGCTGAAGCTCCATTACAGCTTGGCGAGCCTGGTTATCTGACATATCTGAACATTGGTGTACAGGCTGCTCTGTTATTAAATTCAGGTGCTGTAGACTTTGTTGTTACAGGCTGCGGTACAGGTCAGGGTGCCTTAATGGCATGCAACATGATGCCTGGCGTAGTATGCGGTTACTGCATTGAACCATCTGATGCATTCCTGTTCTTACAGATCAATAACGGTAACGCTTTATCACTGCCATACGCAAAGGGTTTTGGCTGGGGTGCCGATGTTAACCTGAAGAATATCTTCAACATTGCTTTCGGTTCACCAAAGGGCATGGGCTATCCAAATGAACCAGGCCGTAAGGAATCACAGAACAGAAACGCAGCTAAGCTGTTTGAAGTTAAGGCTGCTATTGCAAAGCCGTTAGTTGAAGCTTTAAGCGCAATGGATCAGGATATCGTTAAGAAGTCTCTGACTCCTAGATTCCTGGATTGCTTCTTTGAAGGCTGCAAGGATGAGGAATTAAGAAAGTTTGTAGAAGGACTTTTATAATGTAAAAAACGATGTTGTATGACATCGTTTTTTGAAGAGGAGAGGAAGTTATGTTCAGTTATTATCTGCCGTGTTATACATTAGGAACTGATGCGTTTGACAATTTTGAAAGCGTATTATCATCTTATGGCCGTAAGGTAGCTTTACTATATGGTGAAAAAGCCTTTGCGGCTTCCAAAGATAAGATCATACCTGCCTTAAGAAATTTCGAAATCGTATATCAGACAGTTTACGGCAAGGAAGCCTCATATACCAACATTGACAGATTAAGTGCTGTTGAAGACATTAAGAAGGCTGATTTCATACTGGCAGTCGGCGGCGGCAAGTGCATTGATGTTGCCAAGGTCGTAGGAGACAGGCTTGAAAAGCCGGTATTTACCGTTGCCAGCATTGCTTCGACATGTGCAGCAGTTACCAAGATTGCTGTTCTTCATAACGATGACGGTTCATTCAGAGAAGTTTACCGTCTGAAAAATCCTCCGGTACATTGTTTCATTGATCCTGAGATAGTTGTAAATGCTCCGGCCAAGTATTTCTGGGCTGGCATGGGTGACACAATGGCTAAACACGTTGAGTGTGTTTTCTCTTCAAAAAATGATGTCCTGGATTTTGAGAGTTATCTGGGAAGGACCATTTCAAATCTGTGTTATTACCCGATCCTGGAAAAGGGTGAAAAGGCCTATGCAGATGTAAGAAATCATGTTGTATCTGATGAAGTTGAAGATGTCATCAAGTCGATCATCATTGCTACAGGTGCCGTCTCAGTAAGTGTAAATCCGGATTATAATTCCGCTCTCGCACATGCCTTATACTATGGTCTGACGGTAAGAGAATGGATGGAGCAGAAACATCTGCACGGTGAAATAGTTTCTTATGGCACATTGGTACAGCTGCTGATCGATGGTCAGATGGAAGAGCTGAGAAAAGTTTATGATTTCAATAAAAAAGTTCAGTTACCGGTATGCCTGAAGGATCTTGATCTGGATAGAGATGATCCTATGGACGACATTCTTGATGCCACGATCATTAATCCGGAACTTGATCACATCCCATATCCGATAACTAAGGAAATGGTAAGAGAAACCATCCTGAAACTTGAAGATTATAAATAAAAAAGAAGCCGGAGCTTCTAAAGGTTTTTGGTAGGAATAAGTGCTAAAGCAATTGAAACCGCCAGAATTATGATAGCGGCTTTACGCATGGCTTTTTCCTTATCGTTGTAGTCTAAGGTTGTGCCCGGAGATTTCTGCTGTCTGGTAGAAAACGAAACTCTGACATAGCCAATCATGAAGATACCGACAAAGGTACCAATGTACATCAGGATGTCCCTGATCAGAATAAGTGTTTTAATCATATCAGTATTATATTACAGTGATATGTTTTTGGAAAGGAAATAAAGTTATATGAAGGTAGTTTTAATTCACACCAGTCCCGTTTCATTAAATGATCTAAAGGCGTTATTCAAGGAAATAGTTCCGGAAGTTGAAATGGTAAATATCATAGACGATTCATTGCTGGATGAAGTAAAAAAAGTAGGCCATATCAATCCGGCCATCATCAGCAGAATGTGTGCATATGTTCAGGTTGCCAAGACAATGAAGCCTGATCTGATTTTCAACCAGTGTTCTTCAGTAGGTGAGGCGTTTGACATTGCCAGAAAACAGGCTGACTGCAAGACGCTGAAGATTGATGAAGCCATGGCTGAAAAGGCTGTTGAACTCGGTACAAGGATTGGTGTAGTAGCTACTGTTGCTTCTACAGTTAGCCCAAGCTGTAATTTGGTCAGAACAAAAGCCAAAGAAGCCGGTAAGGATGTCTGCGTTACAGAATATCTGGTAGATGGTGCTCTGGATATCTTAATGAGCGGTGATGTTGACAAGCATAATGAACTGGTTATTAAGGCAATCAGAAAGGCTGAAGCAGAAAA
This sequence comes from Erysipelotrichaceae bacterium, assembly GCA_017405675.1. The sequence goes on from JAFRAB010000050.1 coordinate 45,978, forward strand.
TGATGTCGTAGTACTGGCACAGGGTTCAATGACAGCCATATTACCTTTATTAGGTGAAACGGAAAAGCCTGTTCTTACTTCACCGAGACTCGCTGTCGAAAGAGTTAAGAAGGAGTTAGGCCTTTAATGATAATATCAGCTGATATTCTTAAATCATATGAATATCCTGATATTGACATAGATGATCTTGTCAGCCGAGAAATTGAGAGAGATGATCATGTTTTTGTAGTACTTGATGATGATCCAACCGGTGTACAGACTGTCCATGATGTTAATGTCTATACTGACTGGCAGAAGGATACGCTGGTAAACGCATTTAAAGAAGACCGCCTGTTTTTCATACTGACTAATTCAAGAGGATTAAGCGTTGATGAAACAACAGAGGTACATAAGAAGATAGTAGAAAATGTTACAGAAGCATCTCAGATAACAGGCAAGAAATACTTCTTCATATCAAGAAGTGATTCTACCCTGAGAGGTCATTATCCCCTGGAAACAGACCTGTTATGTGAAGGCTTATTAAGACAATATGGTAAGGTAGATGGTGACATTCTGTTCCCGTTCTTCAAAGAGGGAAACAGATATACCTTAAGTGATGTTCATTATGTCAGGTATGGTAATGAACTGGTACCTTGTGGCGAAACAGAATTTGCTGCCGATCAGACCTTTGGCTATGTCAGTTCTGATCTAAAGGCATATATTGAAGAAAAATGTCAGGAAACATACAAAAAGGAAGAAGTTGTCAGCATAACACTTGAAGAATTAAGAAAAGCCGATATTGACAGTATTCTTGGTAAGTTATTAAAGGCTGAGAACCACCGTAGAATCATTGTGAACGCTATTGATTACATTGATGTTAAGGTTTTCTGTCTGGCACTGTATAAGGCTATTGCAAAAGGCAAGGTCTTCATGTACAGAACAGCGGCTTCATTTGTCAGATGTGTAGGAGGCATAAGCGAAAAACCTCTTCTGAAAAAGGAAGAAATGTTAAAGCAAAGCACATCCGGCAATGGCGGTATTGTAATAGTTGGCTCACATACCGATAAGACAACCAGACAGCTGAATAAGCTGCTTGAACTTGATGATACCGTTGCGGTTGCCTTTAAGTCTTCTCTTGTACTTGATGGAGATGAGGAGATTGAAAAGGAAATAGTCCGCTGCCTGGCGGAAGAGGAAAAAATAATCAGCAGCGGAAAGATCGCTGTTGCCTATACGGAAAGACAGGTTATCACTCTGCCGGATGATACCAGGGAAAAAGCACTGCAGAGAAGCGTCAGAATATCTGACTGTTTATTACAGCTGGTTAAGAGATTGAGCATCGAACCGTCATTTGTGGTAGCAAAAGGGGGTATTACTTCAGCTGATGTTGGCGTAAAGGCGTTGGCTATCAGGAAAGCCAGGGTTGCCGGTCAGATTCAGCCGGGTGTGCCGGTCTGGATAGCTGATGAGAATTCCAGATTTCCTGACATTCCATACGTAATATTCCCGGGCAATGTCGGTGATGATGAAACGCTGTACAATGCTGTTAAGGTTTTAGCCGGATAGGGATACTGTAAAAGAACTCTTAAATTCTGTTTATTAGTCGGCAAAGATATATAAAAACAGTAACTGTATTCATAGCAGTTACTGTTTTTTTCGTCTTTCTCGCTGGTATTCGGCATTGCCTTTTTTGAATTTGTACTTTTTCAACATCTTGGGAATTATAAGCCAGCTGAAGTAGGTTATAACTCCAGGCAGAACAAGCAGAAATCCCGGCATTAACAATGCACTCAATATTGGAATACCGATATTCAGTATCAGCAGGGTGACAGTTTCAAACAGACAGATAAATGAAATGTCAAGCGCCTTTTTAAAGGCAGCCCAGGCACCCTCAGCCATATCCTGAGATATGACCACGAATACCATCAGCATTTCAAATACCAGCACAGCTATCAGTGTAAAAATCGCAGCCTGAGCAATAATGTCTATGGTTGCATCTCCGCCTTTATAATAGAGATAGTCAACAACAAGTACTGCTAAGGCTACTGCATGCAGCAGCCAGACTACCGTAGCTGTTTTAAAATACTTTTTGAAGGAATTAAAGAAAATATTCAGAGGTTTATCCGCGTCGTACATTACATACTGGCTCATGGCATCATGCAGGGCTGTCAGACTGGCGCCAACAGTTACCACAGGCAGTGAAAACAGTACACTGAAAAAACCAAGCAGGACGATATTGGTTAACCGTCCTGCTAATTTTCCCATGAATCCTTCAAATCTGTCTCTGTTATCCATATTATTCAATGATTTCAAGAGAACCTAAGGTAATCTTTTCTTCAGTTTCCTTATCGAATAATACGTAACGGTTTCCTTCAAAATTGAAGTGAACAGTTGAATCCATCGCAAAGTCGATGCTGCCGAAAGCTATGGCTGATAATACGATGTCATCAACAGCAAGAGCCAATGTTGTTTCCATGCCTGACGGTAAAGATGAAACTACTCTGGCTTCCACACCCTCATCGGATACATGAATGAACTCAGGTCTGATACCAAGAATGTATTCATGTTCAGGTTCTAATTCAACCTTTTCATTAGGTGTGAATATTACCTTGAATTTCTGGGTATTTAAGATGAGTTTATCGCCCTCAGTGTGGCCATGGCAGTTGACAAAGTTCATGCTTGGGTTTCCCATGAAGTCAGCGCAGAAGACATTGTTAGGTTCACCATACAGCTGCAGAGGAGGACAGTACTGCTGTAACAGACCTGTCTTGATCAGAGCAACCTTGGTTGAAAGTGTCATGGCTTCTGACTGGTCATGAGTAACATATACGAATGTAGATCCTGATGTTAAATGCAGTCTCTTCAGTTCGGCACGCATGTCATTTCTTAACTTAGCGTCCAGGTTACTTAATGGCTCGTCCATTAAGAGAATCTTTGGATTTGGTGCCAGTGTACGGGCGATGGCAACACGCTGCTGCTGACCGCCTGACAGTTCTGCAGGATATCTGTTCATGTATTCTTCAATACGCATGGTCTGACAGATTTCTCTGACTCTGGCATCGATCTTATCCTTAGGCCACTTCATGTTTTCCAGACCGAATGCGATATTCTTGTATACGGTCATATGAGGCCATAAGGCATAGTTCTGGAACAGGAATCCGATGTTTCTCTTGTCCGGTGACAGGTTGATACCTTTTTCATCGGAAAAGACACATTCGTCATCAAAATATATTTCTCCGTCTGTCGGAGTTTCAAGACCGGCAATCATTCTCAGAGTCGTTGTCTTACCGCAGCCTGACGGGCCTAACAGGGATACGAATTCGCCATCCTTGATTTCCATATTCAGTTTGTCAACGGCTAAGGAACCTTTACCGAACTGTTTTGTAATATTAACTAATCTGATTGTTGGCATTTTCTAGTTTCCTCCTACACCCTTTTCGATTGAAGCACCGGTCAGTTTTTCAACTGTGAAGTTGATTACCAATACAACAATGATGATCAATAAGTTAACTGCGTTAGAGAACTGGGTGAATCCTTTCTCGTCGTAGAACAGCAGTAATGATGTCAGTACTCTGTTATTGGCAGTTATCAGAATAACGAACAGACTCAGTTCACGCATGCCGGAAATAAATGGTAACAGATATCCGGATACGATCGTGGACTTTTCGATTGGGATTATGATCCTTGTCATTCTCTTGATCCAAGGAACACCCATGATGATTCCGGCTTCCTCAATTTCCGGTGACAGCTGCAGCATTGAGTTGACACCGCTTCTTGAAGCCATTGGCAGATACTTGATCGTACCAATTAAAGCCAGGATCGTAAATGTTCCGTAAAGTGAAGGAATGATGCCTCTCTTCGTTGAGAACATTGACAGATAAATGGCAGCCAGGGCCATTGATGGAATCAGGTAAGGTATGAAGGTGAGATCTTCAACTACCTTTGATAACCAGCTTCCTCTTCTTCTGACAATGCTGTAACCAGCTAAGAAGCCTAATGTACCGGCACCGATGGCGCAGGTGAATGACAGCTTCAAGCTGTTAAGCAGGGTTCTGTATACTTCAGGATTAAGCAGGATACCAGGCTGGTCCTGAAGTGAGTTATGTCCCTGAGACTGGCCGATCCAGAAGCTTAAGGTCATGTTGGACAGTTTGTATACACCTGTCGTCAGCATGACAGATTCCAGAGCGAATGTTACCAGTGGAATAACTGACATGCACAGCACAACGAATGCTGTAATGATTGATATCGGAAGTCTCATTCCCTTTAAGTGGAATATTGAGATATTGGCACTCTTACCGGTTACTGTGGCATAGGACTTTCTGGTACCGATCATCTTCTGGTTTACATACATGATAATTACACTGAGAACGATCATTACCAGAGCCAGAATGTAGCCGACACCCGGATTGGTACCGTTTATCGCAGCGTACAGTTCAGTGGTCAGTACGAAGTATCGTACCGGCAGCCCCAGAAACTGAGGGGATGCGAATGCTGCCATGGCACCGGAGAATACCAGAATGATAGTACTTAATACAGCAGGCATTACGATTGGAATGGTGATCCTCAGGAACATTCTCAATCTCTTGGTTTTCAGAATTATTGCTGCTTCTTCCAGGTTGGCGTCCATGTTATGAAGGATACCGCCAATCAGTATGTAGGCAAACGGTGCATAGTGCAGACCGGTTACTACGATTATCGGGAATTCCCCATAACCAAACCAGGTAGGAACTACTATGCCTGTCAGGGCTGTGAAAATACCGTTTGAACCGGTTACCTCAATACTCTTGAAGAAGTTCTTCCAGGCCAGAGCCAGGGTCCATGCCGGCATTATGTATGGGAAGATGAACAGTTTCGTCAGAACCTTCTTCACATCAGGTCACTTCTTGAAACCAGCCAGGCAAATGAACCGCCTATCAGGATGGCAACAACACATGCCCAGATGGAAGTCACGATACTGTTGCGGATAGGATCCCACAGTAAGGACTTGCTGAAAGTGCTGGCGAATGCTCTTACCCAGTGATAGGTAGTAAAGGAACCTACAGCCTGATGTACTCTTGATTTCTCAGATGGATGTACAATGAATGTATCCCTTACGATAGAAATCAGCGGAATGACTACCAGGAATGTCAGCATAATCAGGAACAGAACCAATAGCACATTATATGGCTTGCTGAAAAATGTTTTTATTTTATTCCATTTTTTCTTCATATTCTTCTCCCGTCTATGAATTAAAGAAAGGAAGGCTAAGCATAACGTCTCCAGAGCCTTCCTTTTATTTGATTATACTTAAAGATTAATTACTTGATTGTTAAGATGAAGTCTTCAACATTAGCTCTTTCAGCTGCTGCCTGCTGAGCATCTTCCTGAATTAAGATCTTCTTCCATTCCTTAACAGGTAAGTCACCTTCAACGACTGGAAGTGCCTGGTTACCGCTGTAGTCACCGAATCTGCCAGACATGCCCTTGTAAACTGAGCCGTCCTTGATTGTTAAAGTTCCATTACCTTTCCAGCCTTCTTCTGAATATAACCAGATTAAGAATGCCTTAGCTAATTCTGGGTTGTCAGCGTTCTTTACCTGTAATCCGTAGATTGGGTAAATGAAGCCGGCAACTGGATTAACATCCTGAGCAAATGACATGTTGTCACTGCCATCGTCACGCTTGCCGAGACTCTTCTTATATTTGTTAAGAGTAATCAGAGCGCTCATCTTCTTGTCAGCAGCTGCTGTATCCTTAGCGATTGTGCTGTCTGAAGATCCTAATACGACGCCGTTCTTATACATCATCTTAATGAACTGGTAGCCAGCATTCGGGCAGTCAGCATCTAATTCGATGTCCTTGCCGTAGTATGCCTTGTAGGCATCAGCCATCTTAGCTGCGTTTGCATCAGATGTCAGGTTAACTAAGAAGTTCATGTTAACGCCTTCGCTTGAAGGATCCTTCATTGCTAATGCGCCAGCATACTGTGGATCTGTGCAATACCAGATGTTATTGATGTCGCCATCGCTGAATGACTTATCTCCTGCATTAACGTTGTAGATGAATACCTTGTTGCAGTAGTCCCAAACCAGTAATGGTTCGCAGTCTGCGCCGACTAAGTCCTGGATTTCCTTGTTGTACCAGTTATAAACATAACCTTCTTCAACCAGGTCTGTTAATACACGACCGCCATCCTGAATGAAGATAATGTCAGCACCGTCAACACCCTGAGCAACTTCGGTAGCAACCTGAGTGATCTGGTTTGTGTCGCCGATCTGAGTTGAGCTGTAATCGATCTTACCATCTAATTCATACTTGATCATGAATGCTTCGATAGCATCATTGATAACTGAGTGAGTTGTATAAATTGTCAATGGCTTGCCGTTGTTCTTGCCAGCTTCTAATAATTCTTCAAAAGTAGCTGTGTCAACGCCTGTAGATGGAGTATCTCCACCTTCTCCTTCTTTTCCGCCTTCTCCGCCGCCTGAGCAACCGAACATTGTCAGACACATGAGAACTGAAAGAAGAACTGCTAAAAATTTTTTCATAACTAAATTTCCCTTCTTCTCGCGTTTGTTGCAAACGCTTTCACCATTGTTATTTCATTATATAATCAAATGATATTCAAGTTTCACACCGTTGGCTGTACTTTGATTTTCCTTCAAAATTTTAATAACTGATATGCTTCTTATTTGGCTGTCAACTAGGATTCGTAGTGCCTGAAAACAACTGATCCTGTTAAGATTGTCCTTACAAATAATAGGTGGTACAATAATCATACATCGGAGGACAGTGTGCCGTAGCACAGGGGATCGTAAGCTATGCTTACAGGCCGCCTGTTGGATAAGATGTCGGGTGAGCCCGGTATGATTTTTTCATCGCCGGACTTTTTTATTTCCGGCATCATGAACAGGAGGAAAATTGATGAAGACAGAAGTTATGTTACAGCGGTTAAAACCGGAAGACAGAGAGAAGTTTATCAGAGACAATCAGGTGGCTTTCAAGTATGGTGCTACCGAAGAATTCGGAATGAGAGATGACCATTTCGAAGAAGAGGGAGAGATCATTTCCAGAGAAACGATTGAACAGTCGATTGACCATGGTGAAGCTTACAGAATAGTATGTAATGGTGATGGTGTCGGAGGAGTGATCATCAGCGTTGAGGGAGAAAGAGGAGATCTGGAAATCCTGTTTGTTAATCCTGATGTTCACAGTAAGGGTATTGGTTATGCTGCCTGGTGCGAAGTTGAAAAAATGCATCCGGAAGTTAAGGTATGGGAAACCGTGACTCCATATTTTGAAACCAGAAACATTCATTTCTATGTTAACAGATGCGGATTTCACATTGTTGAGTTCTATAATTCACATCACCCTGACCCTCACGATCCTGATGCTTCTGAAGAAACAGCAGAGATACAGGATCATGATGGAATGTTCCGATTTGAAAAGCAGATTAACTGATAAGATTTATCTATGCAGAATAACACTGAAGTGGTTTTTCTGCTTTTTAGTATCTGAAGACAAAACAGAGAAAAAACTGTAAAATAAGCATATGATACGCAGAAGGCTGATAATCGTTAATATCATCATTCTTACTCTGACTCTGGGCCTGGAAACTTTTTTTGAAACCAGGGCTTTAAGGAGTCTTCTTTACCGTGAGAATACCTTACAGTATAACAACATGATCACTGCTGCCCAGGAATCACTGAATAGTGTTTTTGCGGGGGGAGAGGATAAGCTGCTGATCGTATGTGCCAGCCGTCCGTTGCAGAATCTGCTGAATTCAGGTGTGCCTGAACAGGAATCACTGAGAAGAGAACTTAATTCTCTCAGAGAGATAATGAACGTTGAAAACATTGAAGTTTATCCTGTAAAAGGTACAGATGTCTACATTTGGAACCGGGAAGATAAAATATATCAGGTTGAGGAAAATGGACTTTATGACTATAAACTTGATTATTCATACCAGTGGCATTTCAGACCTGACAATCTCCGGGTAGTCAGAGTAGTAAGGGCCATATATTCTCTGGATAACCTTGAGGAGATAATAGGAATTGCTTCTGTAGATATATCACTGACAGATTTTACAGAGATAATCTATTCCTTCAAGGGCAACGGCAAAGACGACTATCTGTGTCTGCTGGACGAAGACAACAACTATCTTCTGCCTTCCTATAAAACCGGTAAGATGGAACTGCAGGAATATGAAACGGGAGAGTTGAGCATTCAGGAACCGTCTATCATTCAGGATACTCTGCTGGTATGCAACGCTTTCCGTCAGAACAACTGGAAGCTGGTAGCGGTAGTCAGCGGATCTGACATGTACGCTGACAGCAGAAACTTCATAAATCTGACCGTTCTGGCAGCTCTGATACTGGAAGCCATAGGTCTAATATTTACCTTTGTGATCACCAGACGTGTTACCGAACCGATAAAACAGCTTTCCGGAGAAATGCACAATATAAGGATCCAGAAGAAATTTGACCACATTGATCCGCCGGAAGGCATAACCAGTGAAATCAGAGAACTGTATGACAGCTATAACCAGCTGATCGACCAGGTCAATCTGTCCATGTCAGAAGCCGAGGAATTCTCCCGAAAAGATGCGGAAAATGAATTCAGACTGTTGCAGGCGGAAATCAATCCGCACTTCCTGTACAATACCCTTAATACCATTTCCTGGATGGCGGCCAACAACCAGGATGATGACATTCAGAAGGTCGTCATCGCTCTGGTAGGACTTTACAGAATAAGCCTTAATAACGGCAAGTCAACACTGCCGTTAAGATTGGAAATTGAACATGTGAAGAATTATCTGGAAATCATGTCCTTCCGTTATCCGGACCGTTATGAAGCAGAGTTCGACATTGATGAGAATACACTGGAACTGATCGTTACCAAACAGATCCTGCAGCCACTGGCTGAGAATGCGCTGATGCATGGTTTTGTGGAGTCACAGGAAAAGGGAAAGATAATCATATCAAGCCGTATTGAAGGCGATTATCTGGTACTGGAAGTAGCCAATACCGGCAGTGAGATTGAACTGGAAAAGGTTAACAGGCTTCTGAACGGGGATCCGGAGCTGTCACAGAAACACTACGGTATCAGGAACGTCAATGACCGACTTATGATGTATTATGGACCTGATTGCCATCTGGAATACAGCCTGGTTGATGGAATGACCATTGTCAGTATGAGACTGCCGATGGATAGACTTAAGATGGAGGTTTAAAATGAGCGACATTAAAGTTGTGGTAGCTGATGATGAGATACTGGCTCTCAATGGCATCAGTAATCTCATTGATAAAACCGAAGGTTTTCAGGTCGTAGGAAGGGCCGCAAATGGACGGAATGCCTGGAACTGATAAAGAAAAACAGCCCTGAACTGGTCATTACTGACATAAAAATGCCGGTCATGAATGGGCTGGAGATGCTGGAAAACTGCGTGCGGCAGAATCTGCCGGTCAGCATCATTGTTGTTTCAGCGTATGATGACAGGGATTATTTAAGAGCGGCCATCAGATGCCCGCTGGTTTATGACTATCTGTTTAAACCTTTCCGCAACGAGGAGTTCCTGGCTGCCTTACAGGGTGCTTCCGGTTTCCATAAGAAATATGCAGCAGGACATGATGATGAATCAGGCATGGCTCTGCTGGTCAGTCATATTTTCAATAATGACTACCGGTCCATTGAAAGATATCTTAAGGAATTCTTCAGTCAGGATCTGTCACTTCAGGAGATGAAAAATCAGTGTTACGGCTGGATCATGTATGTTCATAATGCGGTATTCTCTGATAATAAGACCAGGTCATTTGATTCAAGGCGGACAATGACTAAGGTGTTTGAAACGAAAGACAGGGAAGAACTGCAGGAAGTGATTTCACGTTATCTGAAAGGCTGCTGTGACCGTTTCGTACTTACTGAAAATGTTACGGTTCTGGTCAAATCATGCTTACGAATCATTCAGGCTGAGTATGACAATAATGATCTCAACCTGAACTACTGTGCCAATAAACTGGATGTGACGCCAAGCTATCTTTCAGGAAGATTCTCCCGTGATATGAATCAGAGTTTCTCCGTTTATCTGAATAACCTGAGAATGGATAAGGCCAGGGAAATGCTGAAGAACGTAAGCTTAAAGGTATATGAAGTGGCTGAAAAAGTAGGTATTACTGATGTAAGTTATTTTAATAAACTGTTCAGAGATTATGAGGGAAAAACACCGCTGCAATACCGCAGGGAGATAATGGAAACTGATTTTGAAAATGAAAATGAGGATCGGTGAGAAATCGATCCTTTAATTTCATTTCATAAAAAAGTTAAAGAAAGCATAAATTTTTATTATTTAAGGGATAATTTGCCTCATATTATAATGAAAATAGAATAAAACAGTTAGGGGATATTTATAATATGAGCAAAATAACAAATAAGCCGTCTGTTACTGACAACTATGGAGTCAATGTCAGAAGAGCAGCGATTGAACAGCGTGGCAAATGGGCCGCAGGTTTTTACGTTGCTGCCAGAGAAGAAGGCATTGATCTGGAACCAATCATGCGTAAGGCAATTCACAAGATCGGTGTTGAAGGCGGACAGGGCGAAAAGGCAAAGTATTTCAATAATGAGAAGGTAACCGCCAGCGGTTATGCTCATTACTTTACGGAAAAGGCTCTCAGCGAAACATTTGAAAAGAGCCTCGATTATGATACTGAGGACGAAGCAGTAGTTACACTTCACTACTGCGCATTGCTGGCAGCCTGGCAGAAAATGGGCTTAAGTGATGAAGACTGTGCCAAACTGTGCGATATCGCCATGGAAGGCGACAGAGGTATCGCTGAAGGCGCAGGACTGGACTTCGAACTCGAAGGAACACTGGCTGAAGGATGCAAGTGCTGCACCCTCAGATACAAAACACGTAAATAAGGTCGTTAGTGGTAAAAACCACAGTAATAAAAGAAGGAGGAACTATGAAAAAGTTAATTAGTTTATTATTGGTCATCTTAATGCTGATCACAACAGTTGGCTGTTCAAAGCCTGAAGACAAAGTTGAATCAGCTGCAGATGCAAACGGCGACTTCCATGTAGCAGTAAGCTTACCTTATACTGGTACAAATGCTTCCTATGCCGAATACATCGACATGGGTATCAAGGTTGCATTAAAGAAACTGGAAAATGAAGGCTGGTTAAACGGCGACGGCACCGGCAAGATCATCTGCGATTACTATGATGACAAGAACGATGCTACCGAAGGTGCAACAATAGCTACCAAGGTTACTACCAGCACTGAACCATACTATCTGCTGGAAGTTGGTTCATTCGCTTCAGGCGTTTCATATCCATGCGCCACAATTTATAAAGAAGCAGAAATGGTACAGTATGCCTTAACATGCTCAAAGTCAGACTATCTGGAAACAAGCGGTGACTGGGGCTTCTCTCTGTCAATGACACAGGATACAGCTGCTGCACGTGTTGCTGCCTATGACATCAAGCACTTAGGCTTTGACAAGATTGCTCTGATCTATTCAAATGACTCATGGGGTCTGGAAACATGCAAGTTCTATACTGCAACAGCTGAAAAGTTAGGCGTTCAGTTACTGGCAAGCGAAAAGTATGATGATGGCCAGCAGGACTTCACTTCAATCTTAACCAAGATCAAGGAAACCAACCCTCAGTTAGTTATGTGCTTCTGCGCTGAAAACGACATCGTCTTAATCAGACAGCAGGCTGAAACAGTTGGCTTAGATTGCGCATGGCAGGTATCTTCAAAGTCACGTACATCTAACGTTTTACAGAACTTAGGTGACTTAGGCGAAGGCTTATATGGCATTTATGCTAAGACCAAGGACTTAACAGACCCTGTATATCTGGAATATGAAGCTTTATACAAGGAAATGTATGGTGCTAAGTATGCAGAGGACAACAACACAACTCAGAAGTATGCTGACCAGGGCTACAACTGCATGATGACTGTTATCTGGGCTATCAAGGAAACAATGAAGACCGGTACAACCCGTCAGGCATTCAGAGACAAGTTAGCTACATTAACTGACTTCCCAGGCGTTCAGGGTAAGTTAACATTTGCTACAGGCCGTAAGATCTTACAGATCCAGTATCTGTCACAGATCGTAAGAGGCGATGATGGCAAGTTAAAGTGGATCAACTATGAAGATCTGCTGGACACATTTGACGTTGACGCTGTAGCCGGCTTAAAATAACAGTTTTTAAACAATAAGCTTAATAGACTTCACTTCAGTAGAATGAAGTGAAGTCTATTTTAGAAGAAAGGAGAATTATATGGCCAAGTTTCTGCAGATCCTTGTAAATGGTATTTCTTTAGGTTCCATATACGCTTTAACCGCCATAGGATATTCATTGATTTATTCGATACTGCAGCTTATCAATATGTCAAATGCTGCCGTATTCTTAACAAGTGCTGTTATTTTCTATGCCTTATATAGTTCAATAACAGCTGGGCAGGTTGCCCTCACATTTATTCTGACCCTGATCGCCGCCGGTGCTCTGGGTTATATCATTGAATTAGTCGCCATCAGACCGATCCGTGAAAAAGGCGACTCCAATACTTATGCACTGATTTCTTCAATCGGTGTCAAAACAATACTTGAACAGATATGCCAGGGCACGTTTGGAAGTGAGATAAAGCCATTCCCGACATTGCTTGCTGGCAAGTATATAGATCTATTTGGGGCCAGAACAAGTGCCATTCAGATAATCATCATCATTGTTACACTGGTGATTCTGTTTGCCATGAACTGGTATACCCAGCATAACAGAGTTGGCAGAGGCTTAAGAGCACTGTCTCAGAACCTCAATGCCTGCCATCTTATGGGTATGCCTGTAAATACCCTTATAGGTGTGTCATTCGCAGTTGGCAGTATTCTGGCCGCGGTCAGCGGTGTTGCCTACTGCATGTATTTAAGCAGTATCTCCATTTCCGTTGGTTCCGCAATTGGTAATAAGGCGTTTGCGGCTACGGTTCTGGGTGGTATCGGTGTCCTGAAAGGTGCTGTAATCGGAGGCTACATTCTGGCAGTAATAGAGAGCTTTGTTGCCGGATACTGGTCAATGTCAGCGATGAACTTCGTTTCATTCTCTGTTATTATCATTGTCCTGATCATCAAGCCTACCGGTATCTTCGGTAAGAAAGAACAGCATAAGGTGTAGTATATGAAGAAAAATACATCATTAAAGAAGCATATATTATTCATCATCATTACCGTTGGCATGTGCGTGGCTCCATTGTTTACCAATGCCTATCAGCTGCGTATCCTTATTTCAGCTGCCTTAGCCATGATCTTTGCCATGAGCCTTAACCTGTTGATGGGCATAGGCGGAACGGTTTCATTCGGTCACGCTGCTTTCTACAGTATCGGAGCTTATACAACTGCAGTACTGTGGTATCATTTCAAGACTCCGTATTCAACTAACTTCATTCCGGTAATTCTGATAACAGGACTGGCAGGACTTTTATTGTCACTTCCTATGAGCCGTATTACCGGCAGATATGTTACGATCATCACTCTGTCATTCGCAGAAATCGTTAACCTGATCATCAAGAACTGGGATCCTGTAACTCTCGGACAGATGGGTATCGTCGGTATTCCATCAGTTAACCTTTTTGGTCATGTTCTGAAGGATAAGAGAGAATTCTTCTATCTGACGATGCTGTTTGTCATTCTGACATATATCATAATGAACTGGCTGGTTGATTCCAAACTGGGCAGAAACCTCAGAGCAATCAGTAATGATGCGATCGCTGCTGAA
>JAFRAB010000051.1 GCA_017405675.1 Erysipelotrichaceae bacterium
ATCATCACCATCACCACCATCATCATGGAGAAGATGATGATGACGAAGACGAGATCTTCAAGAATCTTATCATCAGACCTGAGCATGTCTTTACTGAAGAAGAACTTGGTGAGATCTTCAAAACAATGGAACCTGACATCATCCGTGTTAAGGGATATGTCAACGGTGAAGAAGGAACTCTTTACTTTAACTATGTTCTGAATGAATATCATGTTTATTACGGACCAAAGAGAGAAGATACACTGGTATCAGTTATCGGTACTGTCATTAATGAAGACAGAATGAACGAGGTTTTCCATGGCTAAAATGAAGCCTCTGTATGTGTTCAGCGGATTTCTGGATGCCGGTAAGACAACTGCCATAAAGGAAAGTCTGCTTGATCCGCAGTTCAATCAGGGAGAAACAACGCTGATAATTGCTTTTGAACAGGGCGATGAAGAATACGATGAAGATTTTCTGTTCAATGCCAATGCCTATGTTGTATACCTTGATGATATTAAGGAACTGGATAAGAAGAAAATCGATGAACTTGATGATGAGTATTATCCTGACAGGATCATTCTTGAACTGAACGGCATGCAGGATGATCAGGAACTGTTCCGGAAAGACGGTTCTTCAAACTGGCTGGTAGTTGACTATCTGACCTTTTTCGATGCTACGGTTCTGAAGAACCAGATGCTTAACATGCGTCAGTTTGTCTATAACCATGTTATCGATTCAGCCATCTGTTACATCAACAGATGTAACGGTCAGGACCTGATGTATTTCAGAAATAACCTGAAAGGCATAAACCGCAACATGATGGTCGTATTCCTGGATATGGACAGCAAGATGATCAAGATCGAACGGCAGATGTTTGATACCACTAAGCCGCTTAACATTGAAGACAATGACTATGGTTTATGGTACATAGACGCTGTTGATGATCCGGAAAAATACAACGGCTGTGAGGTAACGCTGAAGGTTAAGCACCTCGAGACGCTCAGAGAATATGAAAATGTCTGCATAATGGGCAGGGAAGCAATGGTATGCTGTTCAAATGACCTGCAGCAGATCGGGTTAACCTGTACGGATGTTGACCCTCGGATCGTTGAAGACGGGAAATGGTATTATCTGAAAGGTAAGCTGAAGACTATTGACGATGAGCAGGGTGGCAGAACGGTAATTCTGAATACTGCAAGCGTCATTGAAGCCTCGGCTCCTGAAGATGAATATGTAAATTTTAATTAAATAAAACTTAAACAGGCTTTTCGTCTGTTTAGTTTTAATTTTGGAGGATCTTTATGATTGATGGAAAAGTAAACTATGGGGTAGTTTCAACGGCTGGTATTGCACCGCGTTTCATCAGTGCATCCAGGTGTACTGATAACAGCATTTTTACTGCTGTTGCCTCACGTGAGGCTGATAAAGCCAGAGCATTTGCTCAAGAGAACGGACTGACAAAATACTATGGTTCCTATCAGGAACTTTACGATGATCCTGATATTGATGCTGTGTATATCCCAACGGTCAATCTTACCCATTATCAATGTGCCAAAGATGCTCTTAATGCCGGCAAACATGTTATTGTTGAGAAACCGATGGTAATGTACAGATGGCAGGCTGAGGAACTGTTTGCCCTGGCTAAGGAAAAGAAACTGTTTATTACCGAAGCCATAAAGGTACTGTATCTTCCGCTGATTCAGAAAGTTAAATCCATAATTGATTCTGGTAGATATGGAAAAATCCGCTTCATGGAATTCAAGCAGTCATATGTAAGCGGTCGCTATAACAGCGGATGGATGAAACAGAAGGAAATGGGCGGCGGCCTGATATATGGCAATGAAGCTTATTTCCTGTCTCTCTGTGATTATCTGTGCGGTGGGGTCAGAGATTACAGAACCCTGGTAACCTATGGCGATTTCAGTGTTGAAAACCAGCTTTGTGTTTCATTACTGCTGAATGGCAACATACTGGCTACCAGCTGTGTATCAAGTGAAGTACTTTTTGATAACGGCCTTACCATATATATGGAAAAAGGACGCATCGTTATTCCTGATTACTGGAAAGCCAGAAAGGCCTATGTATATGTGGATGGCAAACTGACAACGACACTTGACCATCCGGTTGAATATGAAATGCAGTATGAACTGCAGCACTTCAGTGACTGTATCATCAGCGGTAAAATATATTCCGATGTTACCAGCCCGCAGCTGTCATTGAGAAATATTGAAATATGCGAACATCTGCTGCAGCAGCGCGATGAATGCATCAGATGATAGCAAATCGTTTGACGCTGAAAGACTAAAACTCTATAATAACAATATAGGGTAGGGGGGTATGTTTACCCTTATAAGGAATTTGGAAAAATGGAACAGTATTTAGTTACAGGAATGAGCTGTGCAGCCTGTCAGGCACGCGTTGAAAAAGCCGTCAGCAATGTTCCGGGCGTAACATCATGCTCGGTATCGCTGCTGACAAATTCAATGGGTGTTGAAGGCAGTGCCAGTCCGCAGGATATTATAAAAGCAGTTGAAAATGCCGGTTATGGGGCCAGTCCTAAAAACGCTGTAAAACAGGAAAACAATCTGGCTGCTGAAGAAGAAGCCCTGAAAGACAGAGAATCACCGGTTTTGAAAAAGAGACTGATATGGTCAGTCGGCTTTTTAGCCGTGCTGATGTATTTTTCAATGGGACATAAAATGCTTAACTGGCCGGTCCCGTCATTTCTGGCTGGGAATCATGTTTCTCTGGCCATAACTGAAATGTTACTGGCCATAATCGTAATGATCATAAATCATAAATTCTATACCTCCGGTTTCAGTTCACTGCTGCATGGGGCTCCGAATATGGATACTCTTGTTGCCATGGGGTCAGCCGCTTCATTTGTATACAGTCTGGCGGAGTTATACATGATGTCAGCAGCCGTAATGAATGGTGACATGGAAAAAGCCATGAGCTATCATCATAATCTGTATTTTGAATCGGCAGCCATGATCGTAGCCCTTATAACAGTCGGTAAGCTTCTTGAAGCCATCAGTAAAGGCAGAACGACCAATGCTCTTAAGAGTCTTCTGAAACTGGCTCCTGAAAAAGCCGTTATTCTTGTCGGTGATACAGAAAAAGAAGTAGAAATAGGAATGGTTAATGTCGGCGATATCTTTGTTGTCAGACCTGGTGAAAACATACCGGTTGACGGTATTATCATTGAAGGCCACAGCGCTGTAAATGAAGCTGCTCTGACAGGCGAAAGCATACCGGTCGATAAGATGGAAGGGGATCTTGTTTCAGCTGCCACAATCAACCAGGAAGGCTATTTCAAAGCCAGGGCAACCAGAGTAGGACAGGATACAACCCTGTCACAGATCATAAAAATGGTTTCTGATGCCAGTGCTACGAAAGCACCGATTGCCAGAATAGCCGATAAGGTATCAGGTGTATTTGTTCCTGCTGTTCTGGGAATTTCTGTTGTGACACTGATTGGCTGGCTGCTGGCTGGAAAGCCTTTCAGCTTTGCAATTGCCCGTGCCATTTCCGTTCTTGTCATATCATGTCCCTGTGCGTTGGGACTGGCTACTCCTGTTGCCATAATGGTTGGAAACGGTGTAGGAGCCAAAAACGGTATTCTGTTCAAGACGGCACAGGCACTTGAAGAGACCGGGAAAACAGATATAGTTGTGCTTGATAAGACAGGTACTATCACAAATGGTGAACCTGTTGTTACAGATATAATTCCGGCAGATGGATATGATCAGGAATATCTGCTGCAGCTGGCAGTAGACCTTGAAGCCAGAAGCGAACATCCTCTGGCTAAGGCCATAGTTAATTACGGAGCTGAAAAAGGCTATAAGGAACAGCCTGTTACTGATTTCCAGGCCTTGCCTGGCAATGGTATAAAAGGTAACCGTAAAGATGAACATCTGTTAGCCGGTTCATTTAAATACATAAAGCAGCAGGTAACTGTTGGCGGTGATGTTGAAAAAGCCTATGAACAGCTCGCGGATGAAGGAAAAACACCGCTTCTGTTTACTTCTGACGGCAGGTTGACAGGTATGATAGCAGTTGCCGATACTGTTAAGAAGGATTCTCCTGAAGCTATAAAGCAGCTGCAGGAAATGGGTATCAAGGTGGTCATGCTGACAGGCGATAATAAGAAAACGGCTGCTGCCATCGGTGCAACAGCAGGCGTAGATAAAGTAGTTGCTCAGGTGCTTCCTGACGGTAAGCGGAAAGTAATCACTCAGCTTCAGCAATACGGTAAGGTAGCTATGGTAGGAGATGGCATTAACGATGCACCGGCTCTTACTTCAGCCGATCTGGGAATCGCCATCGGCGCCGGCAGTGATGTTGCTATAGATGCAGCTGATGTTGTGCTGATGAAATCAAATCTGCTGGATGTTCCGGCAGCTATCAGACTGTCAAAACATACGCTTACAAACATTCACCAGAATCTGTTCTGGGCATTCTTCTACAACGTTATCTGCATACCGCTGGCAATTGGTCTTTATCAGGCGTTATTTAAGGTAAACTGGCAGATGACTCCTATGCTTGGAGCTGCTGCCATGAGCCTTTCCAGCTTCACGGTATGTACAAATGCACTCAGGCTGAATCTGGCAGACATTTACAATTCAACAGTCAGGAACAATAAGAAAAACATAGATATTGAAATTGAATTACAGGAGGAAACAAATATGGAAAAAACAGTAAGAATTGAAGGAATGATGTGCCCTCATTGCGAGGCAACAGTTAAGAAAGCTCTGGAAAAGATCGAGGGCGTAGTCAGCGCTGAGGTTTCTCATGAAAAAGGAACTGCTGTTGTAACAATGAGCACAGATGTAGCAGACGAAGTCTTAAAGAACGCTGTAGAGGAAAAGGACTACACTGTAACCGGAATAGAATAATATGGATAACTGCTGTACAAAACACAAACAGAGAAGTCCGGAAGAAATAAAGTCTCTCACCAACCGCCTGAACAGGATAGAAGGTCAGATCAAGGGGATCAGGAAAATGATCGAAGAAGACCGTTACTGTGTTGATATCATTACTCAGGTCAGTTCAGTACAGGCCGCTGTGAATGCCTTTACCAAGGAACTGTTAAGCAGCCACATCAGATCATGTGTGGTTGACGATATCAAGGCCGGAAATGATGAGGCTGTTAATGAACTCTGTAACCTTCTGCAGAAAACCATGAAATGAAAGGAGGAGTTTTATGGGCGACAAAAGTGTCGGACATTCAGTCAGAAAATTCCTGTTCATTGTAAAACGCAAGATCAAGAATTTCAGACTGAAGGTATCCGGCAAACCACTGTATACAAGAAAACAATTTGATATTTTTAGCGAACTTAAGCCCGGAGACCTGATCCTGGGAAAAATGCCGATGAGCGACAGTGAACTTTATGATGTTCCAGACGGACATCGCCACAGACCTTATCTGGTCATAAAGAAAAATAAAGACAGGGTAATCTGTCTGCAGGGATCACACCGTCAGTACAGTGATGACGGGGAAACGTTCAAGGTCAATATAGCTAATTTCGGGCAATATAACGGGGACACTTTTTTCAGCGTTTCCGAAAACTATGAAATACCTGTTGAAAACATTAACAAGAACATCGGCTCTCTGACTGACAAGCAGCTAAAGGCTTTGCAGAGAATGATTATGGTAAATGATACCAGTAAAAAGTCTGCCGTTCACTTTGAAAACGTTGATAACATCTTCAAGTTTGGCGATATCGTCGATAACGGCAAAAGGCTGTTCCTTATCACAAACGATAAGAATGATGCCCTGAAGGGATACAGACTGACAGAAAAACCGATACGTAATGCCTTTACATTTACTCTTGATAACAGGCAGATGTATACGGATTTCTACAGCTATAGAAATCTCAGGCCTGAATACATAAAACTGGTTAAGCACCTTCCGTCCAATAAGGTTTCAAATCTAAAGCGATTTGTGAGGGAAGGAGTATATGTCAGACCTGGAGATGTCATAAAGGATAATCTGGAACTGCATTATGTTTTCAAGACCGTAAAGAATGAAATATATGCCTATCCGCTGTCACGGAAGAAATTAATCAATGCCGTAAAGCTGCAGATAGGCAAAAAAGAATACTATGTAAATGTCCGACAGATCGAGAAATTCACTAATCTGCGAAGAGACAGAGTTCAGTATGTCCTGTCGGATAAGCAGATACGGCAGATCAAAGGCGAACGTAAGGAAGCCAGGGTGCCACGGGAGAAAAACAAAGGTAAAAAGAAGACATTGTGATCAATGTCTTTTTATTAGTCCAGAAATATATGCTGACTGGAGAATATTTCCATGTATTTTCTGATTTTTCTGTCGGTAAGAGAAACGGTCTCACCATCTTCATTGGTATCAACGATAAGTATGTTTCCAAAGAGAATGTCTACCAGATGTCCCTGATAGTACAGAAAGCGGTTTGGCTGTGAACCATTGAATTTTCCTTCTTCATTTACCACAATGTCAACGTCAGAGAACAGATAGGGCATTTCAAAATTACCCTCAACCAGTTTCTGCATCTCTTTGTATCCTTTCCTGAACTCTATCAGTTCAGGCAGTTCGTGCGGTTTTACAATTATACCTTTTATCATGACTAAACAATATCCTTTCCATCTTTATGGTAAATTGTTTTAAATTATGTTGGTCCTGTATCAGTCTCATATTACGCTGTGGTAAAAGTGAAAAAAAGCGTCTCAGGTGAGACGCTTTGTTATTAATTATTCATCTTTTTTGTTTTCTTTTTCAACCTTGGCATTTAGTTCGGCTGCTTTCTGCTGAGCAGCTTCAATCTTCCGGTTCTCTTCTTCTTCAAGAACTCTGTAGGCTACTTTGCCAACCAGTGTCTTAGGCAGATCTTCACGGAATTCAATGTCATAAGGCAGGGCCCATTTTGAAACACGTCTGCGCAGATATTCCATGATTTCTTCCTTGATGCTGTTATCAGGAACTACATTTGGTTTCAGAACGACAAAGGCTTTGACTTTCTGCATCTTGTAGTCATCTTTGACGCCGATGGCACAGCTCATTAATACCTTCGGATGTGAATCGATGATGTTTTCGATCTGTGAAGGATATACATTGTAACCTGAAGAGATGATCATACGTTTGATTCTCTGCTTGAAGTATATGAATCCGTCAGCATCCATGTAACCGAGGTCGCCGGTATGCAGATATGTTCTGCCGTCTTCGTGAACTCTCAGAGTATCCCGGGTTTCTTCTTCATTATTCAGATAGCCAAGCATTACTGATGGACCGTTTAAACAGATTTCTCCTTCTTCGCCGGTCTTGACTTCATTGTTGGTGCCTGGTTCGCAGATGATGTACTTTGTATCAGGATAAGGCAGACCGATGCTTCCTTCACGGTAATCGTTTGAAGGAGTCAGACAGCTGGCAGTAACGCATTCTGTAGTACCGTAGCCTTCACGAACCTGAATGGTAGCGTGATGTTCCTTAAGGAACTTGTCGACTTTGGCTTTCAGCTCAACTGACAGTGAGTCACCGCCGGAATACATTCCCTTGAGGAATGAAAGGTTGGCGTTTTCCAGACCCTTGGTTCTTAACAGAGCTTCATACAGGGTAGGAACACCTGCGATGAAGTTTGGTTTTTTCTTGACCAGCATCTGTGCATATGTCTTAACGGTAAACTGCGGAATAAGGTCGCAGCAGATACCTTTTACCAGACAGGTGTGGATACCGATTCCCAGACCGAAACCGTGGAATAAAGGCATGACTGCCAGGATCTTCTGTCCATGTTCATATGGAACTTCCATGGCAACGGAACTCTGCAGGGCACAGGCGTTAAAGTTAAGGTCACTCAGCATGATGCCCTTGGTTGTACCGGTAGTACCGCCTGAATACAGGATGACAGCTGTTCTGTCAACCTGGAATTCGATCTTTGGTAATGGCAGAGGGAATTTGCTGCCGTAATGAAGGAATTCCTTCCAGGTTATTGAGTAGGCTTCATTTGGTAAGCCAGGATATTTACCCATGTTCTTAACTTTGTAAGGAATCTGCAGATATTTAGGTAATTCATCAGCTACATCAGCCATGATGATGATAACTGTATGGTCAGCATCTTTTCTGGCCTCAACAACCTTGGAATAGAACTGGTCCAGTGTCAGAATGGCTTTTGAATTGGATATGTTCAGATAGAATGTGATTTCACTGATTGCAGAGAGTGGATGAATCATGTTGGCGATGGCGCCGATTCTGTTCAATGCGTAGAAAGTATCAATAGCCTGTGGGCAGTTAGGCATGCATATGGTTACTGCATCGCCGGCTCTGATGCCGATACTTGTCAGTGACTTGGCCGTAAGTTCAATTTTATCCATGAATTCTGCATAAGTGGTTTTCTTGTTCATGAATTCATAGGCAATGTTATTAGGATATCTTCTGGCACTTTCCCTGATCAGCTGATACATGGTCATTGCCGGATAGTTAATCTCGTGTTTTTCGTTAAAGAAGTTTTCCCATCTATTGGTCATTTTTTTGTGCTCCTCCTTTGCAACAAAGTATATTCTAACATAAATTCCTAAATAATCTATAATTAAAACTTTTATATGTAAATTAATGGCATGTGAAGAAACGCTAAAAATCATCAGGATTAGCTTCCAGATATTCAAATATTTCATTACGGGTCTTGTCGTCCTAAAGGAAATAATAATGATAGTTGTTAAGTACGGATGAACACCGGAAAGAAAAGTAAAGAATTATTGAACAAAAAGTTAAGAAAAGTATTGCATTATCCCCGGAAAGGAATATAATGAACATGGTTAACAAAAATAAACAATTTGTTAAGTTGTACTGAACAAAGGAGGACGGCAATGGATCTGGGAAAAAGAGTTAAACAGCTTAGAGTAAAAAACGGCCTGACTCTTGAAGAACTGGCCAGCCGTACAGAGCTTACCAAGAGCTTTCTGTCACAGCTGGAAAGAAATCTGACGACACCGTCAATACCGACACTGGAGAATATTGTTGAAGTATTGGGTGTGTCCCTGGGAGAATTCTTCCAGGAAGAGAGAAGTGTCCAGAGAACATTCACTGAGCAGGATTACTTCGAAGATGAAAAGGAATTAATGAAGATTACCTATCTTGTTCCTAACCGGCAGCAGAATGAAATGGAACCGCTGCTGCTGACAATCGAACCTGAAGGACAGTCCCGGACCGTACTGCCGCATGACGGTGAAGAGATGGGATATATTCTGCAGGGAAAAATAATCCTGAAGGATCTGACCAACAACACCAGCAATACCCTGAAAAAGGGCGAAACATTCTATATCAAGGGTGATTTCAGACATTGTCTGGTAAACGAAGGCAACAGCGTTGCCAAAGTCCTGTGGGTTTCTACTCCACCGGCATTCTGATAAACAGGGGGATAAGTTAATGAAGAAACTGATAGAATTCCGTAACATCGTAAAATCCTTTGACGGAAACGTCGTATTAAAAGGTATTAACCTGGATATTTACGAAAATGAATTTGTTACGTTATTAGGCCCATCGGGCTGTGGGAAAACCACCTTATTAAGAATATTAGGCGGCTTCCTGGATGCTGACGAAGGCGAAGTCATCTTTGACGGCCAGGATATCTCAGCAGTTCCAGCTTACAAGCGTGAGGTCAACACCGTATTCCAGAGATATGCGCTGTTCCCACATCTCAATGTTTATGATAACATTGCTTTCGGCTTAAAGCTGAAGAAGGTTTCCAAGGACGTTATTGAACAGAAGGTCAACCGTATGCTTTCGCTGATTGGTCTGGAAGGCTATGGCAACCGTGATGTCACCCTGTTATCAGGCGGACAGCAGCAGCGTGTAGCCATCGCCAGAGCACTGGTCAACGAACCATATGTCCTGCTGCTTGATGAACCTTTAAGCGCTTTGGATAAGGCCTTAAGAAAGGAAATGCAGTACGAACTGAAGAGAATTCAGCAGGAAGTAGGCATTACCTTCATCTTCGTTACCCATGACCAGGAAGAAGCCCTGACCATGAGTGACAAGATCGTCGTCATGAAAGACGGTTCGATCCAGCAGATCGGCACTCCTAGTGAGATCTACAACGAACCGATCAATGAATATGTCGCTCACTTCATCGGTGAATCAAATATCTTTGAAGGCATCATGAAGGATGACTACCTGGTATCATTTGATGATAAGGATTACAAGTGTGTTGACCATGGCTTCAGAAGAAATGAACCGGTTGACATCATGATACGTCCGGAAGATCTGGAAATCGTATCCAGAGGCAGAGGAATCATTCCTGGTGAAGTAAAATTCGTTCTGTTCAAGGGTGTTCATAACGAAGTAACCGTACAGACTGTCTCCGGTGCTTCCAAGACCATCACGATGCATGTTATCGGCAACCATGACTTCACCAATGAAGAAAAACAGGAAAAGATTTCCGCCAACGACTTCTACATGGACCTGGAAGACGTTGAGACTCTGACTGATACCGAAGTGATTGCCCGTGCCAATGCTCAGGCCTGGGACTTCGATGATGAATTCCTGTCAATTCATAAAGTTGAATATGATATTCCAAAGGAACCTGGAACTTATGATGTTACATTCAGTACATCTAAGGGAACCTGGATCACTATCAAAGCTTATGTTCAGGAACCAAAATTCATCGAAGATGACAAGAAGGGTGTCGGCGTTGCTGCCTTCGACTTCTTCATCACCGCTGAAGAACTGAATGAATCAATTGCGCTGGATACAGATTTATGTATCTGGGCTGCAGCCGAAGCCTGGGATCTGGAAACAGGTAAGGAAATCGAGATCTATGATGTAATATATGACTTCGATGAGGAAAACATCACCGAAGGAGACTACAAGATCACCTTTGCTACTCAGGGTCATGAATTCAAGGTTCATACCAATAAGAACGTAGAAGTAGGCAAGAAGGTAGATCTGACATTCACACCTGAAGATATTCACGTAATGAGCAAGACGGGGTACTAAGCCATGAAGACATTCTCCAAATTAACATGGCCGTACATAGCCTGGATAAGTGCCTTCGTAGTTCTGCCTATGATACTGATCCTGCTTTATGCTTTTACCAAGGAAGGTAACAGTATCATTACGCTGAGCTTCACGCTGGAAAACTTTGCTAAATTCTTCTCCGATGCCATCTTCCCGATGGTACTGTGGAGATCATTGAAGATTGCGTTTATAACTACAGTAATATGCATTCTGATCGGATATCCGGCAGCATACATTATTGCTGAAATGAGTGAAAGAAAGCAGGCCTTCGCCGTACTTCTGATCACTCTGCCGATGTGGATCAACATGCTGATCCGTACATATTCCTGGAAAGGAATCCTGTCTTATTTCAAATTTGATTCGCAGATAAATGTCATGGTCGGTATGGTTTATAACTTCCTGCCGTTCATGATCCTGCAAATCCATACATCATTAAGCAAGCTGGACCGCAATCTGATCACGGCAGCCAAGGACTTAGGTGCTGACAGCATTCAGACCTTCCTGAGAGTTACCTTGCCGTTATCAATGTCAGGAGTCATTTCAGGTATTACCCTGGTATTCCTGCCGGCGGTATCAAGCTTCTTCATCCCTAAACTGTTAGGCGGCGGTGAGTATGTTCTGATCGGTAACCTGATCGAGAACTACTTCATCTCAGTAGGTAACTGGAACTACGGCAGTGCAATCTCACTGATCATGGCTCTGGTAATAATCCTGTCCATGTATGTCACCAAGAAGATGGATCAGAAGACAGGAGGGGAAGAATAATGAAAAAAATCCTTAAGTTCTTATCAAACGGATACTTATGGCTGACAATGTTATTCTTCTATGTACCGATCATCTATGTCATGGTATTCAGTTTCAATGAATCAAAAAGCTTAACAAGATTTACAGGTTTCTCCCTGCAGTGGTACAAGAAAATGTTTGAATCACGTTCCATCAGGGAAGCGATCTACTATACGCTGATCATTGCGGTTATTGCTACGATAATATCCACAATAGTCGGTACTCTTACCGCAATCGGTCTGTCCAAGTGCAATAAAGTGTTAAGAGCTATAGTCCTGCAGATCAATGATATTCCGATGATGAATCCAGATATCGTTACTGCCATCGGCTTCATGCTTCTGTTTACTTCACTGGGCATTACCAAGGGCTTTGGTACAATATTGCTGGCGCATATATCGTTCTGCATCCCGTACGTTATTTTGACGGTCATGCCTAGATTACGTCAGCTTGATGATAATCTCGCTGAAGCTGCTCTGGATCTCGGTGCCACACCGTTCCAGGCTCTGACCAAGGTCATTATTCCGCAGCTGAAAGGCAGCATTATCTCCGGTGCATTAATTGCCTTTACCATGAGTTTTGATGATTTCGTTATTTCATTCTTTACATCAGGACCAAAGGTAAGCAATATTGCCATTTATGTTTACTCTTCCATAAAGCGTATCAATCCAACGATCAACGCTTTATCTACCATCATTGTTGTACTGGTTACTACAGTACTGGTCATCGTGAATGTTGTTCCGATGATTAAGGAAAGAAAGAATAGAGGTGCTCAAAAATGAAAAAGTTTCTGATTAGTGTTATGGCTTTATGCCTTTTAGTTCTTACAGCCGGCTGCTCAGGCGGCGGTGGTAAAGCCGATTTCGATCCAATCGCAGAATTTGGCAGTGATGAATTATATGTCTTCAACTGGGGCGAATATATCGATGAAGCAAATATCGAAACATTTGAAAAGAGATATAACGTAACTGTTTATTACAAGACATTTGATTCAAACGAAGAAATGTATACAGCAATTGTCGGCGGCGACAAGTATGACATCATCGTTCCAAGCGACTACATGGTTGAGCGTCTGATCAAGGAAAAACTGATTCAGCCTCTGGATCTGAGCTTAATCACAAACATCGGTGCCATTGCTGATGGTCTGAAGTCTCCGGACTATGATCCAAAACATGAATATTCAATTCCATATTTCCAGGGTTCAATCGGTATCGTATATGACACCACAAAGGTAACCATGGAAGAACTGGAAGCCAAGGGCTGGGATATTCTGCTGGATACCAAGTATGCGGGTGAGATCTGCATGTACAATGCTGACAGAGACAACTTCCTTCCAGCTTTAAAGGCTCTGGGATATTCTGTCAATACAACTAACGATGACGAGATTCAGGCTGCTTATCAGTGGCTGCTGACTCAGAAGAAGACCATGTCTCCAGCTTATGTTACTGATGAAGTAAACGACATCATGATCCAGGGAGAAAAGACTCTGGCTGTTGCCTACAGCGGTGCTGCTGCCTATATCATGAGTGAAAATGAAGATATGGGTTATTATGAACCAAAGCAGGGAACAAACATCTGGTCAGATGCAATGTGCATTCCTGCTACCAGCAATAATGTCAAGCTGGCTCATGCCTGGATCAACTTCTGCATGGAAGAAGAAGTAGCAGAACTGAACTCAATCGCCGTTGGCTATACTTCAGGCTATCAGGCAGTTTTGGAAAAACTTGCTGAAACTGAATTTGAAGGAATCAATGCCTATCTGCCAAGAGTCGGCTATGAAAAGGACGAAGAATATCATGATGACAACGTCCTGAAGACAAAGCTGGCTGAGCTCTGGAACCAGGTAATGTTCAACTAATAAAACTTATATGGCATCCGCAGATGCCATATTTGTTAAAGGAGAGAAAATGAGAAAAGTTAATGTTGCGATGATACAGATGAAATGTTCACCTGATCAGCAGGATAACCTGAACAAAGCCGAAAAGCTTATCAGGAAAGCTGCTGGCAGGGGAGCAGACATAATTCTGCTGCCGGAACTGTTTGACAGATCGTATTTCTGTCAGGAAAGAAGATATGAGTATTATGATTATGCTCAGAGTGTTGATGAACATCCGTCAGTGCTTATGGGAAAAAGACTAGCCAGAGAGCTCGGCGTAGTTCTGCCGGTTAGTTTCTTTGAAAGAGATGGGAATGTCCTGTACAACTCTGTAGCATGTATTGATACTGATGGCAGTGTGCTTGGAGTATACCGCAAGACACATATTCCGGATGATCATTACTATCAGGAAAAATTCTATTTTACACCGGGTAATACCGGATTCAGAGTTTTCAACACAGCATATGGCGTTATCGGAATCGGTATCTGCTGGGATCAGTGGTTCCCGGAAACAGCCAGAGCACTGGCTCTTAACGGGGCAGAAATGATTCTTTATCCAACTGCTATAGGAAGTGAACCGATTCTTCAGGTTGATTCCATGGAACACTGGAGAAGGGTAATGCAGGGACACAGTGCAGCAAATCTTATGCCTGTCTGTGCCGCTAACCGCATAGGCCTTGAAGAAGTACATCCATGTAAGGAAAACGGGTTCCAGTCGTCTGTGCTGAGTTTCTACGGAAGTTCATTCATGACTGATGAAACAGGTGCAATAGTAGAGTCAGCGGGGCGTAATGAGGAAGAAATCCTGCTTCATGAATATGACCTGGATCAGTTGAAACAGGATCGTATAGCCTGGGGATTGTTCCGTGACCGCAGGGAAGAAACTTACGGAATTATCAGCGGAAATAAAAAATAAATAAAAGACTTCGTTTTCGTGAAATTATTGTGAAATTTTCGCGAAAGAAGTCTTTTTTCGTATGTATATAAATGGTATTATAGATTTAGTGAAGCGACTTCGGTCGCACCAATAGGAGGAAAATCATGAAAAAGTTATTGGCAGTTTTATTGTCAGTTCTGATGGTAATCTGTCTTTTCGGCTGCGCAGGTGGCGGCGGAGAAGATGAACCAACACCAGAGCCTGGTGAAAAAACAGCAGCACAGGTCCAGAAGGAAATCCTTGCTGGAATCGAACCAGATGTTTCAGTTACCGGTAAGTTAGTTGTTTATTCACCTAACTCAAACGGCGAAATTAACGCTATCAGACCTGGTTTCACAACCAAGTATCCTAACGTAACTCTGGAAATCATCTCAATCGGTACAGGTGACTGTATCTCCAGAATTCAGGCTGAAGCAGAAAACCCTCAGTGTGACGTTATGTGGGGCGGCATGAACTTTGAAAAGTGGTATAACTTCCAGGGATACTGGGAAAACTACATTTCACCAAATGCTGACAATTTACCAGCTGAGCTGCAGAACAAGACTGGTGAAGGCGCAGGCTTCTTCACAAGCTATGGCTTAAGCGGCAACACTGCATTCGTTATCAATACCAGAATCCTGAAGAAGTTAGGTCTGGAAGTTTCTGACATCACAGGTTATCAGAGCTTAGTTGATCATGCTGACAAGTTAAAAGGTCAGGTATTATCAGGCGACCCTGTTAAGTCATCAAGTGCTTGGCAGGAACTGGTAGCTATGATCTATGTTTACGGCGATGGCTTCAGCAAGGGCTGGGCTGGACTCGACATGGACAAGAGCTGGGATTATGTTGAAAAGTTCATCAGCTTAATCGACGGTTCAGTATTAAGCTCATCTTCAGCTGTATATAAGAACGTTACAGCCGGTGAAGCAGCAATCGGCGTTACATACGAAGACCCTGCTTTACAGTTATTAAAGGATGAAGCTGAAGATATCACTATGATCTATCCTGAAGAAGGTAACAATTGGACACCATGTGCAGCTGCAATCGTTAAGAATGCTCCTCATATGGATCTGGCTAAGTTATTCATTGACTTCTTAGTATCAAAAGAAGGTCAGGGATTATATCAGTGCACAACATTACGTCCTGCTGACAAGACAATGGTCAACATCGTTAAGGGCATCAAGACATTCGACGAAATCCCTAACGTATTTGAACAGGATCAGCTGTACATCGCCAGCAATACTGCAGCATGGAAGGCAAAATGGTCAGAACTGCTGGATAAGTACAACGCTAATAAGTAATTATCTGAAATCTGTATAAAACTGACAAAGAGTGATTTGGGGCATTTTTAACTCGAATCACTCTTTCTTTGAAAGAATAATAGGAGGATAAACCAATGAGTGTTGGTATTAAAATCAATCACGCCGTTAAAGCCTATGGTGATAATGTTGTAATTCCTGACCTTTCACTGGAAGTACAGGATGGGGAATTCTTTACCTTACTGGGACCATCCGGCTGCGGCAAGACCACACTGTTAAGAATGATTGCCGGTTTCAACTCCATTGAAGGCGGAGATTTCTATTTTGGAGACAAGCGCATCAATGATCTGGACCCGGCCAAGAGAAATATAGGCATGGTATTCCAGAACTACGCCATTTTCCCTCATCTGACCGTTGAAAAGAACGTTCAGTTCGGCTTGAAGAACCGTAAGATCTCCAAGGAAGACATGGAGAGAGATACCAAGCAGTTCATGGACTTAATGCATATTACTGAATACAAGGACAGAATGCCTGAAAGACTCTCCGGCGACCAGCAGCAGCGTGTTGCCCTGGCAAGAGCCCTGGTTATCAAGCCTGATGTTCTGTTAATGGACGAACCTCTCAGTAACCTTGACGCCAAGTTAAGAGTTGAAATGAGAACTGTCATCAAACAGATCCAGAGAGAAGTAGGCATCACTAACGTATATGTTACCCATGACCAGGAAGAAGCCATGAGCGTATCTGACAGAATCGCTGTCATGAACCTCGGCGAGATCCAGCATATCGGCAAGCCAAAGGATATCTATCAGAGACCTGCCAACCTGTTCGTTGCCAGCTTCATCGGCCGTACCAATCTGGTAAATGCCAAACTGGTTATGAAAGACGGCCAGGCACATCTTTGCTTCGCAGACGGATACAGTTTGGTAATGGATAACATCCTTCCGGAAGAAATGCATGATCAGGATGTCATCGTAGCCGTCAGACCTGAAGAAGTTGTAATCAATAACGAAGAAGGTATCCATGGCAAGGTTGACGATTCAGTATTCCTGGGTCTGAATACCCATTACTATATCTTAAGTGATCAGGTTCACTGCATTCATACGGAAGACAAGGATGATGACCGTTTTGAACTGATTCAGGAATCAATGATCGATGAGATCATTCCTAACGGCAGTGAGGTCCGCCTGAAAATCAAGAAAGAAAAGGTCAACGTCTTTACAGCTGACGGATCAAAGAACATTGTGAAAGGTGTCAAGAACGATAAATACCTTTATGGCAATGACTAAAGGTGATTATTATGAAAAACGAAAATAAAAAACCGGTTCAGAAGCAGAAAAGAAACTACGACAGCTGGCTGATAGTTACTATCATCCTTCTTGTTTTCTACGGTTTCTTCATGCTTTATCCGATGTTTGCACTTGTCAAACAGTCATTTACCGATAAGGAAACCGGTGTTGTGTCAATGGTCAACTACATGGAATTCTTCAACAACAAATCCAATGTACTGGCTCTGCAGCACAGTTTCAGTGTTTCCTTCTGGGTAACCGTATTTTCATTATTACTTGGTGTTCCGCTGGCTTACTTTACAACCTGCTACAAGATCAGGGGAAGCAAGCTGATCAGAATTCTGATCATCCTAAGTTCCATGTCACCACCGTTTGTCGGAGCGTTCTCCTGGGTCGTATTTGCCGGTAATAACGGCATACTTACCCGTTTTATGGAGGATACCTTCGGAATCAACATGCCAAGCATCTATGGTTTCAACGGTATCGTACTGGTAATGACTTTAGGCTTCCTGTCTCTGGTATATCTGTATGTGTCCGGTGCCCTTAAGAACGTCGATAACTCTCTTATCGAAGCCAGTGCCAACCTGGGTACTTCCGGAATAAGACGTTTCATGAAAGTCATCATTCCGCTTATCATGCCGACCATCCTGGCCAGTGCCTTAATGGTATTCATGAGAGCGTTCGCTGACTTCGGTACGCCGGTATTCATCGGAAAGGGGTACCAGGTATTCACGGTATTGATCTATGACCAGTATTCAGGCGAAATGAGCCAGAACAAGGCTTATGCCGCCGCCTTAAGCGTTATTGCAATCATCATTACAA
Organism: Erysipelotrichaceae bacterium; assembly: GCA_017405675.1. Next base: position 17,909 of record JAFRAB010000051.1, read on the forward strand.
CCATCGTATTCCTGGTACAGAAGTGGGCTAACACCAAATTCGAATTCACCATGAATGCTCTGCATCCTGTTGAACAGAAAAAGGCTAAGCCATTGCAGTCATTCCTGATGCATTTCTACTGCTACTTCATAACCTTCCTGGCATTCCTGCCGCAGATGTATGTTCTGTATTCTTCTTTCCAGAAGACTTCAGAATCAGGCCTGGTATTCAAGAAAGGCTATTCCCTGAACAGCTATAAGTATGTTCTGGAAGCTTATTCCGATACCATCTGGAATACCATCAAGATCGCTGTCAGTGCCTTATTGCTGGTAGTATTGGTTTCTGTAGTATGTGCATATCTGGTTGTCAGAAGAAGAAATATCTTTAACCAGACTCTGGATATCATGACCATGATGCCTTACATCATTCCTGGTTCAGTTGTCGGTGTCGCCCTGATCGTAACCTTCAACAAGAGCGTATTAGGATTACCGGTAATGACAGGTGGGCCGTTCATAATGATCATAGCCCTGATCATAAGACGTTCGCCGTACACGATCAGATCGTCTGTTGCCATCCTGCAGCAGATACCGCGGACGATCGAAGAAGCTTCCATTTCTCTGGGAGCCTCCAAGGCTAAGACCTTCTTTACGGTAACACTGCCTATGATGCTTAACGGTGTCGTATCCGGTGCAATTCTGTCATGGGTATCAATCATTACAGAGTTAAGTACAGCAATCTATCTGTTTACATACCGAACCAGAACAATGACTATTTCCGTATACGAACTTGTTACAAAGGGTTCTTACGGATATGCATCAGCCATGGCTTCTATACTGACAGTATTCACTGTTATATCTCTGGTACTGTACATGGTAGTAACCAAGGGCGAAGGTTCAGGTACTGCATAGAATCTGTTTAGGACATTATGACAAAAATACACAAGTATCTGGTTCAGTCGATTGCCTTACTGATCTTCGGACGGTATGTGATGCTGAACAGGGAAACCGTAAATCCGTATTTTGCACTGGTAGTTCTATGCTGCCGGGAAACCGTAATAACATTACTTTATGTATTTGTTAACCGTAAAACGATCAGCAAAGATGAGAGTCAGTGGGAATTCATTTCGATATACGCGTATATTGTGGTAATTGTCATTGTATCAATGTTTTTCCTGATGTAATACAAGTGGCAGCCTTATCCGGCTGCCACTGTTTTGATTAATTTAGTATAGATAATCATAATATTTTGTAATAAAATGTAATTAAAGAAAGAAGGAAGGAAATAAAATGAATTTACTGCAATTATTGTTGGGAACACTGGTATCTCAGAGGACTGTTAATACTGTTTCCAAGAAGACAGGTGCCAATTCAAATCTGACATCTAAGCTGTTACTGGTTGCTATTCCTCTGTTGATCAAATACATGACTTCAAATGCCAAGAAACAGAATGGCGCTCAGTCATTACTTAATGCCTTAGGACAGCACACAAACACAAACACCATGGCTGATCAGATCCGGAATGCTGATGAAAATGATGGTGAAAAGATCATTCAGCACATTCTTGGCAACGATAAGAACAAGGTTGTTAACTCTCTGGCCAGCGAAACAGGTTTAACAAGCAATCAGGTCAATCAGACACTGAGCAACATCGCACCAGCATTACTGTCAGGTCTGTCAGCTGCTACAACAGCAACTAACAACAAGAAGAAAAACAATGGCATTGATTTATCAGATGGTCTTGATATGTCTGATCTGATGGGCTTATTCGGCGGTTCAAGCGGAAACACTTCAACCAGCTTATTAACCTCATTATTAGGCGGCGGTCAGCAGCAACAGCAGCAGTCCAGCGGAATGGGAGATATCTTAGGTGCTTTATTAGGTACTCAGACAACTTCAAACAAGAAGCCAGCTGCCAACAGCGGTGCTGATCTGACAGGTCTGTTATCATCCTTACTGGGTGCTCAGACACAGACAACTTCCAAGAAGAAAACAACTTCTCGGATTGATGGTACTGATCTGATCAACCTGTTAACTGCTTTAAGCAAATAACAGTACAGAAGAAAAATTGCTTATTAGCTGCCATAATATTGGCTATGCAATTTGATTAAACTTAAAGGCCGGTAAAAACTGGCCTTTAATAATGTGTTTACTTTTTTTGTTTCTGTCGGTATATACCGGCTTTTAAATATGAGATTTATGTTAAAATAAAAAAGTATATCAGGGGTTTAGAATTATGGTTATTCATCACAATAATGACAATACAGTAACAATTGATTATGACGACGGAGCCCATTATGAAGGTGGTTATTTATATGGTTGGCCTCATGGTCAGGGTCATATGAAATACGCAAACAATAAAGAGTATATCGGTAATTTTAAGAATGGAAACTGGGATGGATATGGCAAAGCCATTTTCTATAATACTGACGGCAGTATCAATGAAGAATGTGAAGGCGCCTGGTCCAATAATCTCAGGAACGGACACATGACCACCAGATGGTACAGGAATAATCACTTGCATTCACTGGAAGAAGGAGAATATCTGGGTGATGTAAGAAACGGAAAAACCACGTTCAGGTATTACGATTCTGAAGGGAACTTAACACATATATATCATACGTATTATTTAAATGGAAAACTTCATGGTGACTATAAAGTCGAATGGGTCAAGGATAAAATGGTGTTAAATCAGAAGTACAATGATGGCGTTGTTGAAGGCAAGTCGATAATGCATTACGGATCTGAATATAAAGTAGAATATCTCAGAAACTGTGTTTACGAAGGTGATTTGCCAATAATAAATAACGCGTTCACAAGACATGGGAAAGGCAAATATACAACTCCAGACGGAACTGTTTATGAAGGCAGTTATGTAAACGGAAACAGAAGCGGCATCTTTAAAATCACTTATCCTGACGGTTCCAGCAAGATTGTAAACTATGAAAATGATGAATTGAAGAGTGTCATCTTCCATAAAGACAAGTTTGGCAACGATATAAAGGAAGAAAAAGAAGTTCAGAAAAACGATACTGTCAGCACAAAGAAAAATGAAGTTATTGATGACAGATATCTGCATGTAGCCGATTACGGTAACAGTCAGTATTCATCTGAATTGCAGAGTTATTTTAAAGGCATTATTGGCATGGATAAGGTCAAGAAACAGCTAGATACGATGTATAAGCGTCTCAAGATCGATTCCATGCGCCGGATGGCTTTAGGTCTGAAAGCCAGCACTCAGGGATATTATTTCATTATTACAGGTAATCCCGGTACCGGTAAGACCACAGTCGCCAGAATTATCGGTAAAATGCTTTATATGATGAATATCCTGCCAAAGGATACATTCATCGAAGTTGACAGAAGCAAGCTGGTTGGTCAGTATATTGGCCATACTGCTACCTTAACAGCCGAGAAGATCGAGTCTGCCAGAGGAGGAACTCTTTTCATTGATGAAGCATATACCTTGTTTAAAAAGGGGAATGAAAGAGACTTTGGAACAGAAGCTATTGATACTTTACTAAAGGACATGGAAGATCACCGCGGTGAATACTGTGTCATCATGGCCGGTTATGCTGAGCAGATGAGTGATATGATCAGAAATGCAAACCCGGGACTGGCTTCCCGTTTTGATCATAAAATTGAAATCGATGATTATACATCTGATGAACTTATAGACATTCTGGTAACAATGGCAGAAACCCGTAAATTCCATATCCGCAAGGAAGCCAGAAACATCATTCTGTCACGAATCAATAAGGAAAAAGTTGACGACACCTTTGATAATGCCAGATTTGCCAGAAGACTGCTGGATGAGGCTATTGAAAAACAGGCAATAAGATTATCTGAAAACATGGATGATCTGAATCTGGATGATCTGCAGGTTCTTGAAGCTCAGGATTTCGGTACGCTGGATACTGATGAATCAACTCTTGAAAACTGTATGAATATCCTTAACAATCTGATAGGATTACAGTCGGTAAAAAACGAAGTGACAAATCTTGTCAATGCCATAAGGATTCAGAATGAAAGCCGTAAACGTGGACTGTCCATTGGAAACAATCAGATTCCTATGAATCTGGTGTTTACCGGTAATCCAGGTACTGGAAAAACAACAGTTGCCCGTTTACTGGGAAAGATTTACTATCATTTGGGTTTACTGAAGAGGGATGATGTTTTCGTTGAATGTGTCAGAGCTGATCTGATAGGTAGATATCAGGGTGAAACTGCTTTGAAGGTCAAGGAAGTTATCAGAAAGTCTCTCGGTGGTCTGTTATTCATAGATGAAGCATATTCACTGGTAAACAATGAGAATGACTCATTCGGAATTGAAGCGGTTAACACCCTGGTAAGTGAAATTGAGAATAACAGAGAAAACCTGGCTGTGATTCTGGCTGGTTACACTAATGAAATGAATGCCTTCCTTGATACAAACCCGGGATTGCGCAGCAGGTTATCAAAAATAATCGAATTCCAGGATTATTCTCCTGATGAAATGATGCAGATCTTCAGATTTGATCTTGGCAGAAGAGGCTATAAACTGGTTTATTCAGATGAAACACTCAGACCATTATTGCGGCATGCCATGCAGGTAAAGGATTTCGGTAATGCCAGAGGGGTCAGAAACATTGCTGATAAGGTCATAGCAAATCATAATGACCGTATAAATACCATGGATTTCAGTATGCTGTCGAATGATGACCTGGTCAGCATTACAGATGATGATATAAAGTTCTAAATGAAAAGAATACTCGTCAGAGTATTCTTTTTGTGGTTATACAGCCGGTAGTTGTTTTATTTGCAGAGTAATTAAAGTAATATATAGATGGAAGAAAAGGAAAACAGAAATGTTTGAAGTATACGAAACAAAAGAACGCATAATGGCAGATAATGAGGCAGAGGCTGCCAAACTGAGAAAACTGCTCAGAGAAAATGGAACATTCATGGTCAATCTCATGGGTTCTCCAGGCAGCGGTAAAACCTCTGTGCTCATCAGAACAATTAATGCGCTTAAGGAAAAATACAGAATAGCAGTTATGGAAGCAGACGTGGAATCTGATGTTGATGCCAGAACTATTAATGATCTGGGTGTCAGAGTCATACAGCTTCATTCCGGCGGATTATGTCACATGGATGCTGACATGACAGCCAGAGGCGTGAATAAGCTGGGGATTGAGGAAACAGACCTGCTGATCTTGGAAAATATCGGCAATCTGGTGTGCCCGGCGGAATTTGATACCGGAGCTAACCTGAAGGTTATGATTCTTTCAGTGCCGGAAGGTGATGACAAACCGCTCAAGTATCCGCTTATGTTTACCGTTTCTGACTGTATGCTGATCAATAAAATTGACACACTGCCGGTATTTGATTTTGACAGAGAAAAATGTCTGGAAAGAGCGCGCAGACTTAATGAAAACATCGTCAGTTTTGCGATAAGCGCTGAAACCGGTGAAGGTATGGATGAGTGGATCGAATGGCTTTCATCACAGATAGAGCAATGGAGGAATTCATTATGAGAGTAATTGAACTTCATAAATCAGTAACTGATTCCAATGACCGTGATGCCGAGATCCTCAGACAGCAGCTTGAAAGCAGAGGAATACTGCTGATCAACCTGATGAGCAGTGCCGGCAGCGGTAAGACGACATTGCTGGAAAGGACAATAACTGATTTAAAGGACAAGGTTAACATTGCTGTTCTGGAAGCCGATATTGATGCCAGTGTAGACGCTGAAAGAATCGAAGCACTGGGGGCTCAGTCAGTACAGGTACATACAGATGGCATGTGCCACATGGATGCTGGTATGACGGCTGAAGGCCTGAAAGCCATGGATCTGGAAAATACCGATATAGCTTTTCTGGAGAACATCGGTAATCTGATCTGCCCGGCCGAATATGCTACCGGAGCCAGCCGTAATGTCATGATCCTTTCAATACCGGAAGGAGACGACAAACCGCTGAAATATCCTTTAATGTTTGAAGAAAGCGATGTCCTGCTTATAACAAAGACAGACACAAAACCGTATTTCAGATTTGATATGGAAAAGTGTGTGGAAAGGGTCAGATTCCTGAACCCTGATATAAAAATATATCCTGTTTCTGCCAAAACCGGTGAAGGTATGGAAGAATGGGAAAAATGGCTGATGGAACAGTCAGCAATCATAAAAGGTAAGGTAAAGTAAAAATGGGGAAAAAGACTAAAGAAGAAATGCGAATGACTAATCGGACCGATTTCAGACCGGACCCGAATTACAGAAGCATCGACAAGGAAAAGGAAAAGCTGGTTCTTAAACTTGGAACAATGATCACTGACAGATATTTGATCAAGTATACCAATACGATGAAGACCACGGATCCTGAATTCTGGGCACTTAACGCTGTATTGACCAAGGCAGAAGTAAAGTTCCTGCTTTCTTTCAAGAAGACAAGAGTCCCTTATTTTCCTGAGGAAATAGCCAAGAGAAACAACATGAGTCTGGAAGAGACTCAGAAGATGATCGATCATCTTACCTGGGTCGGTGTCCTGGAAATGAACAGGGAAAATGCGGAAAGAAAGAAACAGTACAATGTTCCGATCTTTGTCCCTGGCTCAGCTGAATTCATGATGATGAATGACAAGCTGACAGACGAACATCCTGAACTGGCAACATTCTTCAACCTGATGACACAGATGCCTCTGGAAGACGTTACACCAATGATTCCTCCTGGAGGAGCAGGTGTCGGCATGCATGTCATTCCGGTTGAAAAAGCCATTGAACATGAAAACAAGTCAGTTTCTGTTGAACACATTTCCCATTGGCTTAATAAGTATGACAAATACTCCATCGGACAGTGTACCTGCCGTAAACAGCAGGCTATGCGCGGGGAAGGAAGCGGTGAAATACCGGGTGAATTCTGCATTGGTGTCGGAGACATGGCTGAATACTGTGTAGACAGAGGTATGGGACGTTACCTGACATATGACGAAGTAATGGCATATCTGAAGAAATTCGAAGAAAAGGGTTTTGTACATCAGATAACCAACATTGACGGTGAGGAAAAGATCGTTGCCATCTGTAACTGCGCCCCGGGCGTCTGCAATGCCTTAAGGACATCACAGTTATATAACACACCTAATATGTCAGCTTCCGCTTACAGAGCTCATGTAGACCCTGTAAAGTGCGTAGCGTGCGGAAAATGCGTTGAGGTATGTCCGGTAGGAGCTGCTAAGCTTGGCCAGAAACTCTGCACTAAAGATGGCGAAGTGGTATATCCGAAAACAGAATTGCCTGATGCCCTCAGCTGGGGACCTGATAAGTGGAATAAGAATTACCGTGAGGATGCCAAGATCAACTGTTATGAGACAGGCACTGCTCCTTGCAAAACCGCATGTCCGGCACATCTTCCTATCCAGGGCTATATCAGAATGGCAAAGGAAGGACGTAATCTTGAAGCACTGAAGCTTATCAAACAGGATAACCCGTTCCCGGCTGTCTGCGGTGACATCTGCAACAGAAGATGTGAAGATGCATGTACCAGAGGAACTATCGACCAGCCAATTGCCATCGATGAAATAAAGAAATACATTGCTTCACTTGAGTTAAACAGTGAAACCAGATATGTTCCGGTATGTGAGAACGATGAAGGTAATCAGTGGGGCGAAGAATTCAAGGTTGCCGTTATCGGTGCAGGTCCTGCCGGATTGACATGTGCATATTACCTGAGAGAAAACGGATATCCAGTTACTGTATTTGAGAAGGAAAACCGCGCCGGCGGTATGTTACTAAACGGCATTCCTTCATTCAGACTTGAAAAGAATGTTCTGGAAGCTGAAATCGATATTCTGCGTCAGATGGGCGTTGAATTCAGGTTCAATACCGAAATCGGCAAGGACTTCACCATTCAGCAGTTAAGAGACATGGGTTATAAAGGTTTCTATCTGGCAATCGGTGCTCAGGGCGGCCGTAAGACCGGTGTTCCGGGCGAAGATGCCGAAGGCGTTGTTACCGGAGTTGATTTCCTGCGTGATGTTAACCTCGGCAAGCTCAATAAATTGGAAGGCGATGTAGTCGTAGTAGGTGGCGGTAACGTTGCAGTTGACGTAGCCAGAACAGCAGCCAGACTGACAGCTGGCCAGATCACGATGCTCTGTCTTGAATCTGAAAATGAAATGCCAGCTGCCAAGGATGAAGTAGAAGATGCCAAGGCTGAAGGAATCATTGTCAGAAATGGCTGGGGTCCGAAGGAAGTTGTTTCCGAAAACGGAAAGGTTACCGCTGTAGTATTTAAGAAGTGCACATCCGTATATGATGAAGAACACCGTTTCAATCCGCAGTATGATGAAAACGATACGATTACCGTACCATGTGAAAATGTACTGCTGAGCATTGGCCAGTCCATCATCTGGGGCAACCTGCTTGAAGGTACTAAAGTAGAACTTAACAGAAACGGCACTGTCAAAGCTGATCCTGTTACTTATCAGACTGCAGAACCTGATATCTTTGTCGGCGGTGATGTCTTTACAGGTCCTAGATTTGCCATCGATGCCATCGCAGCAGGCAAGCAGGGTTATGTATCACTTAACAGATTCGTACATCCTGGACAGTCACTGACAATTGCCCGTGACCTGCGTCAGTTCGTAGAACTTGATAAGAGCAACATTGTTGTTGAAGAATATGACAATACCAAGCGTCAGGTTCCAGGCAGCAAGGCCGTCAATCCAAGAAGCACATTTGAAAACACAAGACTTCCGTTTACTGAAGAACAGGTAATGAAGGAAGCTTCAAGATGCCTGAGCTGCGGCAAGACAGTAGTAGATGAAAACAGATGTATTGGCTGCGGTCTGTGTACAACAAGATGTCAGTTTGATGCAATTCATCTGACAAGAGATGTTCCGCATGCGTCAGATATGTACAGATGCGAAGACAAGATCCTTCCTGTCGGTAAATATGCTGCCAAGCGTGCTGTAAAAATTCTGCTTAACAATAAGAAATAAATATGCATGAACTTGGTATAGTTGTTCATGTAGCCAAAACACTCACGGAACTGGCTGAGGAGAATAATCTGAAAAGGATCGGTTCCGTAACCCTGGAAGTGGGGGAAGTAAGCGGGATCATTACGGATTATTTCGTGGACTGCTGGAATTATTTCAAGGTCAGATATCCTTTGCTGAAGGACTGTGAAATGAAACTTGAAATAATCAAAGGCATCAATTACTGTACTGAATGTCAGCATGAATATGAGGCCATCAGATACGGAAGAATATGTCCTAAATGTCACAGTGAGCGCACTTACCTTAAACAGGGTAATGAATGCAACATAAAACAGATTGAAGCAGAAGACTGAAAAAGCAAAAAGTACGGTTTAGAGAAACTCTAAAGCTGTGCTTTTTGTTTATACGACCAGTAAAAACAAGTACTTTTATTGAATAAATGCGATTTTAATGCTAAAATTTACGAGTTAAGGGAGATGTATATTTATGAAAAACGATTCTGTAAAAAAAGTTGTTGCTACCGGTATTGGTGCTGCATTGTTCTTCGTACTGGCACGTTTCGTAGCAATTCCAAGTGGTATTCCTAATACCAACATTGCATTACAGTATGGTGTACAGTCTGTATTTGCAGTTTTATATGGTCCAGTTGTCGGCTGTCTGTCTGGTTTCATCGGACATGTCTTAACTGATATCAGCTGGGGCGGCGTATGGTGGTCATGGGCTTTCGGTACAGCTGTTTATGGTCTGATCGTTGGCGTATTTGCCAAGAAAATCAACATTCAGAGCGGTAACTTCGGCAAATCAGAATTAATCACTTTCGTTATTGCCAATGCCATTGCCAACGTTATTGCATGGCCAGTTGTGGCAGCTGCCGGTGATATGATTATCTATAAGGAACCAGCAAGTCTGGTAATTGCTCAGTTAGCCGTAGCAGCAGCTGCAGACTTTGTCTGTGCCGTAGTTATCGGCGGTCTGTTACTGTTTGGATATTCAAAGACAATCGCTAAGACAGGATCTCTGGACAAAGAATAGTTTCAGCTTTTCAGGCTTATCACTGTGACTTCTGCAGAAGGAGTCCGGGGTACAGCCTTTTTTATTTATGAGGGTTATATATGATGAGTAATACACCAATAATAAGCTTCAAAGATTTTTCCTTTCAGTATAATGCGCAGAAGCAGCCAACACTGAAACATCTTAATCTGGATATTTATCCCGGTGAAAAGATCCTGATATGCGGAGCCAGCGGCTCAGGTAAAAGTACCATTGGCAACTGCATTAACGGTCTGATTCCATTTTCATATATGGGTAAGATTGAAGGATCTCTGACAGTTGACGGCATAGAAACCAAGAATTCATCAATATTTGAACTGTCAACAAGAGTTGGTACCGTATTGCAGGATCCGGATGGTCAGTTTGTCGGCCTGACAGTGGGAGAGGATATTGCCTTTGCCCTGGAAAATGACTGTGTTGAACAGAAGCAGATGATTGAGGAAACCTTCCTTTCTGCTCAGAAAGTTGATATACACAGACATCTTGATCATGCTCCATATGATCTTTCAGGCGGTCAGAAACAACGTGTATCGATGGCTGGAGTACTGGTTGATAAAGTTAAGATCCTGCTTTTTGATGAACCTCTGGCTAACCTTGACCCGGCTACCGGCAAAAGTGCCATCGAACTGATTGATAAAATACAGAAAGAATCTGATACCACGGTAATCATAATTGAACATCGTATTGAAGACGTTCTGTGGGAAAAGGTAGACAGAATTATACTGCTGGATGATGGATGTATAATTTCCGACAGTACCCCACAGCAGCTTCTGACCGGACCTTTACTGGTTGAATACGGAATCAGGGAACCGCTGTATCTCACAGCACTGAAATATACAGGTGTTGATGTTGCAAAAGTTGAAGGCATTGACAACATCAAAACAGTCAGGCTCACAGAAGATGATAAGGCAGCGGTCAGAAAATGGTTTTCTCTGCAGCCTAAGCCGGTACTGGTAAATAATAATGATGTGATATTGGAAACCAGAAATCTGGACTTTGGATATACTGAAAACATCCAGATCCTTTTTGATGTTTCACTGAAAATTCAGAAAGGGGAGATGCTGGCCATCGTTGGCAGAAACGGTGCCGGTAAATCAACATTCTGCAAACTGGTATGCGGATTTGAAAATCCGCAGAACGGGAAGATTTTCTTTGAAAAAGAGGATATAACTGAAAACTCGATCCGTCGGCGAGCAGCGCATATCGGCTATGTCATGCAGAACCCAAATCAGATGATCTCACAGTCAATGATATTCGATGAGGTCGCAATGGGAATAAAGAAATCAGGACTTACGGAAGAACAGATCAAGGAAAGAGTATATGAAACTCTGAAGATCTGCGGTCTTTATGAATTCAGAAACTGGCCTATCAGTGCATTGAGTTTCGGACAGAAGAAAAGGGTGACCATTGCATCGATTCTGGTCATGGGACCTGACATCATCATTCTTGATGAACCAACAGCCGGTCAGGATTTCCGTCATTATACGGAAATCATGGAATTCCTGAGTAAGCTGCATGAGCAGGGTATTACTGTAATAATAGTCACACATGACATGCATCTGATGCTTGAATATACACAGAGAGCGCTTGTTTTCCTGGATGGACGACTGTTACGGGATGATTCAGGAAGTTCCGTACTGTGCAATCCTGAACTCATAAACAAAGCTGCCTTGAAGGAAACGAGTCTGTTTGCGATTGCCAATATGTGCGGTATTGATGATCCGGTGGCTTTTGTTGACTGCTTTATCGCATATGATAAGAAGGAGCGCAGCCATGCAGAATAGAGTACTTAATTATATTCCACGCGACAGTTTCATACACAGACTGTCAGGAACAACCAAATTCATTATTTTCCTGAGTTTCAGTTTTCTGTGCGGCCTGTCATTCGATACCAGAGTTCTGCTGGTACTTCTGGCTCTTTCAATCACGGGCTTTATCCTTAGCAGAATAAAACTGAAGGAGATAAGGGTAATGAGTACATTCCTGGTAGTATTCATTACACTCAATTTCATTCTGCTGTTTATTTTCAATCCGGAATACGGACCTGAAATGTATAACTCCAGAACCGTTCTGTTTCATATTGGCGGCAAATATGACGTAACGCGGGAACAGCTGTTCTATCAGTTCAATGTTGCCCTGAAATATGTCATTGGTTTCCCGATAGCCATTCTGTTTGTTTCAACAACAAATCCAAGTGAATTTGCTGCTTCACTGAGCTCTCTGGGTGTTCCTTATAAAATCAGCTACTCAGTGTCACTCGCGTTAAGATACATACCTGACATTCAGAAGGACTATCATGAGATTTCACAGTCTCAGGAAGCCAGAGGTGTAGCCCTTGGCAAGGACGTCAAGCTCTTTGAAAGAATAGGTAACGCCATTAAGATCCTTCTGCCGCTGGTTCTGACCAGTCTGGACAGGATAGATGCCATTTCAAATTCCATGCAGCTGAGAAGCTTTGGAAAGAATAAAACACGTACCTGGTACGTAAAAAAGAAAATGACCACAGCTGATTACTGTGTTATTGCATTCTGCATAGTAATGTTTATTGTCGGCCTGATCATAACTAATCAGGGTGGCAACAACATCTACAATCCGTTTGTATGAGGTAATGAATATGAAGAAAATGTTGGTTTTTCAGACAGATTTTACATATAAGGAAGGAGCAGTAGCGGCCATGTACGGTGTGGTTAAAAGCGTTGACAGCGATATTGAGATAATTACTGCCACGCATGAAATACCGCAGTATGATACCTGGAGCGCTTCCTACCGTCTGTATCAGTACATCGATTTCTGGCCAAAGGGCACGATATTTGTTTCTGTGGTTGACCCTGGTGTAGGGACCAGCCGTAAAGCCTGTGTGGCTGAAACAGCCAACGGTTATTACATCGTTACACCCGATAACGGCTCACTGACACATGTTGACAGATATTTCGGCATTAAGACTGTCAGAGAAATTGATGAAACGATAAACCGTCTGCACAGGGAAGATAACGGTGCGGTATCCATTTTCCACGGACGTGATCTGTTTGGTTACTGTGCTGCCAGACTGGTATCAGGAATAATCGATTATGAACATGTCGGTCCGGAATATGACGTTGCGGATATTAAGAGACATCCGATCATGGAGCCTTCAGTTACGGCAGATGGAATTGAAGGCATGTTTGAAATCAATGATCCTAACTTTGGCAATCTCTGGACTAACATACCTCTGACTGTTTTCCTAAATGCCGGTTTCAGAATGGGGGACATGATCCATACCGTCATTTACAAGGGACAGGAAGTCGTTTTTGACAGAAAGATCCCGTATTATGATTCATTTGGAAAAGCGCCTGATCACAGTGTCATGATCTATAACAATGAAATCAACAAGATGGGACTGGCTGAAGTTGTTGGCAATCTGTGCGAAGATTATTCTCTTGGCTATGGTGAAGAATACAGGGTGGTATTCAGACATGAATAAGCTGCTTGTCTTTCAGACGGATTTCGGCCTGGACGACGGGGCCATAGGAGCCATGGAAGGTGTTGCTTATTGCGTAGACATTGATCTCAACATCAGGCATCTTACCCATAACATTCCTCCATACAATATTTTTGACGCCTCATACAGGCTTAATCAGGCTATCAGTTACTGGCCTGAGGGTACGGTTTTCGTATCCGTAGTCGACCCTGGTGTCGGTTCTGACCGCAAATCGGTTGTTGCCAGAACTAAGACGAATCAGTATATCGTTACTCCTGATAACGGCACTCTGACTCACATAGACAGATTTGTCGGTATAGAAGAAGTCAGAGAAATAGAGGAAAGAACCAACCGTCTCAAGAATTCGGAACACTCCTATACATTCCATGGACGTGATGTATATGCCTATACCGGAGCCAGACTGGCTTCCGAAACTATTTCCTTTGAAGAAGTAGGACCGGCTGTGAATCTCAATGACATAGTCAGACTTGAACTGTTTGGCTGCCATAAAATAGATAACGGTGTTATGGGGCAGGTAGATATCCTTGACGTCAGATTCGGATCTTTATGGACTTCCATTCCTTACGAAGAGTTCATCAACTGCGGCTTCAGGTTCGGCGATGATGTAAGAGTGGAGATCTTCCGTGATGACGTAAAGGTATACTCCAACATGATCAACTACGGCAAATCATTTGCTGATGTTGATATCAATGAACCGCTGATTTACATGAACAGTTCAAACCACATGGCGGTAGCAATTAACCAGGGTTCCTTTGCCCGGACTTACAGTATCGGGGTAGGGACCGGCTGGACAATAACCATGACAAAAATATAGAAAAAAGGCATATGCCTTTTTTTGTTTTACTGGTCTTATCTTCAGAAAATCTTAATGGTTTTGCTTCTTTTTTCTTAATCGGGATGCAGGTTAAGATGAAATCAGAAAGAGGTGACCATGTATGTTAAGACAGTCAGCCAGTATAATTTCACTTCTGTTTGCTCTGTTGTTTTCCTATCAAATCGTTTATTATTTTGTCTCGCTTTTCATCAGGGAGAAAGAAAAGAAATATGATTTCAGATATCATCGATATGCTGTTCTGATCTGTGCCCGCAACGAAGAAGCAGTGATAGCTGATCTGCTTGCCAGCATCAATAATCAGACTTATCCCAAAGAGTATTTCAGAACATTTGTCATGGCTGACAACTGTACAGACCGTACAGCGGAAGTTGCCAGAGAAAACGGGGCTATCGTATATACCAGACACAATGAACAGCTGGTTGGGAAAGGTTATGCACTTGAAAAACTGCTGTCTGATATAGAGCATGATTTTGGTGATACCTTTGAACGGTACATGGTTTTTGATGCTGATAACATACTTAAGGAAGACTATATTGAGCAGATGAACATTTCATACTGCAAAGGCAACCGCATAATTGCCGGTTACATCAACAGTAAGAACTATGATTCCAACTGGATCTCTGCCGGATATTCTCTGTTTCTGCTTAAGAAAAACCGCTATCTTAACAATGCCCGTTATCTACTGGGCTTGAGCTGTGCCATAAATGGAACAGGATTCCTGTTTGACAGAGAGCTGATAGGGAACTGGGAGTATCATACCCTGACGGAAGATATTGAACTGTCAGTTGACCAGGTCTGCAGACATAACAGGATAGCTTACTGTGAAAAAGCCGTTCTGTATGATGAACAGCCAACTTCATTCCGCCAGTCATTCTACCAGAGAGTAAGGTGGGCTAAAGGCTATCTCCAGGTCATCAGAAAGTATTCCTTCAGATTGCTGAAGGGGATCATCGCCGGTGATTTCTGCTGTTATGACATGCTTAACACCATATTTTCTGCCTACGGTCTTTCAGTCATTTCCATATTGATAAACATCGCGGAACTGATTATCTTCTTCTATCTTGGTATGAATATAGTTCCATATATTGATGCCATTATACAGAGTATGGTTAAGGCATATGTTGTTGTATATGCTGTAGGATTACTGACAACGGTCACAGAGTGGAAAAACATAAAAGCATCATCTTTTAATAAAATCTTTTATACTTTTACATTCCCGATATTCCTGGCTACTTATATTCCGATTGCAATTTATGCCTTATTTGCCAGAGTAACCTGGGTACCAATAAAGCATTCTCTTTCCATGAAAAGTCAGAATATGTAAACGCAAAAAAAGAACTCTTCACTGAAGAGTTCTTTTGATTTCCAAATGGTGGGGATGGCGGGACTTGAACCCGCACGGACTCATCATCCAAGGGATTTTAAGTCCCTCGTGTATACCTATTTCACCACATCCCCATAATGGAGGTTCCTACCGGAATCGAACCGGTGATCACTGAGTTGCAGTCAATTGCCTTACCGCTTGGCTAAGGAACCATTGATGCTTACTTATTATAAACAATGTTCATAACATTTGCAAGCCTTTATATTGTACCATATTTAATTGTACTTGCAACAGAAAAGAAAATGTTTAATACTAAAATTATGGAAGATAAAAAGGCTGAAATTAAGAAAAAAGCTGCCAAGGCAATCATTGCTGCGTCAACCGCGAGCAGTGTTGTAGTGGGCGGTCTTTACTCATCTCCTGAAGATTTGCTGCATCCTAAACCCGTCATCATGAACATTACGGAAGACGAGGATTTTTATGATGAACATGTCAGAAAAGAACCTACCTGGAGAGACAAACTCAGAAACTATATCAACAATCTGCCGCTTATTATCAGGATCACGATTGTACTGCCTTTATGGGCAATAGGTTTTCTGATCATAGCTCTTACTTCCAATCTCTGGAAGATGATCGTATCGCCGATCCTTGCGCATCTGTCAGTATGGGTGATAATTGCCTTTGTAATGCTGGCCTCACTGGTTGCCTTTGGTAAGATCATGTATCCGAAAATCAGCTTCAAGAAATTCATCAATAAGAATACGCTGATCGTCACGGGAATAACCGTTGGACTGGTGATAGTTGCCCATCTACTGTGTGTTAATCTGTGGAGTGATTATGAACATTATATCCGTCAGGTACAGATTGCAATGGTAGCTATCGGTCTGGTCTGCGGATCATATCAGTTGTACCATCAGTTCTATCAGAGCAAGCTGGTAGTTACAGCTGATAACATGGTACTGGAAAACACTGAAAACCTGAGCCAGAAATACTAAATTTATAATATGTTTACACAAAAGGCCGTAAAACGGCCTTTTTTACATCGCTTTAAAAGAAAAACAGATCAGTTAATATGATCTGTTCTTCTACAGGTTTTATTATTTCTTGTAATTGTCCCACATTGTGGCTGTGGCATCGCTGATCAGTTTGATGGCTTTCTCAACTGATTCCTTATCCCAGGTTTCCTTCGGACCTCTGAACTGAGTGGTGAAGTCATCACGGTTGTCAACAACACCTACCGGAATATAGAAGGTTTCGCCCCAGGCTTCAACCTTTACGGTATTAGGCTTATCACTGACTTCCTTCATGTAGAGGATGTCATCGCAGCCATAGTCATACATCATGACTTTGTCAGGAGTCTTATGGTTGATGCTTGAACCCGGGTTGTTAGGGTCAAAGCGGGCATCGTTCTTGGCTCTGGATTCTTCAGGTGTTACCCACAGATAGAGCAGAGCAGTATGCTTCAGCAGGTCAGGGGAGAACATGGCATAGGTGTACTGATAACCGAATGTTCCGGTTAAAGGCATTTCGGCACCGTCATTACCGCCTCTTGAGAATTCAATGATAATTGTCTTGTCAGACAGGTCTTCACAGTACTGAGATTGCTTTTCGTTCAATAATGCTCTGGCTTCATCCTCCAGTTCAGCAGCTATCTTGTTTCTGACTTCGTCATCAAGCAGTGAAATCAATGGTTTCATGCCTGCGGCGATGGAAGCACGGTCAAATCTTTCAAACAGATACTCTGCGGCACTGGCTGGCTGTACGTAGTTGCGGTTTACAAGGTCCTGATAGTCTTCACTTAAAAGGATAGATAAGACACCCCAGACTCTGCCGTCATATGTTGGAGATTCATCATCAGGATAGTAAAGGGTAGGATGACCCATGGCAGCCAGCTTCTTGTCGACCTGTCTCATTAACCAGACATAAGGGAAGTCATCCAGCTGCAGATTCTTACCAATGTGGAAGTCGTTTACCATCTGCTCAGGATCATTTTCATTCATGAATTTTCTCAATTCAGACTTTCCCGAAGCAGGGAGGGCGTTTAATAAAACAACATCAAACACTTTTTTCATATTATTATTCTCCATTCGTATTTTATACAACTTCATTTTACACAAAAAGTAAAAGAACATAAATATCTGTTACTAAAAAATAATGTTCAGAATCTGCTTCGTGATTAGCATCAGATAAAATTCCTAAAGCCAATGAATAGATTATGAAAGCATATTAGTGTATAATGCAGAAAGTCAGGAGAAATCACCATGAGCAGAAACGAAAACAAGACTTACAGCAGCTGGGAATTACTGAAAAGATTCAGCCCTTATCTGTTCAGATATAAGGGAATGCTGATCTTCGATCTTTTCTGTGCTTCACTGACAACGGTATGCGACATCGTTCTGCCGCGAATCATGCATTTTCTGACTGATTCAGCCATGAATGATCCGGCTGTACTGACGGTAAACAGGATCCTGCAGCTGGCTGGAATCTATATTATCTTAAGACTTACAGATGCCATTGCTTACTATTACATGAGCTCCAGAGGACACATCATGGGTGTCTACATTGAAACAGACATGCGCAGCGATGCCTTCTCTCATCTGGAAAGACTGAGCGATAATTTCTTCGCCAACAACAAGATCGGTCAGATCATGAGCAGGATCTCAAATGACCTGTTTGACATCACGGAATTCTCACATCATTTCCCGGAGGAAATGTTCATTGCCCTGATCAAGATAGTCGTTTCCTTTGCCATACTGTGCAGAGCCAACGTACTGCTTACAGTGATCATATTTGCCTGTCTGCCGATAATGGTAATTGTGTCCATAAAGCTTAATCACCGCTTCAGAGTAGCCACCAAGGCTCAGCGTGTGCAGATAGGCGAGCTTAATTCCCGGGTTGAAGATTCTCTGTTAGGCAATAAAGTAGTAAAGGCTTTTGGAGCAGAGGATCATGAACTTGACAAGTTCGATCAGGGAAATCAGAAGTTCAAGGAAATCAAGATCAGCCGTTATTACGCCATGGCCAATTACAACATGTCTACCAGACTGTTTGACGGTCTGATGTACTCCGTAACGATCCTGGCCGGCGGAATGTTCCTGATTTACGAAAAGATCACTGCTGCTGATCTGGTAGCTTATATTCTTTATGTTCAGAGTCTTATCGCAACAATCAGAAGAATCGTTGAATTTGCCGAACAGTTCCAGTCAGGTATTACCGGCATTGAAAGATTCTTTGAAATGCTGGATTCTCCAATTGACATCATGGATAAGGAGAACGCAACTGAACTTAAGGTTACTGAAGGCGAGATCAGATTTGATGATGTGACATTTGAATATCCGGATGACGGCAACCGTGTTCTTGAACATCTCAACTTAACAGTCAAACCTGGTGAGAATCTGGCTCTGGTAGGAGAAAGCGGTGGTGGAAAGACCACGCTTGCTTCATTGATTCCACGTTTCTATGATGTTTCAGCCGGAAGCATTCTGATAGACGGTCAGAACATTACTGATGTAACGCTGAAGAGCTTAAGAGATAATATCGGTATCGTTCAGCAGGATGTCTATCTTTTTTCCGGTACAGTGTATGACAATATTGCCTATGGTGATTTTAATGCCACACCTGAACAGATCAGGGAAGCAGCCAGACTGGCAGGAGCTGATGAATTTATAAATGAACTCAAGGATGGCTATAACTCATACGTAGGCGAACGCGGTGTCAAGCTCTCAGGGGGTCAGAAACAGCGAATTGCCATAGCCCGAGTATTCCTTAAGAATCCTAAGATATTGCTGCTGGATGAGGCTACAAGCGCCCTGGACACGGAAAGTGAACTGCTGATTGAAAGAAGTCTGAAAGAACTGTCAGTAGGCAGAACAACTCTTACCATTGCCCACCGACTTTCAACCATAAAGAATTCAGACAGGATCATAGTTCTGGGCCGTAAGGGCATTGAGGAAGAAGGAACGCACGATCAGCTGCTGGCAAACAGGAAGACATATTACCGCCTGTGGAACGGCGTGGATGCTGAATAAACAAACATAAGGAACTGCGGTTCCTTTTTTAGTCATATAGTCAGGAAAAGTTATATAATAAAGATAACCACGAGGAGAAAACAATATGACTGAATTGTATGAAGAAGCTCATCTGAAACGGTTAAGACCGTATCTGGCTGAGTGTACTGTACTGCTTAAGCATAACGGTGCTTTTCCATTGGAAGAACCATGTGACATTGCCTGTTTCGGTAACGGCGTCAGAAATACCATCAAGGGTGGCACAGGATCCGGGGAAGTCAATTCCCGTTATTTCATTAATGTCGAGGAGGGTTTGATAAAGGCCGGATTCAGGATCACCAATCCTCAATGGGCAGGGCTGTTTGAACCTTTTAAAGCCAAGGCAAAGGAAGCTTTCCATAAGGAAATCAAAGCCAAAGCAAAAGCCCAGAAAACAAATGTGATAATTGCTTCTATGGGAACTGTGATGAAAGAGCCGGAATATGAAATTGAACTGGATCTTTCAGCTAAAGCTGCCATATATGTTCTTTCACGCATCAGCGGCGAAGGTAATGACCGCACTGATACTAAAGGTGATTATCAGCTGACTGACAGTGAAACCAGAGATATTCTGGCCTTAAATGAACATTATGATAAGTTCATGCTGGTAATCAATGCCGGAGGTCCGGTGGATCTGACACCGGTACTTTCCGTAAATAATATTCTGGTTCTTTCCCAGTTAGGCGTTGAAACGGGTCATGCTCTTGCTGACATACTGCTGGGAAAGCAGAATCCTTCGGGAAGACTTACAACATCATGGGCAGCTTACAAGGATTACTGTGATTTCACTGAGTTTGGAAATAAGGATGATACCCGTTATAAGGAAGGCATATATGTCGGTTACCGCTACTTTGATGCCGTGAACAAAAAAGCCCGGTTTCCTTTTGGTTACGGATTAAGCTATACAGAATTTGAAACATCAGTGAAAAAAGTCAAACTGATAAAAGGGATATTTGTTGTTGATGTGGTTGTCACAAACACTGGTAACTATTCGGGCAAGGATGTAGTACAGATATATCTGTCAGCTCCAAAAGGCCGTCTGGACAAGGAAATCAAATCGCTGGTGGCCTTTAAGAAATCCAGATGTCTGAAACCCGGACAGCATGATGAACTTGTAATCAGCTTCAATATTACTGATTTTGCCAGCTATGACAGTGAAGCGGAAAACTACGTTCTCGAAAAAGGCCGATATGTGTTGCTGATGGGAAACAACAGTGAAGATGTAAAGGCTATTGGTGTCTATGAGTTAGATGAAGATTGCGTAGTGAAAAAAGTAAGAAACCTTTTCGGCAAGCCGGATTTTGAAGATTATAAAAATGAAAGAACAGCTGATTTCGATACAGCCGGATTAACGACAGAGAAAATTGATCTCGGTGAATATGAAAAACAGACTGTCAATTATGACTATGAAGGAGAGATCTATGACTGCCTGAGAGAACTCAGTGATGAGGAACTGGCATATCTTAATGTCGGTGCCTTTGATCCTAAGGGCGGAATACTCTCAATTGTCGGTAATGCATCCCAGAATGTACCGGGTGCAGCCGGTGAATCAACTGACATGCTGAAGCACAAGGGGATCCGTAATCTGATTATGGCTGACGGTCCTGCCGGTTTAAGACTTGCCAGAGAATACATCGTTGACGACAAGGGTAAACACGCAGTTGGGTCCGTTATTCCTGAAGGCATTCTGGATGTTATGCCGAAAATAGTAAAATGGTTCATGACCCGCAAGCCTAAACTGAAAAAGGGCAGCAAGCTGTTTGAACAGTTTACCACTGCCTTACCAATTGAAACGGCAATTGCCCAGTCATGGAACAGTGACTTTGCCCGTCTGTGCGGAGACATAGTAGGCAAGGAAATGAAGATCTTCGGAGTTGACCTCTGGCTTGCTCCAGGTATGAATATTCACAGAAATGTACTTTGCGGACGTAACTTTGAATATCTGTCTGAAGATCCGTTATTGTCAGGTAAACTTGCTGCGGCTATCACGGTTGGCGTTCAGACTCATAAGGGCTGCGGGGTAACACTGAAGCACTTTGCCTGTAACAATCAGGAAACCAATCGTTATGCCAATAATTCCGAGGTATCTGAAAGAGCATTAAGAGAGATTTATCTGAAAGGGTTTGGCATCTGCATAAAAGAAGCAGATCCGGTTGCAGTAATGACTTCATACAATCTGCTCAACGGTACTCATACTTCTGAATCATATGCTCTTACGACTGAATATCTGCGTAGTGAAGCGGGATTTAACGGTTTGGTTATGACTGACTGGGTTATTGGCGGAGGCATGCTGACCAAGGATCCAAAGTATCCGGGTCCTGACGCTGCCAGAGAAGCAGCAGCCGGTGGATCACTGTTTATGCCGGGCAGTAAAAAGGACTATGAACAGATCATTGCCGGACTGGCTAACGGAACTGTTACAAGAGAACAGTTGATGGTCAATGCTACCTGGCTGCTTAAAGTGTCAGAAAGACTGAATAATAAATAATCAATTCAGATCAAAGAAAACGAAAAAAAGAACAGACATTCATCTGTTCTTTTATTTTCAAGTGGTGGATCCGGCCGGAATTGAACCAGCGACACGAGGAT
>JAFRAB010000001.1 GCA_017405675.1 Erysipelotrichaceae bacterium
AATCGGTAAGAAGCGCGGACATTACATTAAAAAATAGTTTTCTCCATGTTAAAAGGACCTCGATTTTCGCATCTTGGTCCTTTCATTTTCTTATCGCTAGTCCACCAACTTGCCCACCAACTTCAGTGGAGTTCCCACCAACTATTTTAGAGAGCCAATTAATCTACACCAAACATCAGTTCCTTATAGGTAGGAATTGGCCATAAAGCTCTGTCTGTAATGCGTTCCAGACTATCGGTGTTCTTTCTTAATCTGTTCATTACCGGAATGATTATATCTCGGTAATAGTAAGCTTTATCAAGTGAAGACTCAGGCAAAACTGAATACAGTTTTTCTTCCGTTTCTTCTATGCAGTCAGCTATGTTGCCGGTAAGCTCAGCCACCTTTTTCAGGGTTCTGGCGGCATAACTGTTTTCTGACAGTCCAAGTCCTGTTTCACTGTTAACGGCTTCCAGTAACCTGTTTTCAAAAACTAAGGCTGCCGGAAGAATATCCTTTTTAAGCATATCCAGCATGGTCCTGGCTTCAATATTTATGGTCTTATAGTATTTTTCAAGATATATTTCATTTCTGGAACGGCATTCAGCTTCGCTTAAAACATTGTTTTCAGTAAATACCCTTACATTCTTTTCATCCAGATAATGCGCTAAGGCATCAGGGGTTGTACAGTAATTGCTTAAACCTCTTCTTTCAGCTTCATGGATCCAGCTTTCATCATAACCGTTACCGTTGAAAATGATTCTCTTGTGTTCCTTGATGGTTTTTCTTATCAGGGTCTTAATGGCAGTATTCAAGTCG
The DNA here is from genome assembly GCA_017405675.1 of Erysipelotrichaceae bacterium. The sequence continues at coordinate 799 of JAFRAB010000001.1, forward strand.
TCAGCCTTTTCAAGTTCATTGGCGAACTGCTTTAATTCCTCACAGATCACCGTATTTAATATGGTGTTAGGCGTGGCAATTGAAGCGCTTGAACCGGGCATTCTGAACTCAAACTTATTTCCCGTAAAGGCAAAAGGCGAAGTTCTGTTTCGGTCCGTATTATCCTTCGGGAAAGCCGGCAAGGTATGCACATTGAATATGAACGGTTCGCTTTTTCTGTCTGAAGGAACAGTATCGTTTTCAATACTTTCAAGAATATCAGTCAGTTCATCTCCTAAGAAAATGGAAACGATTGCCGGCGGAGCTTCCGAAGCTCCCAGTCTGTGATCATTGCCGGCTGAGGCAATGGATATTCTGATCAGATCCTGGTATTCATCTACAGCCTTGATAACTGCGCAGAGGAAAACCAGGAACTGGGCATTTTCTGACGGTGTATCACCGGGGTCCAGAAGATTGACTCCCGTATCCGTCTTCAGCGACCAGTTATTATGTTTTCCTGAGCCGTTGACTCCGTCAAAAGGTTTCTCATGTAACAGACATTCCAGACCGTGTTTACGGGCAACTTTCTTCATGATTTCCATGGTCAGATTGTTCTGGTCAACAGAAACATTTACCGTAAGAAAGTTATTGGCCAGCTCATGCTGGGAAGGTGCCACTTCATTGTGTTCCGTCTTGGCCTGAATGCCTAATTTCCATAATTCCTCATTAAGATCCTGCATGAATTCCTTAACCTTGATCTTGATGGAACCGTAGTAGTGGTCATTCATTTCCTGTCCCTTTGGACATGGTGCACCAAACAGGGTTCTGCCGGTAAACTGCAGATCTTCTCTGGCATTATAGTATTCCTTTGCAACCAGGAAATATTCCTGCTCCGCTCCGGCGGTCGCCTTGACATGGTCGACATCTTCATTGCCAAATAATCTTAACACTCTCATAGCCTGAGTATTCAAGGCTTCCATTGAGCGCAATAAAGGTGTCTTATGGTCTAAGGCTTCCCCGCTGTAAGAACAGTATACGGTAGGGATGCACAGAATATTGTCTTTTATAAAGGCATATGAAGTCGGGTCCCAGGCGGTATAGCCTCTGGCTTCAAAGGTATCTCTTAAGCCTCCGGATGGAAAGCTTGAAGCATCAGCTTCGCCCTTTACCAGATTACTGGGTGAGAATTCCAGGGTTATCTTGCCGCCTCCGGCTGTGGACACAAAGCTTTCATGCTTTTCAGCTGTCGCACCACTTAACGGATGGAACCAATGAGTAAAATGAGTAGCCCCGTTTTCAATAGCCCAGTCTTTCATGGCATTGGCCACTTCTTCAGCAATGTCACTGTTCAGATCCATACCCTTTTTTAATGTTTCGTTCAGCTGTTTATAGGTTGATTTGGAAAGTCTTTGTTTCATTACCGCATCATTAAAGACTTTACAGCCAAACATTTCTACGATCTTTGTCATATGTTCTCCTTTCACTAAGGCATTTTTACTTTATTTCAGACTTATCAGCCTGATCATACAGTAAAAATGATTAAATGATTGTTCTTCCGGAAAAGAAACACTGAATCTTACTTTATTCTACAGTTACCACCTTAGCTAAATTACGCGGTTTATCCACGTTCAGACCTCTCTGACATGCTGAATAATAAGCAATCCACTGTAAGGCGATCACACATGGAAATGTCATGAAGTCATCATCCAGATCAGGCAGAAGATACATCGGTACCTTCTGAATCAGCTGACCGGCGTATTCTTCCTTGATTAGTACAAAAGCCCTGGCATTACGGGCTCGTACCTCTTTTATATTGGAAGATTCCTTATGCAGCAGATACCCCTGAGTAACTGCAGCAATGACCGGAACACTTCTGTCTATTAAGGCTATCGGTCCATGCTTGAGTTCTCCGGAAGCATATGCCTCTGAATGGATATAAGAAATCTCTTTCAGTTTAAGAGAACCTTCCAGAAGAGTATAGTAATCCAGGCCTCGGCCAATCATGAACAGGCTTTCAGCTCCAGCCAGATTATTACAGAGCTCTTCATACTCTTTTTTCTTCTTTATAACTTCATTGCAGGCTGCCGGAACTTTCTGCAACTGCTTCATCAGTGCTGCAGCATTTTCCTTTGAGAGCTTTCTGTTGCATAAGCCCAGTTTAACTGTCAGCAGATACAGTACGGTAAGCTGACAGGTATAGGCTTTTGTTGAAGCAACGGCGATCTCAGGCCCGGCATTTGTAAACAGGCAGTAATTAGCTGTCAAGGCGATTGATGATCCCTTTACATTAACTATTGCCAGAGACGGTATTCCCCTTTTTCGGGCTGTTTTCATTGCCTCAAGGGTATCAATTGTCTCTCCGGACTGCGATATGGCCAGCAAGACTGATTTTTCATCCATCAGAACAGTAGAGTATATGAATTCACTGGCCAGATACACATTTGTTCTGATACCGGCATATTTTTCAATCAGATACTTGCCAATCAGTCCGGCATGATATGATGTTCCGCAGGCAACGATATTGACTTCCTTTATTCCGGCAAGAAAACCGTCATCAATGCCATCACTTTCAAAATCAGGAAGCCCCTCCCTGATTCGGGAAGCGAACGTCCGGTAGATTACATCAGGTTGCTGAGATATTTCCTTTTCCATATAAGTTGAATATCCCATCAGATCAAGCTGTTCAACTTTCCAGTTCATTGTATCGTAAACAGGGTCGATCAGATTGCCATCAAAATCCTTAACCGTAATACCGGTATTCTTAGACATCCTCAGAACTGCTCTTTCAGGAAGAACACTGTATTTGTCTGAAAAACGTGATAACGGCATCAGATCACTGGCTAAGATGCATTCGTCTTCAGTATGCGTAAAGATGATAGGCGAAACCTGTCTTACCGCATAGATCTCGTCTTTTCTATCCGCAAACATAATCACAAAGGCATATGTTCCTTCAATGATCTCCGTAATCATCTGTATGGCTTGAAACGGATTGCTGCCATCATAAAAGCGATTCAGAAGAATCGCTGCAACTTCACTGTCACCGCTGGATACCATTTCATCCTGCAGTTTGTATTCACTGATTAATTCCTTGTAATTTTCTATTATACCATTGTGAACCAAAGTAACCATCCCGTTTGTATGCGGGTGAGCATTCTTATAGCTTACACTCCCATGGGTAGCCCATCTTGTATGACCTATTCCACAGGTGGAACACTGTTTTCCTACCATTTCTCTTAACTGGCTGACACGCCCCGGACATTTATATACACTTATGTTTTGCCCACTATTAAAAGCAATACCGGCACTGTCATAACCTCGGTATTCCAGTAATTCCAGACTATCTAAAAGAATATCCGTGGTGTTATTGGTTCCAACATATCCAATAATTCCACACATATGTATAATTTCTCAACTTTCTTTTTTAATTACCTGGCGGTAAATCCATCATGAAGAATCTGTTTTGAGATTACTCTCATATTTGCCTTCATGTTCGCATTGGACCATACGTAAGGGCGTCCGCCGAATATCTCGATAACCCTTATCCTCGTTAACCTCTCTTTATAGGTGCTTGGCGCTAGTAAAGACTTACATATCTGTTTCTTTTCCATGTCAAAGAACAACAATATATTCATTTTAACAAAAGGACAGGATCCGCTCAAAGATTCTGCCCAATTAATTGATTATAAATTACTGTCTAGACACTGAAAATGTTTTAATCAGGCTGCTGTCCATCATGAGCTTTCCATTGACATTCGCCAAAACTGAAGTCAGAGAACACCGCCTTAAAGCTTGAATCTTCAGGACTGCAGGCATAAATGCCAAATGATACTTCACCATTTGCCTTCTCCATGTGACATATGCGCATCTGAGAAAAGTTTATCCCGTCATTTGAACACTCAACACAGAAATCATCTTCCCTGCGGCTTAAACGGTACCACATGGTTCACACTGGCGGGTATTTCTGTAGTTGCCCAATCTGAATATCCACCGTTAGTTACCACTGAACCAAGATGCTGAAACATCCCGTTTTCATACTCAACTGATGCCTTAAGCCAGTTTTCGGAATCAAGATACATGACAATTCCGCATTGGTCAAAGCGGTGATGACTGCCGGTAAAATCCGTTTTCACCGTAAAAGAGAAATACTTTTCAGATGAGTTAATCTGCAGCGCCGGAGCATTATCATTCACAAAATGATAATACGTCTTCTGCCACAGGTCAGTATGCGGTTGTGTTGTTATTTCTATTGTGTCTTCACCGATGCAATACTGTTTCGGTTCTCTGATCCACTTAGAACTCTTTAAATTCATTTCTGGTTCTCCCAATCTATTATTTCATTTCTGAAAAAATACTGTTTATCTCGGTTCTCTAAAATAGTTGGTGGGATGGAAATTGGTGGAGAAGTTGGTGGAAACCAAGTTGGTGGGATGAAATAGACGCAAAAATAAAAGCATAATTCAACAAAATATCTTCCATTTACTATACGCTTCAGTAGTTTTGTCT